>CAYNAD010000011.1:10784-17008 GCA_964395215.1 uncultured Candidatus Saccharibacteria bacterium | reverse complement strand
CGGAGGTCAATATACTCTACTCCTTGTCTTTGCTTAATATCCTCTTTCAAAATAAGGTCCAAATCGTCAAGCTGACGGCTGATGTCTTTTTGAGCGCTAAAATAGACAACGAAACTATCGTTTATTAAAAAGAGATTAATTCTATCGTCTAAAATTAAATAATGGCTCTCTGCAAGTCCTGTCTTTTGCGCGAGCATTTTGTTTATCTCTACCACCACCTTTAAATCGCTTTCTTCAATCTCTTTTTGGCCGAGCTCCAATCCATTATTAGAATAAATTAATGGCAGGATTTTTGGAATTACTTCTGTTTTTGCTTGTTTAAAAGCAATCCCCTGGTCATCAATAAAAAAATAGTTATTTTCAAAAAAGCCAACAGCAATTGGCTTTTTCTCTATTAATGTCACTAAAATTATTTTTGGCAGTTTCTTTATAATTTCCAAATCCAGAATGGGTGGAAATTGAGTCAAAAGTTCATTTTTTACAACTGATTTTTTAAAAAGAAAAATACTTTTTGTTTTTAGAAAAAGAAATCTGGTTTCAACATTTTTTTGAATTGTCTTCTCAATTTCTTGCTTATCTGAAAAATTAACATTTACTACTTCAATATCTTTTATCTGAAAAACCGGAGAAAAGAAAAAGAAATAAAAAAAGCCAACCAAAATAAATGCTGTTAGAATTGAAAACCAAAAAAACTTATTTTTGAAAATTGATCGGCGTTTCCTTAAATTTCTATATTTCTTCTTTTTAGCTTTCATTAAAACCCTCTTTTTTTGCTTCTTAATTTTTCTACGATATAGTTTAACCAATACTTGGAGGAAAGGACAAAGTCCTGCGTTCTTGCATATTTCTCTAATTCTCCTCCAAAGCCCTGCTTAAACAAAGTTATACCCTGCCAAGGATGTTTGGGCTCATCCTGTGGAGCAACTCCCCAAAAGCTATAAAGATCACAACCTCTTGCCTTAGCTTCCTTGAGCGCTTCCCATTGCAAAAGATGGCTCACGGGAATCTTAGGGTATTCCCTTGAAGATGCGCCCTGATGATAATAACCCTTGTTCTGCCAATAAATAATCATTGCTCCTGCCGTAACATCCCCTTTGTATTTACCCAAAAAGATCTCTATATTATTTTCAAAAGCTAAAAATTCTTTTTTTAAATAGTCCAAAGAAAAAGGCACAAAGTCATGTCTCTTATATGTCGCTTGATAAATCTTATTAAACTCCTCAACTGCTTCTAAGTCATTTCTTTTCTCAATCACTACATCCGGGTCTTTTATAGCTCTTCTTATTAAATTGCGGGTTGTCTTTCTCATTCCCATTAATAGCTCACTCTCTGTTTCCTCTAATCTCAAAATCCAATTATTTTCTGGATGAATATGAATAGGAGCTCTCCTAAATCCCAAATCTTTAAAAAGAGCTTCTGTCTCCCTTGGCCAAATAGGAGAAAATCTAATGAAACCAGCTTTTTCTCTCTTAGCAAGCTCTTTTAAGTATTCTAATAAATCTTTTAAAAGTTTTTTATCTTTTAAAATTGGTCCGTGCGGGCAAAGAAAAAAAGTTCCTCTTTTAGCAGAAACTTTAATAATTAAAGCCACTCCCTGTATTTTGTCATTGTCTATTATTGCCAAGCGCCAAATCTTTTCCCCCAAGGCCTTTTGAAACTCTCCCCAGCTCCAAGAATGTAAAAAACTTTTTTCTTGATTTTCATCTAAAAAACCTTCCCAAATATCTTTGTTTTCAATTTCTTTAATAATCATTCTGCGTAGTCCGATGCCCTTACTAGGAATATAATCCGAGAATGTAGTTTGAGAACAGTTCTCGAACTATCTTTTATTATGGATATAGGATATAAACCAAAACTCCGAGGGATATTGCGATTATCATTACCAATATAATTGTTACAATTTTGGACATATTTTAGAGGTTTAAAATATTTTTGACCTTTTGACCTCCCTTGCCCTCCCTAATAATTTTTCTATTTTCTAAATCTATAACAGATGATGCTTTTTTATACTTGCACTCTCCTTTTACCATAAAATCTACCTTTAGATCAACCTGCTCTGGACTTATCGCCGGCTCTTTACCACTAAAATTAGCAGAAGTAGTTATGATAGGAAAACCTGCTTTTTTGATAATTGCCAAAGCCATATCATTATCCGGAATTCTTATGCCTACTGTATTGAGGTTAGCAGTGATTAAATCTGAAATGACTGATTTTTTTCTGAAAATAAAGGTAAATGGTCCAGGCAATAATGTTTTAATAATTTTTTCATTTTCTTTACTCAAAAATGCTATACTTTTTAACATTTGAATATCTGATACTGCAACAGACATTGGATTTTTAAAATTTCTGCCTTTTAATTTTAAAAGTTTTTTTACAGCTATTTCATTAAAAACATTACAACCAATTCCATAAATAGTATCAGTTGGATAAGCAATTATTCCGCCTCTTTGTAAAACCTCTACTGCTTTGTCTGTTTGGCTTGTTATCCCCTTAATTTCAAAAACTTTATTCCTATTCTTAAAACCCTTTATTAATTTAATGTCTTTTTCTAAAACATCAAAAAAACCAGCAAGTAATTCCAAAAGCGCTTGATTGGCCCTGCCCTCTTTCGGTTTAGCTTTTATATGCGCTTCAAAAATATTTTCCGCTTTCTCTACTATTTTATTTTTTTTAGAATTAGGATAAACCTTTATTTTTATCTTCATAGTTCTATTATACAAAAAAACGAGTCGGGACGCACATATTGAACGCCCCGACATACTTCTAGTCCTCAACAAGACGGAGAACGACAAGTTTTGGCAATTGCCGGTAATACTCTCCTGAGTCCATACCGTAGCCACCAACCCAATCCATTCCCTCAAGTTCAAGGCCAACATATTTGGCTTTGACTATCTTGTTCGTAGTAATCCTGTCCAATAAAGCACACACCGCTAAACTTGCCGGCCTTTCCTTCTTGTACTCTGGTCGATCAGGATTAAGAATAGACATAATATAGGCAAGAGTAACACCTGAATGAATTATATCTTCTACGAGCAAGACGTGGGCGCCAGCTAGAGACATTCTTGTATCCAGAAGCCATTTGGGTGGCTTCTGTTCATTGTCCTTTTCCCTGCTTTCGATGGAAATGTAATCCAGAAACAAAGCAGGAAATTCTTTTCCGTGAAATTCACAAAGAGTTCTACTAATCTCTCGGGATAAATCAGCCATAAAGGGATTACACCCTTTCAGCACACCAACAAGAATCAGTTTGAAGCCCTCTTTGTCTTGCAAATATAGAGGATAATAGTCCTTGGCAATTTGGTTGCCCAGTTCTTTTACTCTCGTGAATATCTCCGCCTCCGTGTAAATAGTACGCTCTATCTCCAATCTGGGCATAGGTCCTCCTTTTTGGTCCCTAAAACGGAAAAAGTCAGCATCCATGCTAACTTGTACTAATTCCACAATATCACAAAAAAATAACTTAGTAAATAAAAGAATTGGGGGCAGGTACGCGTATAGCGTTCCTGCCCCAAAGTTTCGCCGATAGAGATCACCTCCTTTCTCTTTACATTATCCTGAATTGGATAATCTCCACTTTTTGGCGACCATAGTCGCAATCCGGATCATCGTCAGCAATCAACAATACAACTTCGTACCATCCGGAAGGGAGATTTGGAATCCGGAGAACAGGATTATCCAAATCTAGCTTTTGGAAGTTGGCAAGCTCCTGTCTTGCTCCACCATCCAAGACGTAAAAGCTTGCCAAAATCAGACAAATCCCTGCGTCGTTGGCTGGTCCTCTTGCGATTTGATAATCGCCACATCGTTGGCACATTGGCCGAGGGATATCGATACAGCAACAGGTGTATATCTGATCTGGATCTTCTATCTCCAATGCATATGTGCTTCCTGAACTGACAAATCTCGGAATGTCGTAAAAAATCGTTGGTGGTTCGAAACAACAAGCCTCAATATAGATAGGCTGATTGCGCAGTTCATTCCCCGGGGAATCTGTGACAACAAGGTTGTAAAGCCCAGGTTCGTGATACTTGTGCTCGGATGAGTTTCCGATATCTACCCGCCCATCTCCCCAATTAATCGCGCAAGGGCCGAGAGCATTCTGGATTTCAATCTGTACCCGTTGGCAGGTGCAATAGTCGTTGCTGTCCAGATCGTCCAAGTTCTTGATCGAAACAGAGGTCTCACCGACAATCGGAGCTACCATTACCTGCGCAGAATAAGTACCCAGAGCCCCATCACTATCAGTCACAGTTAATTTAACTGTAAAAGTTTCGGCCGACTGGTACCAGCACGACGTTTTTTGACCCTTTGCTATCAGTTTTCCATCGTTATAGAAATCCCATTGATAGCTGACGATTGAACCGTCAGGATCAAATGATGCCAAAGCATCGAAATAGGTCTGCTCGCCAGCGCACGGATTTTCCGTAACACAGACGAAACTTGCCATTGGCGCCACGTTGGACTGATTGAAACAGCCGAACGAAAACACCATCAACACCAACATTCCAGTCAGAACTGCGAATTTCTTGATCATCTCCAACCTCCTTGCGCTAATGCGCTGATTTAATCCGTATCGTAAAAGGAAATCCGCTTAGTGCGTCTTGAGTTGTGTAAGGTACACGTACATTTGTACTATATCACTTTTCGGCGTTTTTGTCAACGCCAAAAAGCAATACTACTAATATTATAAGAGAAATAAAGAATATCACAAGTTTTTTAAAAAAGTTATCCCCAATCAATGAAAAACGGGCGGAATGTGCTAAAGAGCACACCCGCCCGTATGATGTCACATGAATCCTCCTTTGCCCATTAAGGGCGTTGTGTAACATGAATGATTAACTCTTCGTTATCATTATGTGCACAATTACAGAGACAACCACAGAGATTGTCATCGTCCTCTATCCAGATGACTACTCGATAATCTCCAACCTCGTCAAACGTTCCTGTTAGGGTCATGGGAAAAGCCACTTCTGAGCATTCCAGCTCGAGGTTCTTAACCACATTCCCAGAAGGATCAAACACATTAATCTGTGCCCTATAAATGCCATGGCCTGCAACACAGGAATCTTGGCACAAACAGGATGTCCACTCCTGATCCTCGTCCGAACCTTTAATGGAGACAAGATAACTATCTCCTACGAAAGCATCTGACGGCGGAGCAGAAATGACCTCGATTTCTGGAGCAACGCATTCGCGGAACTGGATGTTAATAGATGCATACGCAACTACCTCACCTGCCCCGTTCAAGGCCTGGATTACATGGCCATCGGCTTCACTATACTGATGAATACCAGTCAGGCCCGATGACTCATTGCCATCGCCCCATCTAATACTCATAGGTCCCTCGGCTTCACCACTCACCATGCGAATTATCGCTGCAATCTGATGGCAAGTGTAATTAGGTCCAGAGGGCCTTGTTAGATTACTTACATCCAACTCGTATACCGGCTGTTCCGGCGGAATCTCCGGATCCTCTACTTCAATCAAGAAGTGAAGTTCTGCCTCACGATGACGGTCGCAGTCATCATCCTGAACCGTGGTATCAATCCCGTAAGTCCCTTCGTCGTTAAACGAAAAGGTCTTGAAAGGATTAGATAAGCTCATTGTTCCTTGGCTGGTATCCCAGGAAAAGACCGTATTGGCCTCGTTCCCTTTCCAGACATGAACACGGATGATTGAGATTCCGTCAACACTTGTTCCACATGGACCACAATCGTCACTATCTTCTGCTTCAATCCTCAAGGAGATAGAATCTCCTATTTCCCTCTGGAGTGTAGAATTGTTGGAAATATAGCTTCCATCAATCTTGGCTCGGAGGGTTGGATTTTGGCAAGTCGGTGGCGGTGGAGTGTCTTCATAAACAAGGAAACTGGCAGAAGCCGTGTCGGTCATCTCCTGCGTATCGCAGGAATTCTGACACGTCACCAAAATATGCCAAGCGTTTTCCTCATTCCCAGTTACAGTAAACTGCAAATGTCCATTTAGACTTGAGAACTCCTGCTTGTTTACGCTTCCAGAAGGAGGCGTAACAATTGCACTAGTCAGTTCAATCAAGCCACCGGTCGGATCTGTCGCAGTCACAGTGACAACAACATCTTCTCCAAGCTCAATATTCGTCGAGCTCAAAGAAATATGTACGATCGGATTAGTGTCACAAGGTGTAGGTCCGGGCGGTGGAGTGTCTTCATAAACAAGGAAACTGGCAGAAGCCGTGTCGGTCATCT
>CAYNAD010000011.1:0-10684 GCA_964395215.1 uncultured Candidatus Saccharibacteria bacterium | reverse complement strand
CGAGCTCAAAGAAATATGTACGATCGGATTAGTGTCACAAGGTGTAGGTCCGGGCAAAATTCCTGCCACGACTATAATCTCATGATAAGTAATACAGTCTGGCTCACCCTGATTCCAAGAAAAAGACGTATTGCGTGCTTTAAGGCGAACAGTATAATCTCCTTCTTGATTATAGGTGTGTTTGACTACCTTTTCTTCTGTTTTCAGTGGCTCTGTTCCATCGCCGAAATCCCAATAAAAGAAATCGACTCCAACGCTTGAAGAAGCATCAAAAACTACTTCTTCGTTAACAGCGGTTTCATCCGGCGCCTGCAAGGAGGCAACCGGCTCTGGTCTAAAGCAACTCGTAAGGGTAAACGAAACCCCTAGTAAGATTGCTCCCAACAATACTTTCCTAAACATTTGGCACCTCCTTGAGGGCCTATTCAGTTCTGTCTGGATGTTTAGAGATCAAACCCCTAAACATTATACATCGAGGTCTAATTATCAGTGTGCTTCTCGATATAATTGTATCACAAATCTCAAATTTGTCAACCTATTGACTTTAAAACCATTTAATGTATAATAGAAATCAAGGAGGAGGTGCGCGATGCGAAAAAGAAAGCATGGCAAATTGTTAATTGGGATGATTTTAATAGCCATCGTAGTGATAGTTGCTGCGGTACTATTACCCCTAATTGCTGAAGCAAATGACTGCGTGCAATGGAACAACCCCTGCTGTCAGCCGGTCTGTCCGCAAGAAACAAAGGTGATCTTCTACCCTGTTTATATCAGGGAAGAAATCAACGAAGAGCCAGAAGAAGAAATTGAGACCCCTGAATGCGCCAATCATTTTGTAGAGCTTGGGCTTTACATTAATGCCAACGCAGTTGGAGAAACGGGTTTCCCGAATCACGACTTTTTGGAAGCAAACATTGATTTGCGCTCAAAACGGCTCTGGAATTTCTTAGATTTTGCTGGAGGAATCTCCTTCGGCTATATCCAGGATCAAGGAGCAATCGGCGCAAATCTAAAATTGGGCGTTCCGTTTTCCGACGCAGGACCAAGCTTTGATGTTCTCAGGGTAACCGGGATGGTGAATAATTCCATCACGCTCACCTTCAAACAAGTCGGGTTAAGAATACCCTTGCTCAAAGTTGGGCCATTCGGCTATATCCAAGCATTAGGATATGTCGGAGCAGAGGCATTTGCCTTCTATTCCGAACCAACGGGATATACTGAAGGCTACAGCATTCTACTAGGCGCAGCAGCTGAAGTATGTAGAGAACAATTCTCTCTCGGCTTCTTCCTGGAATTTCAGGCCTGCCAGCAAAAGTATGAATGCTCTCCACACAAAGGAACGGCCTTCATCCGGATGGGAGCACAACTATGGCTATTCTAAGGAATCGCCGACCGCGCAACAAAGGGTCCCCGTTAACAATCACTGTTAGCCGGGACCCTTCTTTATTTTAATTTAATATAATAGATTAATTTTGAAACTCCTGAAGGAGTTTTTTGATTTTTTGAGCTTGCTTTTGAGAAATATTAATATGTGTCGGAAGATTCAAAATCTTTTCAGCTACTTCCTCTGCAATAGGACAATTGCCTTTTTTATATCCCATCTTCTCTAAATCAGTCCCTATTGGCACAACAACTGATTTTCTCCAACCATCATTAAGATAAATACACTTTTGTTTAAACTTTCTCAAAATCTTATCACTATTATCTACAAAAACTGAATAACGCATATATACTCTTTTTTCTGCTTCCTTATTATAAATCTTAGCAATCTCATATCTGTGCTCATTAAATCTTTCTAATTTATCAAATTGGTGTAGTCCTAATAGAGCCAAAGAATTTGGCATTTTTTTTAGCAAATATTTTGGCATCTTACCCTTCTTTTCCATCTTATGGACCGCTTTAGATAATATACCCAATTTTTGAAAAGCAACTAATTTGTACTTTCCCAAACCGAAGAAGCCGTATAAAGGCATTGCAATCATTTTAGTCAGAATAGGATGGCAAAGCTGTTGAAGTGTCCAAAAAAATGAAGGATATCGTAATGTTTTTTGAAATTCTTGTATTCTTTCTGCCAAAATCTTATCTTGAGTAACTGTCATTCCTCCATAAACAGAAGATATTATCTTGTCCCTGCCTGTGCTGAAAAAAGAAGCTTTGCCGAATGTCCCAAGTTTTTTTCCATTATAATCACCTCCTAGCGAATGAGCGCAATCCTCTATCAATATCAAATTATTTTTTTTGCAAATCTCTAAAATCCTGTCTAAATCAGCTGACTTGCCAAAGGTATGTTGAACTATAACTGCCCTAGAGCGAGGAGTAATTTTTCTTTCCAAGTCATCAGGGTCTATATTTAATGTCTCTTTTTTGATATCAATAAACACGGGCTTAAATTCTGCCCAAAGAATTGGATTTACTGCTGCATTACAGGTAAATGCCTGAATCAAAACCTGACTATCTTTTTCAAGGTCTAAAGATTTTAAAATTGCTAAAAGCGCGGTTCTGCCACTGACGAAAGAAGAAGCATGACCAAAGTCGCTAAACTTTTCTTCTAATAATTTTATTGCTCTACCTTTTCTCCATTTAAAACCAATAAAAGGCAATTTGAAAACTAAAGACAAATCATCTTTTTCTACATTTGGAGAGAGAGATATAAAGATTGGCTTTTTGATAATCACTGATTATTATTTAATAATCGAGTTATTGCTTTTGACACTCTCCCCTCAATCAAAACTACATCAATACCTTTTAATTTTTCCATAATTTCTTTTGGATTTGAGACAAACTCAACTTTTTCAAAAACTCCTTTTTGCGTAGTAATTGCTACATCGCAAACTTCTAAGATCTTTTTTTCAATTCTTTTATGAATTTCCTTTGAGGCAGGGCCTAATTCTATTAATCCAGATGTCACTATCCCCTTTTTCCCCTTAAACGAGCTTAAATATTCCAGAGAAGCAATAGCGCCATTGGGATTGCAAGAATAGCTAGAATTAATAATTCTTCCTTTTAAAACCATACCTCCTTGTGCTATATTCTTAACGAACTCAGCACATTCTTCTAAGCTTACCCCTAATGCTACGGCCACTCTCACAGCCCCTAATATATTTAATACATTGTGTTTTCCTAAAAGATTTGTTTCAAATTGAACGCCGTCGATGAAAAATCTACTACCGTTTTTACCTACCTCTACTTTCTGCGCAAAACCATACTTTAGCTTCTCTTTATTAGTTTTCTCAAAAAGTTCTAAACAATATCTATTCTCTCCATTAAAAATCGCTAAGCCATTTTCCGGTAAACTCTCTATCAGCTCGTACTTACCTTTAATAATATTCTCTTGACTTCCAAATAGAGCAATGTGCTGTTCATTGATTCCTGTTAAAATCCCTATTTCCGGTTTCACGATATCGCAAATCGCTTTTATCTCTCCTCTTTTATAGGCGCCCATTTCACAGATAAAAATATCTGCTTTATCTATCCCCAACACTGTTCTCGCTACTCCTATCTCTGTATTTATATGTTCTTTTGTTTTAATAACCTTGTATTTATCCTTTAACAACTTATAAAGTATTTCTTTCATAGAGGTTTTTCCAAAAGAGCCAGTAATACCAATCACTTTTAGGTTTTTGAGTTCTTCTCTTTTAGTTTTTGCCTTTTGAATAATTTTTTTCTTAGCAAAAAATACAAAGAATTGAATAATCTGCAGAGAGAGATAAAGGAATAAAGGGAAAAGAATTTCTAAGACCAGAACAAAAAATATTGATTGAAAAACAAAGAATAGAACTATCTGCAAAATAAAAATAAGACATAGCCAAAGAATCATTTTATTCGTGAACCTTGGCAACTGCCATTTTTTCTTAGACAAAAAATATAAAGAATAAAGGCATAAAAATAAATAGGCGAAAGTAGCAATCCATCTGCTTATTTTTTCATTGCTCGCAAACAATAGAGATGTCAGGAGAAAAATCAATCCTAAGAAAAAATATTTAGAAAAAACAATTTCCTTTTTTCTTTTGACTTCTTCAAGAAGTCTATCTAAACGATATTCTTTTAATTGGAAAAAATAAGTCAAAAACAGATTTCGTCTTGAAATATGAATCAACCAAAAAATAAACAAAGGGAAAATTAAAATTAATTCGCTTGTCATAAAATTTTTCTCAAAATTCTATATGCTTTGTATTTTAAAGGATTAAAAACAATATCAACTGCCTTGGGGTATTCAATCTCTTGCCCGCCAAAGCTTTTTTTGAATTCCGTGAACCCAGACCATTTCTTTTCATCAATGCCCCAAAAGTCAAAAACCTCGCACCCTTTCGCTTTAGCATACTTAATTCTTTCCCAAGTTAAAAGATTAGCTGGCTTTAATTTTTTATATTCAGAATCAAAAGAGCCATGAAGCGCCGTTGCTCTATTGCCAAATAAAATCAAAATAAAAGCAGCGATGATCTTCCCTTCAAATTCTCCTAAAAACATTTTTACATCAAAGTCCTTACTTTTTACATCAAATAAATTCTTGTAATGTGATTCGCTATGGGGTTTAAATTTATTTCTTTGGGCAGTTTTGTTCAAAAGTTTATAGAAATCTGGATTATATTTATCTGTTATTAAAACCTTAATCCCCTTCCTTTGTGCTAGTCCTATATTATACCTTGCGGTTTTTTGAAATTCATCCAAAATCTCTTGTTCTGATTTTTTCAAATCTAAAATTAGAGTTTTCTGCGGTTGACTTCTTAGTGCGGAAAAATGTTTAAAATCAAAACCTGAATCAGTGTATGGCTCTATTCTCAAAAAAACACAATCTTTTTTAATTTTATCAAAAAGAAAAGGCAAGGCCTTTTTATTTTTTATAACAGGCCCATAGGGGATATAAAAAGAAAGCTTTTCTTTTATCAAAACTGCTTGCAAGCCATCTAATTTTATTCTAATGGCCTTTTTCCCACATTTTTTCTGAAACTCTGCCCATTCGTAGCTCTGCAAAAAACTTCCCCTATTCTCTATTACAAACTGATTCCAATTTTCTGAATTCTCATTTTCCATAAACAAAATCAATTATCTTATGAGCAATTATTTTTGGCATTATTAGATGAGGAGCATGTCCTGTATCAACAATATCTAATTTAGAATCAGCAATCTTCTGATTTGTTAACTGACCGTCTTTTAAAGGGGTGAGATTATCGAATTTGCCCCAGATAATAAAAGTTTTAGTTTGAATCTTGCACAAACAATCTGTTAAATCTTCTGCTATGACTTTTTGAAAAACATGCTTCATTATGCCTGTGGCTTTCAAATAATCAGTGCTTCTAATAATAAATTTATAATATGCCTTTCTGCCAATATTATAACCTGGCACAAACTTAAAAATGCCCATGAATCTGCTTAGTAAAGAAATAAACCAATTAGGCGCTTTTGGCTTAATACCAGCCGAGTCTATTAAAATTAATTTTTCTAATTTCTCTGAAAATTTTTCAGCTAATTTAATAGCAATCCTTCCACCGAAAGAATGGCCTAAAAGATAAAACTTTTCTATTCCCAATTCTTTTGTTAGCGCAATAATAAAATCTAAATAACTATCAATATTCCAAGCAGAATCAGGCAAATCGCTCTTTCCAAAACCAGGCAAATCTGGGCAAATTACTGAAAAATGTTTACTCAATTCGTGCTGAACCTTAATCCATGACTTTGTGCTTGCACCCCAGCCATGCAATATTAAAAAAGGACTTCCCTGTCCCTCAATTCTTGTAAAAACCTTTAGATTATTAACTTTGATAAACTTTTCTTCCATTTCTTTTATGTAACACTAATAATCTGCGGATAAATGTAACACGGCCGGGACGCGTTGCGATGTTGCGGAGTGATAATTATTATAGCAATTATTTTCTAATAACTTTAAAACCCAAATATTTGTGCAATGCCTTAGGCATTTTCACACTTCCGTCTTTTTGCTGATAATTTTCCAAAATCGCGATAATCATTCTGCCAATTGCAAAAGCTGTGCCATTTAAAGTATGAATGAATTCTTTCTTATGTCTAATATTTAAACGCCTTGCTTGAAAATCAGTGCAGTTGGAAACAGAATGAGTTTCCCTGTATCTGCCCTGGCTTGGCATCCATATCTCAATATCATAAGTGGAAGCAGATGGCCTTGATATATCATTGGCTGGCAAATGGACTACCCTGTAAGGAAGTTTTAATTTTTTAACTAATTCTTCTTCTATACTTAATAAAAACTCAAGTTCTTTTTTAGAGTCCTCTGCTTTAGAAAAAGAAAACATTTCCAGCTTATCAAACTGATGAACTCTAAAAATTCCCCTCGTGTCTTTTCCGTAGGAGCCGGCTTCCTCTCTAAAACAAGTAGAAAATGATAAATATCTTTTTGGTAAATCAGATAAAATTTCATCTGCGTGCATTGGCCCTATCATTTGCTCTGAAGTTCCTGCTAAAAATAAATTGTCTTTTTCAAAAAAATACCTTTCAGCTAAGTCCTCTTTCGTATCAATATATCCCATTTTCTTCATCATCTCTTTTCTTAACAATACTGGAGGAATGACAGGAACAAAACCCTGTTTCAAAATATTATCCATTGCAAATCTTGCGAGAGCAAACTCAAGCAAAACACATTGATTTTTCAAAATCCCAAATCTAGAACCAGAGATCTTAGCCGCTCGTTTTACGTCAATCAAATCCAAACTCTCCCCTATTTCTAAATGATCCTTTATCTTAAAACCAAAATCCTTCGGCTTATCCCATTCTCTGACTACTTCGGGCTCTTTTTCTGGCACATCCTCTGCTGGAATATTGGGAATTAAAGAAAATAATTCATCAAACTCATCTTCTCTTTCTTTTAACTCCTTTTCTTTCAGCTTAAGCTGAACTTTAACTTCTCTAGCTTTTTTAATATCTTCTGCTTTTCCAGAGGACAGCTTATTCTTATCAGCTCTTAATCCCTCTACAATCTGCAAAAGCTCTCTCTTTTTATCATCTAAAGAAATAATTTTATCAATATCTAAATCAACCTCTCTCTTCGTAAGGGCTTTTTTTACTAAATCTGGATTTTCTCTTAATAAATTTATATCAATCATTTTTTTGGTCTCATCGTTGGAAATAGAATAACTTCACGCAAAGAATGAGAGTCGGTCAGAAGAGCGACAAGACGATCAATGCCCATTCCAAAACCAGCCGCGGGTGGCATTCCGTGTTCTAATGCTTGTAAAAAGTTCTCATCAGTTCTCTGTGCCTCACCATATCCCTGCTTATACATTTTCTCTTGTTCTTTGAATATCTCTCTCTGTCTTATTGGATCATTTAATTCAGAAAAAGCATTTACTAACTCACATCCGCCTGCTACTAACTGAAAATTAGCCAATCTTCCTTCAAGCGTTGGGTGTGGCTTTGCCAAAGGAAATGCCCCTAAAGGATAATGAATAATAAAAGTTGGCTCAATGATCTTGTCTCTAGAATACTTTTTGTAAATCTTATCAGCTATTTCTGCAAAACCTTCTCCTTTTTCCAATTTAATTCCTAGGGTCTTAGCTTTTTCGCCTAGCTTACTTGGATGGATATCTTCCAAATCAATGCCTGCATCTTTTCTTATTAAATCATAGAACTCGACTCTTTTAAAAGGACCTTTGAAATTAATCTTCCTACCCTCGTGCTCTATTATTAATTTACCAAAAACCTTTTTTAAAACAAAAGTAAGCATTTGTTCACAAATCTTCATCAAGTCTTTGTAATCAGCATAAGCGACATAAAATTCCAAAGAAGTAAATTCAGGATTATGATGCTTATCAATCCCTTCATTCCTGAATATCCTTCCTATTTCAAAAACCTTTTCAAAACCACCCACTAAAAGCTCTTTTAAATGTATTTCTGTGGCAATTCTTAAATAAACATCTAAATCCAATGCATTGAAATGAGTTTTAAATGGTTCGGCCTTAGCTCCTCCGTAAATAGTTTGCAGAATAGGAGTTTCTGCCTCTAAAAAATCTTTGGAAATGAAAAAATTTCTTAATTCTTGAATAATTTGAAAACGAAGCAAAAACTTTTCTTTTACTTCTTTGTCCATTATTAAATCCAAATATCTTTTTCTGAACCTTTCTTCTACATCCTTTAAGCCATGCCATTTCTCTGGCAAAGGAAGAATTGATTTAGATATTATCTTGGCATCTGTAATTAGGAGAGTTTTTTCTTTCCTCTTGGTCTTAAAAAGTTCTCCTCTTACTTCAACAAAATCCCCAATATCCAAATATTTTAAAAACCACTCATACTTTTTTGGCCCTACATGGTCTTTTTTGAAAAAAATCTGAATCTTTGCTGTGCCATCCTCAACATCTGCAAAAGTAGCTCCACCATGTTCCCTAAAAGAACGTAAACGACCGGTTAAAATAACTTCTTTTTTAGATTTTTCTATTTTTGAAAAATCTTTTAGCGCTTGAGATATTAAATGAGTCCTTCTCACAGTCAAGGGATATGGATCTATCCCTGATTTTTTCAAGGCTTCAATTTTCTCTATGCGAGTTTTTTTGATTTCTTTTAGCTGAACCATGTTATCCAATTTTAAAGGATTTTCCAAAAAAGAGCAAACGTATTATCAAACTACGAAGTTAAACTTGGGAGGCCCGGCCTCCCAAACAACCTCCCGAATAAAAAAACTGTAGATGTTTGACATCTACGTTTGTCTAAAAAAGAAACCCTGCTGGAGTGCAATGTATAATGTTCATACATGCACTCCAGAGGGGATATGATTGTTCTATGACCTGGGCGAGAGGTCAACTGGTTATACTTCTCCGATGAGCTGTGCTTTCTGTTCTTTAGCATAGTACTCGTGAAGAATGTTTGGAAGCTGCCCCCTCTTCATTCGTAGAAGATGGATTTGCACATCCGGATTAACATCAGGATCGATCTTACCAGCTTTCGCATAATATTCGACCCCAACTAATACTAATCGGATAACCCTATCTCTATCACTGATAGTCGAACAAGCAAACTTAATGGAATCTCCAGGAAAAATCTGCGTAGCTTCCCATTTGTCGGAGGACTTTCCTCCCGCTGGTGGCCCGAACCTTATACTACGAGGTTGAAGATAAGCATGAGCCACATCATAGACAAATCGTCGCAATTTCCTGAATATAGCTCCAACCCATGGATTGGAACATTTCTCTTTGATGGCGAACAATGTCCATCGGATGAACCTCTGGTTCTCTCCCGTAGATCCGCTTTCCTTATCGCAAGGAATGAAGAAAAGGTGTTCGGCAGTAAGCTGTCGAGAACTTGGCTTCAGTAATCCTGAATTCATTTCCGAGAATGCTGAAAGAGGTTGATTTCCAATCTCCGAAGCTTTCCCATGTATCCATCTACGGATCTGGCCCAAGAGCAACAGGAATCCTGGATGCTTGGTTTCCCAATCCACCAACTTTCTACCATTAAATCTGTCTCTTGAAAAATCACTTAGCAACATAATGCTTCCTTCACCCTGTATAACAGGATAGCCTATAGCTTGATAGTGCCTTCTAGCACTGACAGCCTGATAGACTTCTTCGTTTCTAGGTTTACGAAGCCAACCTTGAGTTTACCAGCTCTTCTTTATCTCGCCCTATAAAAGAAAGCGCCAGTAGTTTAGAGGCACAACCTGCAAACTGCCAGCGCTTTCAATAGTTTTAAAGAACTATTATCTGCCCATATTGTACCATTTTATCTATTGTTTGTCAAGCAAAAATACCCCCTATCTATTGAGGGAGTAGAGAAATCAACGAGGACGGGCCTCGTTGATGAAATATTGTAAATAATTTTTTGAAAACTGTTCTCGGACTGCTTTGACAAAAAAAGATCCCGCTGGAGCGCAATACATAGTGTTCATGTATGCACTCCAGCGGGAATGAATCGGTTTTATGACCTGGGCGAGAGGTCAGTAATTACGATCTAGGCTTTGAGAAAACTGTCCATCCCGTCATTCGGAGGGATACGGATTGTAGTGTTAACATCGTGAGAAAAGGAGAAAATCCCTGAGCGGTTATAAGAGACTGCGACTTCTACAATAGCATGTACTCGCAGTATCTCCCAGTTTCGCAACCTGTCCCTTATTGTCTCATGACTCCAAGGAAGAGATCGGATCCTACGACTGACTAGAAACCCCGCGATATCATAGACTACGAACGTAGAATAGACATCCGTCGTTCGGGTTGTGCTGTTCTGCTCGGGATAACTCTTGTAGCTATGAGATCCAGAACTAACTCCACTAGACATGAGTCCCTCATCAATTCTTTCAAACTTTGGCTTCTTGATAGCATCCCAATTAAGATTGAACGCAAAGATGGAATATCTCCAAGACGCCGCATATGCTCTACGAAACAGCCATTTAATCCATGGATACTGGCGGAACATCTGATCACTCTTGTTCATTATTACTCCTTACATCCTTTCCCTTCCGGATCGGATGTGGATCCTTTCCCTTCCGGTAAAGACCTACTTTTGTCCTTCCGACAAAAGCCCTCTGTAGTTCCCGTTAAGGTTGGTCACAGAGCTAACCTTGAATTTACTAGCTTTTCTTTATCTCGCCCTATAAAAGAAAGCGCCAGTAGTTTAGAGGCATAACCTGCAAACTACCAGCGCTTTCAATAGTTTTAAAGAACTATTATCTATCCATATTGTACCATTTTATCTATTGTTTGTCAAGCAAAAATACCCCCTATCTATT
>CAYNAD010000010.1:13091-19562 GCA_964395215.1 uncultured Candidatus Saccharibacteria bacterium | reverse complement strand
TTAGTGCTTAAGAGAGCTCCTTCAGGTGTTTTGAGGGAGTACTTTAAAGGGCGCATTGAAGGTAGCGTTCAGAGGAAGGCCGGGAATACGGTTTCTAGATTGAAAGAGAAGGGAATTTTAGTACGCGTCCCGGAAGCTGAAGGTAAGAATCTTATCGAGCTACTGGAATTAGACGCGTCTCTCAAACCTGATAGGGTTTGGCTGTTGAGCATAAAACTAATCGCTGTTGCATCGGATGTTGCGTCAGATATTTCTCACGAAGGAGATGGGGAGGATGATCAACAGGCGATAGAAACGAAAGATGGTGTAACAGGCGGGATCACTGCAGAGATCCTTCAGATTCTTAGGAGGCATGATAAGGAAATTGTCTCCGAGATTACCAAGAAACTTTTGGGAATATCTGAAGATCTCGACACAGCAATGAGGGAGTTTAACGCCCATGTGGCAGTAATCAAAGATAGGCTGGACGTGGTCCAAGGATCAGAAACAGCTGATTCTTAATTTAAGAAAACGAACGCCGCCAGGCAATGCTTGGTGGCGTACTCTTTTTGTTGCTTGATTTGGAGTTTTAGAGTAAAATATATCCATATGCGGAAAGGTATTGTTATCTTAATTTTTCTGTTATTGGGGGTTCTGCTTTTTATCTTCACTCTCAAGCAGGTAGGGATTGAGGCCGTAAAAGATGCGGTTTTTATGCTTTCTTTTGCACAGCTTGCTTTAATTCTTTTAACTTTAGTGTCAGGACTTATTCTTGTGGGTTCTTTTAGGTGGAGAGCAATAATGAAAGGAGCAGGAGTTCCTGTCCCAAGATTCGGAAAACTGTTTTTGGTTAGATTAGTTGGTTTTAGTTTGAGCTATATTACTCCAGCTGCTTTATTAGGCGGAGAGCCGGCAAGATTCTATCTTTTAAGAGGAGAAGATGAAAAAAGAAATAATCGTTTAATTGCATCAATCATTCTAGATAAGATGATGCAAGTGCTTTCAGCAAGTTTTTTCTTTTTTACAGGCATATTCATGCTTCTATTTTACCTTAATTTGTCTTGGCTAATTGATGTTATATTAGTCGTAATCCTCTTATTTGTAATTTTAATTTTTATTTTTTTAATAAAAAGGATAAAGAAAGTTTCTAAGGAAAAGGGATTTTTCGTGTCAGCGTTCAGAATTTTGTACTTGAACAAGATAAAGAAAATGAGAAACATGCAAGATAGATTTGAAGAAGTAGAAAAAGAAATTAGAATTTTCTTTCACCAGCCCAAAATTATTATTCTTAAATGTATTTTATACACATTTGTAGAAGTTGGATTTGTGTTAATGGTTTTCTGGCTTATAGTATTTTATATGGGCAACATATTGACTATTCCTCAAGTCTTGGTTATAAGGAGTATGACAGATCTTTCAATGGCTGTTCCTTTCCCTGCTGCTCTAGGAACTCTTGAGGTGACACAGGCATTTGTTTTTGACACATTCGGCATGGGAGCCTATACTGGGGTGGCGATGAGTTTGATTCTTAGGGGTATTAGTTTAATTCTTGTTTTTATAGGTTTAATAATTTTTGCATTTTTTCACCTTCAAGGTATGATAGACAGATTCGGGAAAAAGATTCTTAAATTTATTCCCAAAAAAATATAATGAAAAAGAGTTTCTTATTTAAAACTTTATTGATATTTGTTGTGCTTGTCTGGAGCGGTGTGGCTTTTGTTTTTGGTTTTTATCAGGGGTATAATCAGATTCCAGAACCGCCCAAAGGGCTCGAGACTGAGGTAGACGTGAGTTTGATCTGGGATGTTTGGAACAAGTTAGAAAATAAATATATCGACCCGCTTGACCATCAAAAAATGATTTACGGCGCAGCCAAGGGTTTGGTGGAAAGTTTAGACGACCCTTATACTGTATTTTTTAAACCGGTAGAGACAAAAACTTTCAAAGAAGATATTTCTGGTTCTTTTGAGGGGGTAGGTATGGAGATAACAGTCAAAGAGGGTTCTTTGATAGTGGTAGCGCCTTTAGACGGCACCCCTGCAAAGAGAGCAGGTATTTTGCCAGGCGACGAGATTGTTAAAATAGAAGATATTCTCACTAAAGATATTAGCGTAGACCAAGCAGTAAAAATGATAAGAGGGGAAAGAGGTACTCAGGTTAATGTTTCTATTCTTAGAAAAGGTTGGAATGAACCAAAGGTATTCTCTATTATTAGAGATAAAATTATAGTTCCGAGTGTGGAAATAGAATTTATAGAGGACGATATTGCTGTAATCAAGTTGTATCAGTTTACTTCTGGGCTTAGTGATCAGTTTGGTGAGGAGGTTAGCGCTATTATTAAGGGCAATACAAAAAAGATTATTCTGGATTTACGCAATAATCCTGGTGGGCTTCTACATCAAGCGCAGAATATCGCTGGTTGGTTTATACAGAAAGGGGATATTGTTACGACAGAAAATAAGGGCGAAGGATATGAAAAAGAGGAATATCTGGCCGTTGGCAATGAATCATTGATTAATTATCCAACAGTTATTTTAATCAATGGTGGCTCAGCTTCAGCAGCGGAAATTTTAGCAGCCGCTTTGCGAGAAAATAGAGATAATGTAAAATTAATAGGAGAGAAAAGTTTTGGCAAGGGTTCAGTTCAGGAGCCAGTGGATTTGAGGGGTGGATCGCTTTTAAAGATAACTATTGCTCACTGGTTGACACCAGATGGCAACTTGATAGATAATAAAGGATTAGTACCTGATATTGAAGTAGAGATGACACAAGACGATTATTCGAACGAGCGAGATCCGCAAATGGAAAGGGCAATTGAAGAATTAAAAAATATGGGATTATGAAAGTTATACTACTAAAAGATGTTGAGAATATAGGTCAGAAGAATGAAGTCAAAAATGTAAAAGCCGGATACGTCAGGAATTTTTTGATTCCAAGAGGATTAGTCAAAATAGCTGATAAAAAATCTCTTTCAGCACTTGGAAAGATAAAAGAACAACAGACAGTAGGGGTAGAAGAAGAATTAAAAAAAGCCCAGGGATTGGCTTCTAAATTAGATGGTCAGGAAGTAGAATTTGTCGTTAATATAGGCAAAGAAGATCAGCTTTTTGAGTCAGTGAGTAGAGCGAAAATTGCTAAGAAGTTGCAAGAACTTGGGTTTGACATAAAAAAAGAGCAGATTGCTCTTGATAAACCGCTTAAACAGTTAGGAGAGTTTCCGATAAAAATAGAACTAGAACATCAACTGGAGGCGAATATTACATTATTGATTGAATCAGAACTAAGCACAGAGAAGAAAGCAGAAATAGAAGAGTAATTATTATTCTACTGAAACAAACTTTGCTCTTCTCTGATTTCCGTCGAATTTTCTTATTCGTTTTTCAGTAAACTTTATTACACCTTCTTTCATAGCATAAAGAGTATCGTCTTTCCCTCTTTTAACATTTTTTCCAGGAATAAACTTAGTGCCTCTTTGTTTAACAATAGTCATTCCGGGACTTACTTTTTGTCCAGCATAAAGTTTGACTCCTAAATATTTAGGGTTTGAATCTCTTCCTAATTTACTTGTTCCTGCTGCTTTTGTTTTAGACATAATATGATAAAAATAGCAAAGATTAATGAAAAAGTCAATAAGAATAAAGAAACTATTTTTTTATTCTTGATTGTTTTCTTATTTTGCCTGCTGTCCTTCGCCCTGGGATGGCTTTTTTGTCGATTTAAATATTCAAAAAATTTAGAATTTAATTACGAATCTTCCTTTTCAGATATTAAAAAAGATATAAACTAAAATCCAAATATTTATATTTTTTGGTTTAAAGTAATAATAGCAGAGCATTGTGAGAAATTAATTGGTTAAATTTTTTATGTTAACCTAAATAAGAAAGATCAACATAGATTCTATTGATTATTAATGAATACCCGCCTTGGCGGTTTTTTTCTTGAAAAATTTAGGTTTTAAAGATAAGCTGATGTAATGGACGATTTATTTGATAAAAACTTAGAAGAACATTTAAGAAAAAGAGCTCCTTTAGCTGAAAGAATGAGGCCAAAGGATTTTGAGTATTTCTTTGGACAAGAGGAATTGGTTGGGAGAAATAGTCCTTTACATAGGGCAATTCAGAATGATAATTTAACTTCTTTAATTTTATGGGGGCCGCCTGGAAGCGGTAAAACAACTTTAGCAAGAATTATTGCTGAGAAAACAGAGGCGCATTTTGCCAAGTTTTCAGCAGTTACTACTGGTATAAATGAAGTAAGAAAATCAATTGAAAAAGCGAGAGAAAGCTTGAAGTATGAAAAGCGGAGGACAATTCTTTTTATTGATGAAATTCACCGATTTAACAAAGCTCAGCAGGACGCTTTGTTACCACACGTTGAGGATGGCACTGTTATATTAATTGGTGCTACAACAGAAAATCCTTCTTTTGAAGTGATTTCTCCTCTTTTATCTCGTTCTGCTGTTTATATATTAAAGCCATTATCAGAAGAGGCGACAAAACAGATTATTTTAAGAGCTTTGAATGATAAGGAGAGGGGATTCGGTAATTTTGGAATCAAGTTTCAAGATAAGGCAATAGAAAGATTGGCTAATTTTGCTGATGGCGATGCAAGAGTTGCTCTGAATGGTTTGGAATTTGTGGTTAATCACCTAAAGGGCAAGTCAGGCACAATTAAGAAAGAGATCAAAGCAGAAGAGATTTCCGATATTCTGAAGGAGCACGCTCTTCGTTATGATAAAAAAGGAGAAGAACATTTTAATGTGATTTCAGCTTTTATTAAAAGCATGCGTGATTCTGATCCGAATGGAGCATTGTATTGGCTGGCGAGAATGGTTGAATCAGGCGAAGCTCCGAGATTTATTGCCCGCAGAATGGTAATTTTTGCTTCTGAAGACGTTGGGAATGCAGACCCACAGGCAGTACAGGTAGCAATAGCAATAGCTCGGGCAGTGGAATTTGTTGGATTTCCTGAAGCACAAATTAATTTAGCGCAGGGAGTGACATATTTAGCCACTGCTCCCAAGAGTAATGCTTCATATTCGGCTCTTTTGCAGGCCAAAGAAGATGCTAAAAAAGGTGCTTATGGAGTGCCTATGCATTTAAGGAATGCGGTAACTAATTTGATGAAAAAGATTGGCTATGGCAAGGGCTATGAATATGCTCATGATTTGCCGGAGAAGAAATCAAAGCAAACTCATTTTCCCAAGGAGATAGGGGAGAAAGAGTATTATAAGAGGGAAGAATAACAGAAGGGTGGCAAGGATTTCTTTTTATGTTAAAATAATTGAATATAGTTAACTTTATAAAATATGTTGCTAAAAAATACAGCTTTTATAGTTTTTATTATAATTATTATATTCGCAGGCATTGTTTATTTTGCTCTAGATTTCGGGCTTTTGTCGTGCTGTAATCGCGAGATAGTACCAGACACAGAGGAGGAATTAAGCACTGTATATGAAACGACTTTTACTGTAGGTGTGGGCGAGAGTATAACTATAAATCTGGAATCAAATCCAACTACTGGCTTTCAGTGGCAGATTGGTTATGATCCAGAAAAATTGGAATTAGTAAGTCAGGATTTTATAGCGCCCGAAGAGACAGGATTGGTTGGATCGAGTGGAGAAGAGATGTTTGTTCTTGAAGCCCTAATGCCAGGAGAATCAGAAATTACATTTCTGTATTCAAGACCATGGGAAACAGACGTAGAGCCGGAGAAAGTTTTATATTATAAGGTAATAGCAGGGGAATAAAAATATGCTTGAAGATAAATTTCTTGATTTAGAATATCAAAGGACAAAACTCTCAAGGTTTTTAGGGAGTTTATCAGAGCGAGAGAAAATACGAGCGTCTAAGGCCTTGAGTTGGGCTGAGCAAGGGCACATGAATCAGTTCCGTGATAGTGGAGTTGGTTATATTATTCATCCGATTCGCACTGCTTTGATTTTAGTAGAGGAACTTGGGATTCAGGATAATGAAATGATTTGTGCTTCCTTGATGCATGATTTAGTTGAAGATAGCGGTTATACAATAGAACATATTGAAAATGAGTTTAGTGAAGAAACAGCGAGATTAGTCAAGGGAATGACTAGGCCACGGCCGGAAGATGAAACAGAGGAGGAAAAATTGAGCAACAAACCGAAAAAATTTAAGGAAATTGCTGAATCAGACGAAAAGACACGACTATTAAAACTTTGTGATATTTTAGATAATATGCGAGCAATGGGATATATTTCAGAGGCCCATATAAATTATCCAAAAATTTTACGTTGGAAAAGCGAGCTTAAAGAATATGTTCTCCCAATAGCCGAGAATACTAATCAAAAACTTTATAATCTACTTTTACAATTTAGCGATTAACAATTATGTCTATTTATTATAATCCTAAAAGAACAAAAGAATTATTTGACCCAAAACAAAAAACGCCTTTTAGAATTAGTCGCTCAAAGATAGATTTATTTCTACAATGTCCTCGCTGTTTCTATATGGATAGGCG
>CAYNAD010000010.1:0-12991 GCA_964395215.1 uncultured Candidatus Saccharibacteria bacterium | reverse complement strand
GGAGAGGTGAGCTTGGATGCGCCTTGGCAGATTACCTATAAGCGTCAAATGGAGATTTATCAATGGTTGTTTCGAAAAAATGGATTTAATGTTTCAAAAGTTGGATATTTTGTTTATTGCAATGGCAAGAATGATGCTAAGGCATTTGATAAAAAGATAGAGTTTGATATAAAAGTTATTCCTTATGAAGGAGATGATTCTTGGATAGAGGGGACGATTGAGGAGCTTCATCAATGCCTTTTGAGCGAAGATATTCCAAAAATGGATGATGACTGCGATTATTGTAGGTATAGAAAAACAGCAGCCATAGAAAGCGCTAAAAATATAAAAAAGAGGAAGAAAAAATAAAAATACTTTACCAAAGACGCTTCGCAAGAGGCGTTTTTGGTTTGACACCATAGTTATTTTATTTTAGGATAAAAATGCCCTTAATGGAGGGTCGGCCGTTACCCGGACTATCGGGGGCTGATACTTGCGAATGCAAGAAAGGAGAAATCATGGAGAGCCATGCAGAAAAGTTTGTACAAAGAGTTCTATTTGCTCTTTGTTGGTTTGCACAAGGAGGAGGAAGTGCTTTTAGAGATGAGCTTTTAGCTCAACTTCAAGGAGCAGTGCCCATTGCTGGATGTATTCATTCAGCCATACATTGGCCAGAGGATGTTGTTCTGAATCATGCTACCGCAGGAAGAGATGGTCTTTTGATGACTAGAGCAAGTTTCTATCTGGTTCATAAAACTAGCGGGAACCAATCGAAACCATATGATCGGGATTGGACTAGAGAGGCAACAACCTATGTTGACAAGAGTATTTCTCGTTTTTCCGAAATTCTAGTTTCAAAAAATCTACCTTTGCGCGTTATTACAAGCGAGAGTTTATACAGAGAAGGAGAGCTTGCTTTCACATGGCAGCTTCTGGTGGCTGATGGAAAGGCATGGGACGATATTGGAAAGCAGTATTCTGTGGTGGCAGATGTTCATGCTCTAGAGGGTCAAGAAGTTTGCTCTTTAGGGCCCATAGAAAGGTATGTGTTTCCCAGAGAAGTGGTTATTAAGGAAGCAGAACTTTTTTTTGATCCACTCCAAAAGTTAGTGAGACTCATTGGCGTACATCAGAATGCCTTAGAGTATATTACTGACAAGGGTATACACGTTCATGATATGCGATCTGCCGATGTTCGCACAAGGATATTGACTGAAGCTCTAGAGTGGGGACCAAAGGATGATTGGGAGCGGAAAGCGCTTGAATGCCTACTCAAGACAAGCTGTAATGCTTCTCAAAGATCTCTTGCTGTACAAGGAGTTCGTTTGAGGACTAGAGATCAGGCAATCCCAGCAACAATTCTTTTCAAAGGTTGTATTGATAGATGGAGTGTTGAGAAAATAGCCAAAAGAAGGATGGTTTGGAAAGAGCGACGTGGTCGTGGATCAGAAATTCAACTTCCACCAGAAAGACTGCTTCAGGCTCTTGGTACTAGTAGTATCATTATCGGAGGAAAATGATCGTTACGGCCAGTGGGAACTCTTCCCGCTGGCCATTTCTTTTGTTATAATACATTAATGATAAAGATCTCTCCAAAATCACTAAATCTATATTTTGAATGTCCTCTATGTTTTTGGTTGGAGAAAAACAAAGGTGTTAAAAGGCCTTCGCCTTATCCTTTTCAATTGAATCTTGAAGTGGACAATATTTTGAAACAGGATTTTGATAAACACAGGCAGAACGGCGGTTCTCATCCCTTGCTTGAAGCGAACAATATTCCAGCCAAACTTTTTCAGAATCAAATCCTTTTGAATGAGTGGAGAGATAGTAATAAGGGTCTAAGATATGAGGATGAAGATGCTTTATTATATGGTGTTTTAGATGATGTTTTGGATTTTGGCGATGGAAAATTAGCTCCCTTTGATTACAAAACAACAGGAGAAAAAGTACCAGATATTTATGATAAGTTTCAGCTTCAGATGGATATTTATGCTTATCTTTTAGAAAAAAATGGCTATTCAACTCCCAAGAAAGCTGTTTTAGCTTTTTATATAATAGATAAAGATAATGCTTTTGAAGGGAAATTGCCGTTTAGAAAAGAAATTCATGTGATTGATACTGATTCTAGCTATGTGGAAAAAACATTTAAAGAAGCAGTGAGATTTTTAAAAAAGCCAGCACCAAATGAGCATAAAATGGAATGTGTTTTTGGAAAATGGTTGAAACAAATCAATGATTAAACCAAATTACATTTTAATTCCTTTGTTTGTTTTGGTAACTGCGGTTTTAGGAAATATAATTACTGCCCAAGGGTTGGACTGGTATAGTAGACTCAATCTCCCTCTCATTACTCCGCCCGGTTTTATTATCGGCATAATCTGGAGTGTTATTTTTGTTTTGAGCGCTTTCTCCGCTTTAATTTATTGGAATCGGGCATATCGCAATTTTAAATTTATTTTGGTTATAGTCCTATTTATAGTCAATGGAATACTAAATTTTTTATGGTCTTATCTTTTTTTCAATCTTCATTTAGTAGGAGCATCTATTGTAGAAATGCTTTTTTTAGAAGCAACAGTGATTGCTTTGATAATTTTAATAAAATTCAGTTCTAAGACAGCTTCGATTCTTTTGTATCCTTACGCAATTTGGGTTATTTTTGCCACCTTTTTGGCATATCAGATTTTATTATTAAATACTTAATATGGAAGAACAAAATATAAGTAGAGACACTAAAAAAGATACTAAGGGAGACAACAGGAAAATGCTTTTAGGTATTGTTGTAATTATCGGAATAATGGCTTTGTCCTATGTTTTATTTCCAGCAAATAGACAGATAGGGGATAGGGGGTTTGATTTTGGGAAAGAAATTGATAATTTAAAGCAAGATATATCAAACATAGAGTTTTCCACACCGCCAGCTACTACTACTGATGACACCACTTCAACTAGTACTGATTTTTTTGATTTTAATATTGATGGACCTGGTGAATGTTCTACTCTCCAAGAATGCGATGATTATTGTTCTATTCCAGAAAATTTGGAAGAGTGCGAGGAGTATTTTGGGCAATATTGATTGACAGTAGTGGATAGCCGTGGTATAATTTAAGCATCTAAACGCCATAAATGGCAATGGAGGTGAGTTCTTTGAGAATCTTGGATAGATTGTTGGGTGCATGCTATGGTCTTAGGCACGGGAGAAATCATATTCTCCAAGACCCACTAACAGGGGTATTCGATAGGAGGCCGCTTGAGCAGGGTTTATTAGACGGATTGCTTGCAAAAGCCGTTCGATCTGGTAATCCCTTAACATTGGCAATGATAGATATTGACGAATTCAAGGCGCTGAATGACCAGTGGGGCCACGTGACCGGAGACGAGGCACTCAAAGTTCTTGCCAAAGCACTTTGGTCTGAGGTAAGAGAAGGAGATTTTGTTATCCGTTACGGCGGAGATGAATTCTTGCTTTTTTTGCCAGATACAGATGAGCAAGGTGCCCGAGTTATGATAGCCCGGGCCGAAGATGCTTTTTCGAAGTTGGGGCTAGAGCTGAATATGGATATAGGGATTAGCTTTGGAATTGCTATGCTTACTGATGAAATTTCATTGGCAAGCCTAATTCGCAAGGCAGATTCTCGGCTGTATAACAATAAGGAGATTAATACGGCTGAGAGAAGGAGGATTAACAACGGCGAATAGCCGAGCTTAAAGCGAGTGGATCCACATTGGACCACTCGCTCTGTTTTTTTGTATTTGTTTTATGTGTCGCTAGTTATATTATGCGACATTATATTTATATAATATCTCTCTGAAGTAGGGGTGGGTACTGAAATAACTAATTATTAATGCTTAATTTATTTTTCCGAATGACATTTGCGATGTATCTTACGCAATTGAGGTCTAGTAACATGAGTATAAATTTGAGTGGTTACAATATTTTTGTGACCAAGGAATTCCTGAACTGTTCTTATATCCACGCCCTTGTTTAAAAGATCTGTGGCAAATGAGTGGCGCAGCGTGTGACAACTAGTATTTATCGGCAATCCAGCAGAAATAACATATTTTTTAACAGTTCTTTCCATGCTTCTTTTTTTAAGGCGTGTGCCAGGTTCTCGTCCGCTGTAGTTTATAAACAATGCCTGTTCTTTGTCATTTCTGGTTTCAAGATACTTTTTAAGGTGTTGGACAGTTTTTTCCGAGAAAAAGACGGTCCTAGGCCTTTTTCCTTTTCCTATGATGGTAATTTCTAAATCTTTCGTAAGAGGTTGTATTTTGATTTGATTTCTATTGAGAGAAACCAGCTCAGCAACACGCATTCCTGTGGAAAAGAAGACTTCTAGTATTGCTTTGTCCCGCAATCCAATTTTTGTTTTTCCTTTTGGCTCATTCAAGAGTTTTTCAACTTGGTCTAATGCTAGGAAATGAACAGGTTTTTCCTCCTGTTTTGTGAGCTTTATTTTTTCAGGAGGTAAAGAGGGGATATCTTTATCAGCAAAAAAGGTCAAAAGAGAGCGTAGGGCTATGAGATAAAAGTTTTGAGTGACTCTTTTTAATTGTTTGCCATCTCTGGTCTTATAGTGGCGAGAGAGAAAAACCTTATAATCCCAGATATGTTCT
This sequence comes from uncultured Candidatus Saccharibacteria bacterium, assembly GCA_964395215.1. Taxonomy (GTDB): domain Bacteria; phylum Patescibacteriota; class Minisyncoccia; order Minisyncoccales; family PEYH01; genus JAHIEL01. Next base: position 8,398 of record CAYNAD010000010.1, on the reverse strand, counting down.
TTTGTTAACTCTGACGGTTTTATATTTGTTAATTTTTCTTTTTCTAACCAATCTAAAAAAAGTTTTAAAAATCTGCTGTAATTTTCTTGCGTCTTACTTGATAGTCCTTGTTCTACGTCTATCCAATCCAAAAAATCGTTTAAATACCGGGGGATTGGTTTTAGGTGTGGTATATTCATATAATGACCCTTAAGCTACATTGTGCGACATTGTATTATGTATAGTATTCCCCTAAGACAGGGGTGTCAAGTGGAAAATGATAAAATATGGCATTATAGAGCATATAAACGGCAAGAATGAATAGAGAACAATTAAGCAGTATTTAATTTATAATAATTTCTTTGTCTAGATATATTTTTATATTACCCCAGAAATCAGAAACCCAAGGTTTTGCTGTTTCTCTCCACCAAATAGTTATTGTTTCATCTCCATCCTTTATCGAGGGCATAATAGAATCAATAATATCACCTATCCCCCGCCAAATGCCTGTTAAAAATGATTTTGTGGTACTACCTGTTTTATTTAAGATGTTTTTACCTGTTTCAATGCTTGGTAGCTCTAATTGTCCCGCAAGGGCGCTCCAAGGTAAAAAACTTAAAACTATCAATAAGACCATACAAATTTTTGACCACTCCCCTTTCATAAATTTATAAGTTTAAAGTTTTTCTTTTGCCTGCTTTAATCTTAGCAAGGTTTTTTCTTTTCCCAAAATTTTTGCTATGTCGAACGGTGGAGCTGAAGATTTTTTACCGGTTAAAGCCACCCGCAAAGGCCATAAAAGCCAACCATTATTACCTCTTTCCTGAGCCTTTATGAGCAATATTTTTTGTATATGACTCACAGTCCAATTCTGGGCTGGAATGGGCTCTAATACCCCTTCTAATGCCTCAAAAACGCCTTTAAGTTCGTCTATTTGCATATCCTTCCACAAGAGTAAGCTTTTTTCATAATCAAGTTCTTTTTTGAAGAAAAATACGGTTAATTCAGATATTTCTGACAGATATTTTAATCTTTCTTGATATAAAGAAATAATGTTTTGCAGTTGTTCAATTTCTATTTTTTCACCTGTTTCTTTAACAATAAACTCCTCTTTTATATCCACAGGTCCGATGCCAACCAAATGAGCTTCACTCACAAAAGTTGGTTCAACTAATCCATCACCCACAAGATAAGGAATGCAAAGATCGGTTAGTTTAGCTAAAGATTTATTTCTGATATAGAAACCATTGAGCCAGTCAAGTTTTTTAACATTAAAAATAGAAGAAGATTTTTGACACCTCTCCAACGAGAATTCCTTTGACAATGTGTTTAAAGAAAAGATTTCTTTTTCAGTTCCTGGATTCCAGCCAAGGAAAGAAATGAAATTAATCATTGCTTCGGGCAGATATCCCGTATCTTTATACTTGTTTGTAGAAACTGCACCATGTCTTTTACTTAATTTGCTTTTATCTGGACCTAATATAAGGGAAAAATGCCCGTATTCCGGAATGTCCAGGCCTAATGCCTTAAAAAGCAGAATTTGTTTTGGAGTATTTGATAAATGATCTTCGCCCCTTAAAACATGAGTGATTTTCATTTCGTAATCATCAATTACGACTGCTAAATTATACAAAGGGGTTTCCTCATCTTTGGCAATCGTTATATCTCCCAATAAAGAAGCATCAAACTCTACCTTGCTTTTGATTAAATCATTAAAAACAACATTATCTCCAGGTGTTTTAAATCTAATAATATAAGGTTTTTTATCTCTCAGGTTCTGCTTTACTATTTTTTCATCCAATTCTCTACACTTGCCATTGTATTTAGGCGGCTGGCCGATACTTAATTGATATTGTTTTTGAGCTTCTAATTCTTCTTTTGTGCAAAAACAATGATATGCTTTGTCTTCATCTAAAAGTTTCTTTATATATTTTTTGTAAATATCTTTTCTTTGGCTCTGTCTATAAGGCCCATAGTCCCCTATTTCCTCTTCAGGATTATCTGGACTAACACCCTCGTCCCAAGATATTTTTAACCACTTGAGTCCCTCAATAATATCTTCTTCAAACTCTTTACTAGAACGCTCCTTGTCTGTGTCTTCTATTCTAAGGATGAATTTTCCTCTATGTTTTTTAGCAAACAAATAATTAAAAAGCGCTGTTCTAGCAGTGCCAATATGTAAAAACCCTGTAGGAGACGGAGCAATCCTCACTCTCGGATTTTCGATTTTTTTTGTTTTTGCTTCCATTGTTTAGAAATTATAGTGGAATAAACTCTTTATGTCAAATTTAATATGTGTCTCGCGATCTCTTCCCCTGCTCTTGGTTTTGCGAAATTAAAGGCAGCGGATTGCATGTTTTTTAATATTTGAGGTTTTGAAAAAATTTCCATTAGATTTGAATAAAGCATATGAGGTGTTGGGTTTTGTGGCTCCATCACTTTGGCAGCACCTGTTTGAGAATAAATATAAGCATTTCTCGCCTGATGGTCTTGAGCTGATTCTGGTAAGGGAATCAAAATACTCGGTTTCCCGCAGGCAGCAATTTCAAAAATACTTGCTGCCCCAGCCCTACTGACCACGATATGAGCTACAGCTAATGCGTGTTTCATTTGAATTTCATCTAAATATCCATAAAGATGATAGAATTTATCCAATGCTTCTTTTTCCACGATAGTTTTATAAAGAAGGTCTGTATGATCAAGATTCTTTTCTCCACATTGATGAATTAATTCAAAGTTTTTCAAAAGATCTTGTAAAACACCTAAGATCAACTCATTTATTTTTTCAGCCCCCTGCGAACCACCCAAGATTAAGACAATTGGTCTTGTTTCTGTAATATTGAATAATTTTATTGCCTCTTCCCTATCTCCATTTAAAATTTCTTTTCTAATTGGGTTTCCAACAACGATTGTTTTTGCAATATTCATATTATCAAAGGAAACAAAAACTTTTGTTGCATATTTTATAAATTTTTGGGTGACTTTTCCGGGCACAGAATCGGACTCGTGTAGAAACAAAGGATATTTGAAAAAGCGATTTGCAAACAGAACAGGAAAAGCGCCGAATCCGCCCTTGGAAAAAATAATATCCGGGCGAATCGTTTTTAAAATAAAGACAGAATTTAAGATACCCATTGGTATATTAAACGATATATCAATAATATCCTTAAAGATAGCTTTTAAGTTTTTTTGTCTCCTGATCTTTCCAGCTTTAATATTTTTTATTTTTACCCCTTCTTTTTTTAGATCATCTAAACCATAGGAGGTTTTAGGTCCGATGTAAAATAAAGAGAGCTTTTTATCTTTTGGATAAATTGCCTTAATCTCTCTAATAATTGCTATGAGCGGATAGATGTGGCCTCCTGTGCCTCCGCCCGTAAATACTATTTTCATATTATGCCTTTTTGGAAATGTTTAATAATAATCCGATTGCGATAAATTCTATTATTAGATGCGAACTGCCATAACTTACCAAAGGCAATGGAATGCCAGTCAGGGGCAGTATTCCTATTATAGCACCAATATTAACAAAGGCTTGAATAATAATCCAGCCAACAATTCCGATTGCCATTAATTTCAAAAAATTATTATTTGCCTTTTTAGCGATCTTGAATCCCTGCCAAGCGAAAATTAACAAGAGCAGAATAAAAATTATACATCCCACAAATCCAACTTCTTCAGCGTAAACAGAAAAAATAGTATCTGTCATCGGCTGTGGTAAAAAACCAAATTTTTGTATACCCAAACCAAGTCCATGTCCTAAAATGCCCCCAGAACCAATTGCAATTAAGGATTGTTTCAACTGATAACCAATGCCCAAAGGTTCTGTGTCTGGTTTTAGGAATACAAGAAAACGGTTAAGGCGATATGGAGCGATTTTAATCAAAAGAGCCAAACCGCCCACTCCCATTAATCCTAAAATGCCTGTTTGATACCATGGAGTATTGGATGTGAAATAAAGGAGTATTGCGACTAGGGATATAACCACGAGAGTACTGATGTCTGGTTGGGCAATCAGAAGCGCGCATATTACTCCGATAATTACTGCCATTGGAATAAAGCATTTTACAAAACTTTGTTTTTCCTTTCCGTGTCGACTTAACCAAGCGGAGAGGTAAATAATAAAAGAGAGTTTCAGAAATTCGGAGGGCTGAAAAGCAAATCCAAAAAGCGAAATCCATCTCTTAGCTCCACCAGCCGTGCTTCCTATCTTTGGCAAGAATACGCAAAGCATCAAGGTTATAGCTAATATTATTAAAGGAAAAGCAATTTTTTTGACAAACTTGAAATTTATTTTATAGGCGATGAATGCAAAGATTATTCCAGGTAGATAACCAAAAAGAAGTTGATGTTTGAGGAAATGGAATGACTCATAGCCCATTCTTTTGGACATTGTCATAGAAACACTTGTCAAAATCAGAAAACCTAAAAATGCTAGGAGAAAAATGGCGATAGAAAGAACCAAATCCGGTTTTTGTTTATTTTTTGGCTTATTCATTTTTTGTTTTAGCCAATTGTTTAATATATTTTTTAAACTGTTGTCCTCTGTCTTGGTAATCTTTGAATATAGAAAAACTTGCGCAAGCAGGAGACAAGAGGCAGGTTTTTCCTTTTTTTGTATATTTATAACAAGACATAACCGCTTGTTTCATATCTTTGGCTTGAATAACCTCGGGCAGTTTTTTTGGCTTTTGTTTTTCTATTTCCTGCCAGATTTTTTTACCAGTTATTGGGAACAGTATTAAGGTTTGAATATCTTTTTTAATTATTTCTTTTGCCAGACTTTTGTAATTAGAACCTTTTTCAGAGCCACCTAAAATTAGGGTATCTATATTTTTAAAATTATTTAGACCCGCTATTGTGGCTTGAGGTATGGTTGCTGCCGAGTCATTGATAAACTTGATCCCCTTATATGTCCCAATATTTTCCAAACGATTTTTAAATGGCTTGTAGTTTATAACTGTTTTCTGAATAACAGAGTCCTTTATTTTTAAAAGCTTAGCAACAGTAATGGCTCCATTGATGTTCTCTAAAAAAGCGCTGCTTTCAAAGGGAACTTGTATTGTCTTTTTCCTACTAAAAGAGATTTTTTTAGCTTTTGTTTTCAATCCCTTTACTTCTTTATTGTAAACCAAATAATCTGATTTATTCTGATAAAATGTAATGTTTTGTTTTGCCTTAAAATATCTCTTAAATGTTTTGAAAAAATCAAGATGGTCTGGATAGATATTCAAAAATACTGCAATATGCGGACTTATTTTTAAATTTTCTAACTGATGAGAAGAAATTTCAAAAACAAACCAACAATTTTTTTTATCATAGAAATCAAGAACTGGTTTTCCCATATTGCCAGCAAGCTCCACTTTTTTACCCGCATTTCTGATTATTTTGTAAAGTAAATCAGCAGTTATCCCCTTCCCTTTTGTGCCAGTAATAGCAATTGTCTTTTCTCTATGCTTTGCTAAAAAAATCTCTGTTTGAGATGTAATGATTTGATTTTTTAAATATGGCTTTAAATCATTATTATTTATACCCGGGGTCTTGATAATCACATCATAGTCATTGATAGCTTTTAAATATTTTTCCCCTGAAAGGTTTTTGTATTTCTTAGAAAGACCTTTAATTTTCTGCTTGTCAGCAACAGCAACTTCATCATCGGGATAATATTTTTCCAAAAACCTTAAACTGGACCTCCCTTCTCTACCAAAACCAAGGATTAATATTTTTTTATTTTTTAGATTATTCATAGTTTTACTATTGACAACTGATAAAAATTTTTATATATTCTAAGTAGAATGTATATGGAAAACACCTCTATGGGTTTTGTCCCTTAGCGGTGTTTTTCTTTATATCCTAATTTTTTCTCTAAATTATTCATAAAAACAATTTTTTCTTTAGCGGTTTTTTTAAGTAAGATAGAACATGTTTTAACATAAGGGCTCATAACACATCTCAATTTTTTGTTTTTATAAAGATGCTTGACTAGAGAATAAAAATCACCATCGCTTGAAATGATAATTGCCTTATAATACTTGTTGTAATCAAGTATTGCCTGAAGGACTAAGTCGGCATCAATATTGCCTTTTATTTTTCCATTTTTATCGGGAAGCGTTGGTTTAAAAATCAAAACATAACCAACAGATTGTAGTGCGGAATAAAGTTCTTTATTTTCCGCTACATATCCGATAAACAGATAAGCAATAGTAACCTGGTATTTTTCTTTGAGGTAAATTCTAAATTTACGATAATCTAATTTCCACCCCAAATTTTGGATTCCTAGATTAAGGTTTTGACTGTCTATGAATGCATAATTTTTGAGTAATTTCTTAACCATATTTCATTTTAACAAAAAAACAAGCATTTGTTTAGTGCTTGTATAAAATATGAAACCCCAAACTATTATAAACAGTTCGGGTTGACTCAAAAGATTATTTTGGAGATGCTTGGCATCTACCATAAAGAACAAAAAGAACAGAGAGGGGCCGTGGTTTCAAGTTTCCCGGCTTGAGCAGTTATAGCCCCTCTTCTTCCAAGGAGCCACACAAAGCTCAGCCACGCAACATACACATGTTGTGGGGGGTTATTCCCTAGGGTCCATCTCCCCAGTTGTAATACCCTCACGGCTTACTGTGTACATTAAATAACCCTATAATTTTATTATATTCTTTTTCTTGTGAAAGTAAAGTTTTAAATAAAACAAAATCCGCCCTTTAGCGGTTTTTTCCCTGTATGATGTAGCTATCTTTTGAAGTCAGACTTTGACATGTAGAATAATATCTAACTAATTTGCAAAATCAAAAACCACGAAAATTACTTATTAGGTTAAAAATTCTAATTCAATTACGAGTTATCTGATTTGCTGGAAATTTTTCCTATCCAAATCGTTACAAATACGGCAATGATGGTAACAATAATTGCGTAAAGTAACATTGGTGTTATTCCTTCAGATGTTCCAAATACTTTTTTAAAAATTGCCTGGATGGCTCCGTTCCAGGCAAGGGCTGCGACGAGTCCAAAGGCAGCCGTAGCTAAAGCAGCTATTTTTTCTACCACTTCATTTTTCATAAATATCTAAAATTATTATTTTTGTTTACGACCTTTAAAACTTTATCGATAAATTCAATTTCCCCTAGTTAAATATTATTTAATTTAGCCGAGCAAACTGATGGCGATGCCAATGATGGCAGCTATTAAGCCGATGACCCAGAAACGCATCGTCACTTTGTAGTGAGGCCAACCCTTGGCTTCGAAATGATAGTGGATTGGCGCGGCGAGAAAGATTTTTCGTTTTAGAAATTTTTTTGAGAGTTGTTGTAAGATTACAGAACCAGCTTCTACTACTAAAAGTATAGCAATTATTGGAAGCACTAAAACCGAATCAGTAAGAAAGGCAACAACTGTTAAGGCAGTACAGAGACCCATTGTGGCAGATTCGCCCATATAGAATCTTGCTGGCGGGATATTGAACCATAAAAAGGCTAAAATTGTACCTGCTAAAACAGCGCAAAAAGCAGCCAAGTCAATTTGACCCCTAAATAAAGCGATCATTGAAAATGCTCCGAATATAGTAGCAAAACTGCCACCTGCTAAGCCGTCTATACCATCTATTACACCTCCTGCATAAACCGCCAGCATTACTACAATAAAAAAAGGAATGTACCAAATGCCCATAGAAATATCCCCTGCTCCTGGGATATGGAGCGTTGTCCAGCCAAGTTTTGCAAAAAACCACCAGCCACCGATTAGTCCTATCAAGAAAACAGAACCCAGTCGATATTTTAAACTCAAACCACCACCAACATATTTACCTTTTCCTCTTACCTGTAGAATGTCATCTAAAAGTCCCACTAAAGAAGCGGCTACCATAGCGAATAGCGGAAGCCACGTTTGGGAACGACTTAAAAAATTAAGTTTATCCATAATTGTTCCGTCAAGCTCGCTGAAAATAAAAAAAGCGATTGCTAAAATTGGAGGAACGGTCCAAACTAAAAGTCCGCCAAAACGCGGAATTTTTGTTTCTTTTTCTGAATGAAATTTTTGAAAAATAGGCATTTTCTGTCCATCAATAGAAGTTGTTCTTGAACTTTTTTTCCAGAGTTTATACTTATATAGGAAATTAGTTAAAATAGGTGTGCAAAGAATCGAAACAATAAAGGCAACTGCGCCTAAGAATAAAACCTTAATTATACTGAAAGCTGTTTGTGGATCTATGTCTACCATACAAAGGCCTTATCTACCCAGTTAATTATTTTTTTCATTTCTTGGAATCTATCATTAGCACCGAGAATTACATTTATTAAATAGCCCTCCCCTTTTGGCTTAGGAAGTATAACGAGGAAGCACTGTTTTGCTTTTGGCGTTTGTCCTGTCTTTGCTCCGAGCATATCTGGAAACTCATCCAAAATTTTATTAGTACTTA
>CAYNAD010000009.1:0-20309 GCA_964395215.1 uncultured Candidatus Saccharibacteria bacterium | reverse complement strand
ATATTTAGTCCATGGACATTTAGTGTATGGGAATTGGGAATCTTCAAAGTATGTGCAGTTTCGTTCGGAATTTTTATTGGTGCGTATTTCTCAGATTTTTTTGATAATTGGTTGACAGCATTATTTATTCTTTTTCTTATTGGTTGGGTATATCTTGCTGTTACTCGGTTGAAATATTTACGAAAATTAGATAAATAATTAATTTTAAATTAATAATAAAATGACAGAACAACTTATACAGAATCCGTGGTTTCTTCTTTTAATTATTCTATGGACATTACCTTGGAAGGGAGTGGCGCTCTGGCGAGCAAGTAGGAGCAGTCAGAAGAAATGGTTTATAGTATTACTCATTATTAACACTCTAGCTATCTTAGATATTATTTATATATTCTTTTTTAGTAAGAAAAAAGAAACAAGCGATAATTAGATTAAAGTCAAGCAGGTTTTAATAAAGTTCGTTCCCCGGAGCATTTCGCAAGCTCAGCGCAAATAACAAAGAATCGCTTTTTGAGCGATTTTTTGATAAAATGAATAAATAATTATTGAAACAAAAACATGGAAGAAAAAATTAAAAAAGAAGAGTTTAAGGTTTCTGGAGAAGAGGTTGTTAAAAAAGTGAAAGAGTTGGTTAAGGAAGGGAATATTAGGAGAATTATTATCAAAAACGAAGAAGGAAAATCATTAATTGAGATTCCTCTTACTATTGGCGTTGTTGGCACCTTGCTTCTGCCTGTCTTGGCGGCTATTGGCGCTATTGCAGCCGTAGTTACTAATTGTACAATCGTAGTTGAGAAGAGAGAATAATTTTGTTCAAACGAAAAATCACCAAGGAGGCGATTTTTTGGGAGAATAGAAATATGAATAAGAAAATTTTATCAATATTACTAATAATTAATGGGGTTATTGTAATAGGTGTTGGTGTTTATTTTTTGCGTCAATTAAATATAGAGAAAGATCACCAATCCGATGAATTATTAGAAGAATTTTTGGTTAGTGATTTTGGTAATGATCAAATTGAAAAAGCCATTACTAACTATCTTTTAACCCAGAAACACTTCAGCTGGAAAATAAAAGATAATAGTCATAATTTCTGTGCGATTGAAAATCTTAAGCCAGATAACGAATTATTCCCATTATACGTATGGGCTTATTGCGGAGAATATATTATCCAAGACGGTGAATTAAAAACATTAAGTGGATCATCTGGTCCAGTCAAAATAGACTATCCAAACGAGTTATCTTTTTACAATTTGAGTAGGTTTTCTTATGAAGCTCCGGGCGATGGCTCGCATTATGCCGAAAATGTTAGAATAATATTTCCCGAAGAAATACATCAGAAAATATTTAATTTTGACAGAGAAAATATTATTAAGAGGACTGAGAGGACAGCTTTTGTTAACATTTCAACCTGGGAATTAATAAAACAAGCCATTAATAACTGCGAGGTAGAAGCTGTTTGGCAGACGCACGACAGAACGGTTAAAGTAGAGCTCGAAAACGGAGAAGAATTGTCTGCTGTTGAGCCAAAGATTGATGATATAATAAATATAGTTGAAGCTGTTCAATTGAAATGCGGTGAAATTTTAATGGGAACGGAATAAGTTTTCCCCCTAGATATATTCGTTTTATTCGACCGAGACGCCTGTGGCGTTGGGGCGATTAAGAGGCATTAAAAAATCGCTTTTTGAGCGGTTTTTTGATAAAATGAAATAAGTAAAATAAAATAATATGATTAAAAAATTTATAATTGCTTTGTTAATATTTTTAGCCATAGACGCTCTATGGCTTGGATTCATAGCTAAAAATTTATATAAGAAAGAATTGGGCAGCATAATGAAGAATAACGTTGATTTTTTAACAGCAGGATTAACATATTTTGTTCTAGTTATTGGAATAATTTTTTTTGTTTTACCGAAAGCAGGCGACTCAGTATTGCTCGCTTTATTATGGGGAGGCCTGCTGGGCTTAGTCGTTTACGGGGTTTATGATCTAACAAATCTAGCCGTTATCAATAATTATTCTTTAAAAATAGCCTTAATTGATTGGGTTTGGGGAATTTTTATTTGTGGCACTACTAGTTATCTGACAGTTTTGGTTACTAATTTAATAAGATGAGAGTTTGGGAGATAAAACCAGAAAGATTATGCAGAAAACATATCCTAGGAGAACATGTAGAAATTCATGCTATTTGGTCTATTATTAATAATCGTAAAGAAGGATACAAAAATCATCCCGAGATTAATCGATGGAGAGGCAAATTAAAATCTCTTTTTTTAAGACATGAAGAATTAGTAAAAGAAATGGAGAAAAGGGGTTATTCTCATAAATCTCTTTTAGAAAAAAGCCTGGCTAAAGGCAGTTCAAAACAAAACGTTTTTATAAATTCTCTTGAAGAACAAGAAGAATCGTTAACAGCAAAACCCTGTGATTGTTTGATAAAATAATGAATCGATTAAAAGATAAGATATTATTATTTTGTTAAAATTGGATTTTTTTTATTATAAAGCGTTATCAATAGGTTTGTCCGGTATAATTATTTTTCCGTCTAACAATTCAATTATTTTATTGCCGTAAACAAAATATTCCTTTTCGTGAGTTACCATAACAATAGTTAAGCCCTTTTGGTTTAATTTTTTAAACTCCTTGATAACATTTAATGCATTTTCTGAATCTAAATTAGCTGTCGGCTCATCTGCAAAAATAACTCGGGGGTTGTTTGCTAAAGCTCGAGCAACGGAAACTCTTTGTTGCTCCCCGCCAGACAATTGACTTGGAAAGTTTTTTATTTTTTTGTCTAGGCCTAGTTCCTGAAAAATTTTAATTGCCTTACTATAGGCAGTAGACTTATTGTCGCCAATCATAAGAAGGGGCAATATTACATTTTCTATTGCGTTAAGCTCTGGCACCAATGCGTAATCTTGGAAAATGTAACCAATATTAAATAATCTAAAGTTGGTTCTCTGGGGATTAGATAATAACCCCACGTCACATTCATCAAAAATTATTTTACCACTGGTTGGCATATCTAAAAGAGAAAGTTGATAAAGTAGAGTGCTTTTTCCAGATCCGGATCGTCCAGATATAATAAAAAAATCACCATCATTTATTTTAAGATTGATATTTTCCAAAGCAATAAACTCGTTATTCCCATCATTATATTTCTTGGTTATGTTTGTTGCCTCTATCATATTTTATTTCCCTAATATAGAATCTAATGTGTTTCGTTTTACAATCATTCTTGCTGGAAGATAGCTTGCCAGGATTGTAACAAGTAAGAGTATGGTGATTCTAAATAAAACGTTCCCTAATGGAGCTGATAAAATTCCATCACTGAAAGGAAAATCTATTGGGTTTGCCGTGATATAGGGTTTTATTAATAAATACAAAAGCGCTAATCCAATAATATTTCCGACTAAAGCATAGAAAAAAGATTGAAATATATAGGATATTTTTATTGAAGCTCCGCAAGTTCCAATTCCCTTCATTACTCCAATAATTTTTTTGCGATTTAGTGCATTAATAAAGATCATAATAAATATAGTTATAGAAGAGACGATAATAGAAATAAAGCCAATAACGTTTCCTAAGGTATCAAAAGTAGAAGAAATATCTTTAAAAAATTTTCCTTGAGATTCTTCCCATGTTTGAACGAGTGCATTTTCTGGATCTACGCCTAACCCTAATATGTCTTCTTTCACTTCTTCTGGCGTAAACCCTTTTTTTATTTTTATAGCAATTTCCCCAACTTTGCCCAAGCCTTCTGCTTTAGAATTTTTTAAATAATACTGTGGGACATAAATTCTCCCTCCGACCCCATCTATTTTGCTTTTTACAATCCCTTTTACAAAAAAGGTTTGTAATGAATCCGCAATTTTTACACTTATTCTGTCTCCGATTTCTACATTTTTAAGAGAATCTTGTTCTGGTAGGTCAGATGAGTATTTATAAAGTAATCTACTACCAACCAAAGCAAAAACTCTATCTTCTTCTTCTAAATATTCTCCCTCAACCAACAAGTCAGATAAATTTGTAACATTATTTTCTGATATGGGGTCGATTCCAGTTAATAGAGCAGAGGCCTCGTTTTTTTTGTAAGGTTTCCTGTTTAGATTTTCATTATCACTAATTATTGTCGTCCTATAAATATACCTAGTAGAAAACGCTTCAATTTTATCTAATTTACTTAATTCTTTACTCAATAATTCTCCTCTTTGTATATAAAGCTTATTGGTTGGCTTCTTAATCAGAACATCACCAGAATAATTGGTCTTATAGGTTTGACTTGATCCTTCTACTAATCCTAACAATATTCCATTTACAATAACTACGTTTAGAAAAGTAAAAAGCATTATCAAAATTAAAAGAAACGAGGTCCATGGACTCGCTCTTTTTATTTGCCTAATGCCAAGGAAAACCCCCACCTTTATGGATCTTTTACATAAAAAACCTGACTTTTTTCCGATATTGCATTGTCCTTGAGACATTGATTTATTGTATATGAAAATTAATCTTTTTTAAAGATGTGTCGAAGTCTAAAGACGTGTCGAAGTCAGGCTTCGACAGACATTAAACAAAAAATCGCTTTTTGAGCGGTTCTTTTGTATAATAAAAGGGAAGAGTTAATAAAATAAATATATGAATTTATTTACTTGGGCAAACAAGAGAGTCAAGCTGTTGAATTGGTTTGATATGAAATTACTAGGGCTGGCTGGTGCAGCCATAGGTTTATTGCTGGCAATATGGTTACCAGGTCTGTTGAAAGTTAATATCTGGGTATATGTTATTATTGCCGTATTGGGCTGTTTTAGGGTTTTTTATGTAATCTATTTCAAGAAATCTTAACGAGTAGTTGTGTTTAAGAGATAAACTCTAAGCTTCGGATATATAATTTACTAATTATCCTAACTAAAAATCCTCTTATGCAGAGGATTTTTAGTTGTTTAAATGTGTTCAGTAATTTCTTTTTCTTTCCACCGGCCTTTTTTATACCAAAGATAAGTGAATAATAGAGCAATAATATTTGCTATTGGAAATGCCCACCAAATTCCATTTTCATTTAACTTAGTATATCCAGAGAGAAAATATGCTAAAGGTACTCTTAAGAGCCACAAGGATATAATCGTTAAGATCATAGTGGTAAAAGTGTTTCCAGCGCCAATAAGAACTCCGTCTAATACAATTTGAACTCCGACAAAGCCAAAGCTAAGAGCCATGATTTTAATAAACATAGTAGCAATGTTAGTCACTGCCTCATGTCCAGGGATAAATAAAACAGATATATCTTTTGCGAAAATAAATAAAAGTATTCCTAGAATGCTAAGAACAATAAAAGATAATTTTGCGCTTGTTTTAGCCACTTGCTCTGCCCTGTCTATTCTTTTAGCTCCTATATTTTGTCCGACTAAAGTAGAAGTCGCTGCCGACAAACCAAGAGCGGGAATGATTATAAAGCTTAAGATTCTTCCTCCGATTCCATAAGCAGCTGTTACCGTAGTTCCGAATTGAGCAACAATAAAAATCATCATTGCCATGCCTAAGGATCTTGTTGATTGAGAAATAGAGGCCGGCAAACCCAGTAAAAAAACTCTTTTGATTACTGCTAATTTTGGTTTTAGATCTATTTTTTTTATTCTAACTCCGTGTTTCCCTCGGAATAATATAATTATTCCAATTATAGCTGATAATGCTTGTGTGAATACCGTGGCAACAGCAGCGCCCGTTACTCCAAAAGCTGGGATAGATTTGTATCCCATAATAAACAGGGGATCTAAAATTAGATTCAGTAATACAGTAGATAATACGATTAAAGCAGGGGCCCTAACATCTCCTACGCCTCGCATAAGGGATTGAAAAGAAAAAAAGATAAACATAAAAATTAGGCCGAGAAAAGAGATTTGCATATATGATATTGCACTAGCAACAACAGAAGGGTCTGCCCCCATTAATCTTACTAAGGTCGGAGAAACTAAATAACCCACGATGCTTAATATAATAGAGGCGATAATCATCATTAAAAAAGTTTGGCCAGCTATAAAATTAAGTTTTTTATAATCTTTTTTGCCTTTGTACTGGGCAACTAATATTCCTCCAGCTACAGCCATGCCTCCTCCCAAAGAGATTATAAAGAAAATGATAGGGAAACTTAAAGACACTGCTGCCACAGCCTCAGGCCCTATTCTTCCAACCCAAAAAGTGTCTGTTATTTGGTAGGCAGAATAAAGTATGTTTGCTAAGACAATAGGAATTGCCAATTTAAGCAAAGATTTTAATATAGAATTTTCTGGTTTTTGTTTCATAGCACAAAATAAAAAAGGATTTAGTTCCTTTTATATAAGCAGGTTATTATAATTTATTTTATAATTTTAGGAAAGAGTTAGGGTTATTATTATTTCTGGTTATCCACAGATTTTGAATTTTTGACGGGATGAATTTATTAGATTAAGATAGAGATATACAAATATTAAAGCTTGCTCGTTATATTAAGGGCAAGCATTGTTTTTAACCAATGATAAAGAGGGTCAAAAAAAGAAACGGGAGTATAGTTGATTTAGATTTTGAAAAAATCAGAAAGGCAGTTTATAAAGCTGTTACTGCCACTGGGCAGGGTGATGGTCATTTGTCTAAAAAAATTACTAACAGGGTAGTTGATATTTTAAATCGTCGCTTTAAAAAAGAGGAGATTCCAGAAGTGGAACAGGTTCAGGACATAGTGGAAGAAGTTTTGATTTCAGAAAATTTAACTGAAACAGCTAAAGCATATATTCTTTATAGAGAACAAAGGAGAAAAGTAAGAGAAGAGATAGCTGTGAGCGAGGGAGCAGTGGATAGAGTGGACGATTATTTAGGAAAGCTTGATTGGGAAGTGAAAGAAAATGCTAACATGACTTTTTCTTTGCAAGGACTGAATCGCTACAGCACATCATATATTATTAAAAAGTATTGGCTGAATAAGATTTATCCTAAGAATATTAGAGAGGCAGAAGAGAACAACGATTTTCATCTTCACAATCTTGATACTTTGGGCCTTTATTGCGCTGGTTGGGATTTGTACGATCTTTTAAAAAGAGGTTTTGGTGGAGCAACAGGAAAAGTGGAATCTAAGCCACCAAAACATTTTAGAGCTGCCTTGGGTCAGATTGTAAATTTTCTTTATACTGTTCAGGGAGAAATTGCTGGAGCAGTGGCTGTTTCTAACTTTGATACACTAATGGCTCCATTCATTCGTTATGATAATCTAGATTATAAGCAGGTTAAACAGTCGCTTCAGGAATTTTTATTTAATATGGCTGTGCCTACGCGTGTCGGATTTCAGAATCCTTTTTCAAATATCACCTTGGATTTAAAGCCCTCGCCTGTTTTTGCTAACCAGCCAGTGCTTTTGGGAGGCAAGCCCCAAAAAGAAACATATAAAGAATTTGAAGAAGAAATGAAGACGCTTGATAAAGCATTATATGAGGTAATGCTTGGGGGTGACAAAAACGGAAGACCTTTTCATTTTCCTATTCCAACAATTAATATTACAAAAGATTTTCCATGGGACGAGCCGGCCTTTGATGGTATTTTTGAGGCCTCTGCTAAATACGGTACCAATTATTTTGCCAATTATATTAATTCAGATATGAAGCCGGAAGATACAAGATCAATGTGCTGCCGACTTAGATTAGATCTGAGACAGCTTGAGAATAGAGGTGGTGGTGGATTATTCGGAGCAGGAGCTAATACTGGAAGTATTGGCGTAGTGACAATCAATATTCCTAAAATTGGCTATCTGTCAAAAACTAAAAAAGAATTTTTTGAACAACTCGGAAAATTAATGGATTTAGCAAAAGACAGCTTGGAATTGAAGAGGAAAATTCTTGAGAATTATATTGAGAAAGGGCTTTATCCATATTCTAAGCATTATTTAGAAGGCGTTAAAAAAGCCAAGAACGCATATTATGCCAATCATTTTTCAACCATTGGGTTAGTAGGAGTAAACGAGGCACTTTTGAATTTTATAGGCGAGGATATTGGTTCTCCAAAGGGAAGAAAATTTACTTTAGAAATTTTAGATTTTATGAGAGATAGATTACTGGAGTATCAAGAAGCAACAGGAAATATCTATAACTTAGAACAAACACCTGCTGAATCAACTGCTTATCGGCTAGCTCAAAAAGACAAAGAAAAATATCCTGATATTATTACTGCTGGCACAGAAGAAGTTCCCTATTACACAAATTCTACTCAATTACCGGTAAATTATACCGAAGATCCTTTTACTGCCCTAACATTACAAGATGAAATTCAAGCAAAGTATACAGGGGGTAGTGTTTTACATTTATTCTTAGGCGAAAAAATTTCTGACGTGGAGTCAGCTAAGAGGTTAATTAAAAAAGTATTTGAGAAATTTAACTTACCCTATATTAGTTTGACCCCAACTTTTTCCATTTGTCCAGTTCACGGTTATCTTAATGGAGAGCATTTTATTTGTCCCAAGTGCACAACAGAACAGTCCTGCGAGGTATATTCGAGGATTGTGGGATATTATAGGCCCGTAAAGCAGTGGAATGAAGGAAAACAGCAGGAATTTAAAGAAAGAGAAGAATTTGTTTTAGATAAATGATTATTGGTGGATTACAAAAGCATACCTTAATTGATTATCCGGGTAAGATGGCTGCTACGATTTTTACCAGTGGCTGTAATCTTAGGTGTCCATTTTGCCATAATCCAGAGCTTGTATTGCCAAAAGAAATTAGCAAAAGCAAAAAACTTCCGCTTAAAGAAGTTTTTTCTTTTTTAGAAGAAAGAAAAGGTTTTTTAGATGGAGTTGTAATTTGTGGAGGAGAGCCTACTATTCACAATGATTTATATGATTTTTGTTCAGAGATTAAGCGAATAGGTTTTTTAATAAAACTTGATACCAATGGTTATAATCCAGAAATGCTTGAGAAATTAATTGATAAAGAATTGATTGACTACATTGCAATGGATATAAAGGCATATAAAGAAAAATATGATAAATTAGCAGGAGTGAAAGTTGATTTGGAAAAAATTGAACAAAGCATTGAGTTATTAAAAAATAGAGCGAAAGATTATGAATTCAGAACAACCTTGGTGCCAGGTATAATTGAGAAAGAGGATATTTTAAAGATTGTGCAATGGATTGCTCCAGCAAGAAAATATGTTATTCAAAATTTTTCTAATAAACAGCCCCTTATCAATCAAGAACTATCTAATGAGAAGCCTTTTTCAGACGAATATTTAGAAAGTATAAAAAAAGAGGTTGAGTCTTTTTTTGATATTTGCGATATAAGATAATGTCTGGGTCAAAAATTTTTCTTTTGGTTTGTCTTGTTTTAATAATCGGTATTTTAATCGGCTTAGTTTTAAAAACAAGTCGTTTTTTTGAATCGGAGCTCTTGGGCCTTGAGGGACGGGTGATTGAGATTGAGGGAGGAGTAATAAAACAGGAAGAAAATAAATTTGTTTTAGAAAAGGGGAGAGAAAATGTTTTAATTTTTAGTTCTCAGATTTTTGATTATGGAGATAAATTAAAAGTTATCGGAAAGATTGAAAAACCGCCCGTGTTTGACGACTTTGATTATAAAGGATATTTAGAGAGAAAAAGAATTTTTGTTTTGGTTTATCAGCCAGAAATTGAAAAAATTTCTGAAAAAAAGTTTTCAATTTACAAAGGCATTCTAAATTTAAGGAAAAACTTAGCTGAATCAATTGACAAGAGTTATTCTACAGAACAGGCAAGCATTTTAAAGGCAATGGTTTTAGGAATCAAAACAGAGATATCAGATAATTTAAAGGATAGATTGAACAGGGCAGGAATTAGGCATTTGACAGCTATTTCTGGAATGCATACCATAATTTTAATAAACGCTTTAATGTTTTTGTTTTTAGGAATAGGTCTTTGGCGCAAACAAGCGTTTTTTCTAACCCTGCTTTTTATTTTATTCTTTGTGACAATTACTGGTTTTCAACCCTCAACAATCAGAGCCAGTATTATGGCGTCCTTATTATTGCTTGCTCAAGTCGTTGGCAGAATGAATAATCCAACAAGAGCAATTGTGTTATCTGCTTTAATAATGCTTTTACTTAATCCTTTTCTTTTATTTGATATTGGTTTTCAACTTTCTTTCTTGGCAGTAATGGGAATTAACTATTTATTCCCTATTTTTCGTTTCTGGTTAAGAAAAATCCCTAAAACATTAGGATTAAAAAGTATATTAATTATGACTTTATCAGCCCAGCTATTTACTTTACCTATTTTAATCTACAATTTTGGTTATGTTTCCCTTATTGCTCCCATCACTAATCTCTTAATACTTCCAACTCTACCCTTTATTCTAATTTTCGGAGCAATGTCAGCAATTTTAGCTTTATTCTCCCATTCTTTAGCTTTAATTTTTATTTTTCCCTGCCATATCTTGCTTTCTTATCTTCTCAAAATTACTAATATTTTTTCATCTTTTGCCTTTTCTTCAATTCATTTGAGTTTTCCTTTCTTACTCATGATCATTTTTTATTCTTTTCTTTTCTATTTCGTCTATAACTGGCGCAAAGAACACAGATTCAAAATTTTAGGGTTTTAACTGTGGATAACACTTACGAGGACGGGACTTGTAAGTGGAATTTCTAAGTGGATCCATTGAAAGAATAGAATACTTGTAGGAATTTGACAGAATCTTATTTCTATCATATCATATCCCCAGAGGATGAATGGTTCTTTCTCTTTTTTAAATAAAGATAGAATTACATTTCATAAGGAGGCAAGGGATGTCAGGACTAGCGTTGTCCATGGAAGAATTACGGGAGCGCTTCGACTATGTCGGAATTTTATCCGAAGGTCTGGCTCGGGTCAGAAAAAGCAACAAGTGGTGGCACATCCGGTCTGATGGCTCAGCAGCCTATGAGGATCGCTTTGAGTGTGTCGGAACTTTCTCCGAAGACCTGGCTTGGGTCAAAAAGGGTGGCAAGGAATGGCACATCCGTTCTGATGGCTCAGCAGTTTATGAAGAGCGCTTCGACCTTGTCGGATCCTTTTCTAAAGGCCTGGCCTGGGTCCAAAGGGGTGGCAAGAAATGGCACATCCGGCCTGATGGCTCTCACGCTGACTGACACGCAACATACAACGGCCTGCTCTCTATGAGCGGGCCCTATTCTTTTTAAATAACACATTGTTATTATGTAATAGGAATACAGATGATGATTTTAATAAATGCCTTGATCTATTTATTTTTAGGAGTAGGTTTTGGCAAAAACAAACGTTTTTTAACTGTGGATAACACTTACGAGGACGGGCCTCGTTGATTGTATATTGGCGTAAAGGGCAGAAAAATGAGATAATGATATAATAAAGAAAAGATAACAGGAAAATGTCATCAATATTTTTATTTATCGTAAGTTTTGTTTTATTAAATATGTTCGGCTTCTGCCCCAACGCTAGTTGTGAGGTAGGCGATTTGTGTAGTTTAACCTTAGAGCAAGAAGTGGGCCAGGTTTTTATTATTGGCATTGATGGCACAGAGGTTGACGAGGAGATGGAGGCGATTATAAAAGACTTGCATCCAGGCGGAGTGCTTTTGCTCGGAAAAAATATAGAGAATAAGGAGCAAATAAAAAAATTGATTTCGGACTTACAAGTTATCGCCAAAGAAGATACGGGTTTGCCTTTACTTATCGCAGTTGACCAAGAAGGAGGTATAGTTAACAGAATAGATTTTTTAGAGGAAAAAACAGCACAAAAAGATATTAATACAAAGGAAAAAGCATATCAAATTGGACTTGATAGGGGGAAAGAATTAAAAGACTTAGGAATTAATCTTAATTTAGCTCCGCTTTTAGACGAAATTGGAGAAAATGATTTTATTTTCAATCGCGCTTTTCAGGAGAATCAGAATAAGACATCTGAATTGGCTAAAGAACTAATCAGGGGGCAGAGAGAGGCAGGTATTTTAACCTGTATTAAGCATTATCCCGGCTATGGTGGAGTTACATTTCATCCAGAAGATAATTTAGGAGAACGCAAGATATTACCGGACACAGGGGCATTTAAAGAAGTAATGGATCAGAGCCCAGAGTTTGTAATGACTGCCAATGTTGTTTACAAAGAACTTGGGGATTTACCTTTTACTTTTTTAAAGAAAGGGGTTGATTTAATAAAAAAAGAACTGGGAGATTCAGTTCTAGTTATGTCAGATGATTTAGATCAGTATTCTTTGTTAAACAATTATTCTTTGGAAGATATTGTTATTAAGCCAGTTGAGGCAGGAGTTGATATATTAATTTTTTCCGGTTGGCGATTACCAGCCAAAGATGGGGTAAAAGCATTGCTCTTTGCTGTTAAAGATGGAAAAATAGAAGAAGAAAAAATTGATCAGGCAGTAGAGAGGATTATTGAAATAAAAGAGAAATTAGAATAAACGTGCGGGACAGATCTGTGAAGATAGGTCTGTCCCGCAACACGCATTCGACCACTCACGACGGGACCAAAGCGATCGCATAGTCGCAGAAGCGACCGAGAGACCGCAAGATACCGATGTCTCTGGAGTCGTTGCGTGGTTACTAAAGTATGAAATTTTGGTCTTGTGAGGGCGAACCACTTCATTGCTACCAGCGTTCACCTCAGCGTGCATAGCTATGTTAATTATTTTCCAAAAAAATGTCAATCAAAAATAGATAAAAATAAATTTCCCTAAAATTTTTAATACATTTAAATATATCAAAATATAAAATTTATGAAAAATAATTCAAAAATAAAGGCCTGGATAATAGATGCAAACATGGGTTATGGTCATCAAAGAGCTTCTTATCCTTTAAGAAGTTTAGCTCCAAATGGAAAAGCAATTCATGCTAACGATTATCCGGATATCCCTAAAAAAGCAAAAATAATGTGGGAATCAAGTAGGAGTTTTTATGAATTTATAAGTAGATTTAAGAGAATCCCTTTAATTGGCAGATTATCATTTAAGATTTTTGATTATTCTCAAAGAATTAAAAAATATTATCCAAAAAGAAATTTATCTAAGCCGATTTTTTTATTAGAACAGAATTATCGATTGATCAAAAAAGGATTGGGTAAACATTTAATAGATAAATTAAAATTAAATCCACTACCAATAATTTCAACGTTCTTTACTTCAGCTTTTGTAGCAGAGAATTTTGATTATCCAAATGATATTTATTGTGTTATTTGTGATGCAGACATTGCGAGAAGCTGGGCTCCATTAAAACCGAAAGAAAGCAGAATAAAATATTTTTGTCCTAATAAATGGACGATTAACAGATTAAAACTTTATGGAATTAAAGAAGAAAACACTTTTCTTACTGGTTTTCCTTTGCCCTTAGAAAATATTGGAACAGAAAAATTAGAGATATTGAAAGAAGATATGAGAAATAGGTTGGCTAATTTAGATCCGGAAAAAAGTTATTTAAAAAAATATAAAATTCTTATTGAAAAACATTTGGGTAGTTTAGCTAAAAAATCAAATCATCCTCTTACTTTAATGTTTGCAGTAGGCGGTGCAGGCGCGCAAAAAGAACTTGGCATAGATATTATTAAAGCGTTAAAAAGTTCTATAAAAGAAGGAAAAATAAGAATGGCTTTATCAATAGGAGTTAGACAAGAAGTAAAAGATTATTTTGTTTCTGAACTCAAGAAATTAGGACTAGAAGATGTTAAATTAATATTTAGTCCAGTAATAGAGGAGTACTTCAAGGAATTTAATCTTTTTTTAAGAGAAACTGATATTCTATGGACCAAGCCAAGCGAACTTTCTTTCTATACTGGGCTTGGTGTTCCAATAATTATTGCACCGACAATTGGCTCTCAAGAGGACTTCAATCGCAAATGGTTACTCACTCTTGGCTCAGGTATTTTACAAGAAAATCCTAAATATGTTGAGCAATGGTTATTCGATTTTTTAGATAGCGGTAGGTTAGCAGAAGCATCTATGCAAGGGTTTATTGAAGTAGAAAAATTAGGTGTTTTGAAGATTAAAGAAATAGTATCTTAATAAAATTATACCTATGCTCTGGATTATAGTTTCAATTATCGCTTATTTACTTTTCGCTGTTGTTTCCTTGATTGACGAAACGCTTTTAAGCGATAGGATCATAAAACCTAAGGTATATGCTTTTTATGGTGGTATTTTGAGTAGTCTAGTTTTGTTTTTATTATTTTTTGATTCTACAATTCCAAGCTTGTCTTATATTCTAATCGCTCTTACGTCCGGCATCTTATGGATGATTGCTGTAATTAGTTATTTTGAATGTTTAAGAAAATATGAGCTTTCGAGAGTAGTCCCTGCAATCGGGGCTTTTTTGCCAGTATTTACACTGGGATTGAGCTATCTTTTTTCTTGTTTTGCAGGAATTGATTTTGCGAGCTTTAATTTATTAAAAATTATCGCTTTCGTTTTTTTAGTTTTAGGCGGAATTTTGATAGTGCTTGAAAAAAATAAAAAAACAAGCAAAGGAAGTTTAAAATTGATAATTTTGACCGCTTTGCTATTTGCTTTAAGTTTTTTTACAGCTAAGATTTTTTATCTTAATTATTCTTTTATCTCTGGCCTTGTTTGGATAAGAGTTGGTTGGATAATATCAGCTTTTGCTTTATTGATATTCCCCGATGTAAGAAAGAATATATTCAAAAAAAGAAAAACAAAAAAACTTAATTTTTCAAAACTCTTTTTTTCAGCTCAAATAATGGGGGCATTAGCTGGGATTTTACAAAATTTAGCTATTTATCTAGCTCCGATAATTTATTTGTCTTTTGTTAATGCTTTAGAAGGAATAAAATATGTCTTTGTGCTAATTTTTGTTCTAATTTTGGCACGATTTTATCCAAAGTTTTCTTTTGAAAAATTTACCAGACAGATTATCATACAAAAATTAGGAGCTGTGGTATTAGTTATATTAGGGTTGATATTATTAAGTTTATGATATTCAGGATTGCAGAAAAAAGGGCTAGACAGATGTTCGATAGGATTGGTTCTTATTTAAAGAAGGGCGACAGTATTCTGGACATAGGATGTGGTACAGCTTTTATCGCGAGGTTATTAAAAAGGAAGGGATATAAAATAACCGCGCTAGATGTTAAAAATAGAAGTTGGATAAAAGAGATTAAGCCAATTGTTTATGATGGCAAACATATGCCATTTGAAAACGATTCTTTCGATGTGTCTCTTTTAATTACAGTATTACATCACACTAAAAATCCGGAAGAGATTTTAAAGGAAGCTACTAGAATCTCCAGGAGGATTATAGTAGTAGAAGATGTGTATAATAGTGTTTTTCAGAAATATTTAACTTTTATTATGGATAGCCTTGTTAACTTTGAGTTTTTTGGGCATCCTCATTCCAATAAGACAGAAAATGAGTGGGAGAATACATTTAAGCAATTAAATTTAAATATTATTGATAAAAAGAATTTTAATTTTTGGGCATTTTTTAAAGGAATTGTTTTTTATCTAGAGAAGTAAATAATTAATAAAATTGTTATGCCAAGTATTATCAAAAAAATTTTTTTAATCCTTATATTATTATTAATAGCAGTTTTTTGCTTTCTTTTTGTGGGAAAAGCAAAGCCATCAGAAAATATTAATTGGGGAGTAATTTTTTCCCAGAAACACTCAGAAGCAATGGGACTTGATTGGAAAGAAAACTATATTGCTATTTTGGACGACCTAGGAACTAAACACTTAAAACTAATAGCCTATTGGGACACAATAGAACCAAATAAGGGAGAATTTGATTTTTCTGATTTGGATTTTCAAATTCAAGAGGCTGGAAAAAGAAATGCCGAAATAATGCTTGTCGTGGGCAGAAAAGTACCTCGTTGGCCAGAGTGTCATATTCCTGAATGGGCAAAGAGTTTGGAAAAAGAGCAGCTAGACAGGGCGGTCTTAGATTATTTAGAAGTAATTGTTCCGAGATACAAGGATAATCCGGCGATTTCAACGTGGCAAGTTGAAAACGAACCATTTTTTCTATTTGGAGATAATTGTCCTTTAATTTCAGGAGAAACCTTAAAAAAGGAGATAGATTTAGTTAAATCACTAGACGATAGACAGAGGCCCGTGCTCGTGAGCGAGAGCGGAGAGTTTCCAACATGGTTTAAAGCGGCAAAATATGCTGACATTGTCGGACATACTCTTTATAGGGTGGTTTGGTCTAAAGAACTTAAATCCTATTTCGAACCTCCTTTCCCTGCGGTTTTTTATCATAGAAAAGCTTGGCTAATTGATAAGATTTTTGATAAAAAAGTGATTTGTATAGAGCTTCAGGCAGAGCCATGGAGCCAAGTATTGCTATATGATTCAACCCTGGAAGAACAGAGAAAAACAATGAATTTAGAGAAATTTAAAAATGTAATAGAATATGCGAAAAACACGGGGGAAGACACGTTTTATCTCTGGGGAGTAGAATGGTGGTATTGGATGAAGGTCAATCACAATCAACCAGAAATTTGGCAGGAAGCTAAAAATTTGTGGAAATAGATTATGATATCTATTATTATTCCTTCACTAAACGAAGAGCAATACTTATTTCGTTTGTTAGAATCAATAAAGAATCAGGATTATCAAGGAGAAGTAGAAATTATTGTGGCTGATGCTGGTTCTAAAGATAAAACAAAAGAAATTGCTAAGAGTTTTGGGTGCAAGGTAGTTGTTGGCGGACTGCCACCCAAGGCCAGAAATCAAGGGGCAAAAGTCGCTGAAGGCGACCTTTTTTTATTCCTTGATGCTGACGGATTTTTGCCTAAGAATTTTATATCAAAGGCATTAAAAGAATTTTCAGATAGAGGACTTTCTGTAGCTGGATTTTTTTGTATTCCAGATGATAGTGCTTTTATATTTCGTTTGATTTTAGGAGTATATAATTTTTGGTTAAGATTCACAGAAAAATTTAGCGGATATGGTGGCAATGCGATTTTGATTAAGAGAGATATTCACGAAAAAATAAATGGTTTTGATGAAAGCATTAAATTTGTTGAAGATCATAACTATGTGAGAAGAGCGAGGAAGATGGGCAAATACGGAGTTATTAAAGGGACTTTTTCCTATGTGAACATGCGAAGATTCAAAAAAGACGGAGCAGTTAAAACTTCTCTAAAATGTGTGTTTGCTGATTTGCATACTTCTATTGTTGGTCCTATAAAAAAAGATATTTTTAAGTATAAATTTGGGCACTATAACAAGGAATGAATAGTTTTTAGCCGAAGGGCTTTTTTGTTTGAAAAAAGATAAAGAAGCAGGTAGAATTAAATATATGTTAATTGATATTAGAAAACTTATAGAAAGTTTTAAAGTTGCTTTTAAGGGTCTTTTTTATGGCGCTAGAGATGAGGCCACCTTTAGAGCAGGGTTGGCGATTTCTGTGGTTGTTATATTTCTCACTTTCTATTTCCCTCTTATTAGCATAGAAAGAGCAATCATTTTTCTAACCATTTTTGTTGTCTTGGGAATGGAGTTAATAAATACGCAAGTAGAAAGAACTACGAATTTGATTGATAGAAATTATAATCCAGAGATTAAAATTATTAAGGATCTAGCAGCAGGCGCGGTTTTATTAATTGTAATAGTATCAGCTATCGTGGGTGGACTTATCTTTATTCCTTATATTTTTGGCTTAAAATAAAATAATGGATTTTAGGGGACTCACAAAATTTGATAATAATCTAAAAAAGATGCGGGAAATTATTGATAATGGCTTTGGATTTAAGAATTTTAAAAAGAAAGAACCTGGCAAAAAGTCACCAGTTTTTCTTTTTGCGATTTTTTTAGTTTTGTCTGCTATGATCGGGGGAGCTATTGGCGCATTTGTTATAAATATTTATTGGCAGGAGCGATTTGAGGATTTACTACAAAACCAGGGACTGCCGATTATAAAACAAGATACGATTGTAAATAATAATTATATTCCGCAAACAACAGAAGAACAAAAAACAATCCAGGCAGTTAAAGACACATCTCCTGCGGTAGTAAGTATTATCATCACAAAAGATATTCCCATACTTGAAAAATACTATATTGATCCTTTAGTTAATGATCCTTGGGGTTTGGGTGGTGATTTTCTAATTCCTCAATATCGGCAAAAAGGTACTGAAAAAAAACAGATTGGTGGAGGCACTGGCTTTATTATTTCTGAAGATGGAATGATTATTACCAATAAGCATGTTCTATCGGAAGAAGATGCTGATTATACTGTATTCTTGAATAATGGCGAGAATTATCCAGTAGAAATTTTGGCCAAAGACCCATTTTATGATTTATCTGTTATAAAAATTGACCAAACGGGTGTAGAAGAAAAAAGAGAATCATTTCCCGTGGTAAAGCTCGGAGATTCTTCACAGCTTCAAATTGGCCAAACCGTAATTGCCATTGGCTATGCCTTGGGAGAATTTGAGAATACGGTTTCAACAGGAGTTGTTTCAGGTCTTGGCAGGAATATTACTGCTATTTCCGAGACAACCGGTTTTGTTGAGAGCTTAGAAGGGATAATCCAGACAGACGCAGCAATTAATCCGGGCAATTCGGGTGGCCCGCTTTTGAATCTTTTGGGTCAAGTGATTGGTATTAACGTTGCTCGCTCTACAACAGGAGAAAATATTGGTTTTTCTTTACCAATTAATATGGCAAAAAGAGACATAGAGCAGGTAAAAACAGAGGGCAGGATTGTTTATCCATATTTAGGCGTTTATTACACTGTGATTAGCAAGGAATTTGCTCAAGCCAATGACTTAACTGTAAATTACGGTGCTTTAATAGGCAGGGCTTCTGACGGATCGAAAACAGAAATAGCGATTATTCCCGGAACTTCTGCAGAAACAGCAGGACTTCAGCAAGATGATATAATCTTAGAATGGAGTGGTGAAAAAATCACTGTTCAAAATTCTTTAGCAAAATTAATCTTGCGGAGAAAACCAGGAGATAACGTACGATTAAAAGTTTTGCGAAAAGGAGAAGAGCTTTTTATTGATATTGTTTTGGGCGAAAAAGAGGATTAGAAGTTATGTCCAAATCCTACGAGAGATGTAATTTGTTTTGCATTCAAGCTATTGAACATAATTGACAGAGTTTTAGGGGAAGGTAAACTAAGATAAAGTTTAGACCTATAAAATAATTAATAATTAATTTAAAAATATGTCAAAAAAGAACTGTAAGGGTTGCAATATTAAACAATATTTGAATAAAGGCGTTTCTACTCCCGTAGGAATTATTATAATTTTCGTATTAGCAATTGTTGTTGGAGGAATTTTGACTTGGCAGTTTTGGCCAGAAGAAGTTCCTGCTCCTTCCCCCACAGCAAGCCCTACGTCAACAACAACACCTTCCCTAAGTCCTACACCCACCGCGCCACTTACGCCCGAACCATATATTAATATCATTTCTCCAAATGGGGGAGAATACCTAATCGCTGGTGCAACATACCAAATAGAGTGGAATACTGGCATATCAGAATCTATAGTTAATATAATTTTATTTAATAAAGATATTCTTGGTGCTAGTGCTAGTAAATATTGGCAAGAAGAAGTTCCAAATACAGGAACTTATAAATTGACGATAGGTGATTCTTGGTCAGGAGATAATTTTATGTTATATATCAGTGCTGGAGATTATCACGATGATAGCGATGCTTGTTTCAATATTGTTGCTTCCGACGAAACCGCGGATTGGAAAATTTATGCAAATGATGAATATGGATTTAGTTTTAGATATCCAGAGGAATTAAGCACAGAGTTTATTAGTATTAATTCTCCGAGTTGGCCACCAAAAGTGGAGATTGGGCAAATTGACTCTAATTTTATTTGTGAAGAAAATTCAAACCTTAAAACTTTGTTTGGTTATGGTAAACGAGAAAAAATAACAATAAATAATAATACTTACTGCCTAACTACTGGAAGTGATGGAGCAGCTGGAAAGTCTTATATAACTTACCAATATGTAACTAATAGAAATAATCATCAAATAACTTTCGAGTTTGTTCTAATCTATCCTAGTTGCGGCGGATTTTATGGAATTGATAACATAATGGAAAGGTGTGAAGAAGAAGAAAGTATGTTTGACCCAAATATAATAGCAGATCAAATGTTTTCCACCTTTAAATTCATTGATTAATAATTAAATATACAAGTATTCTCCCACCCCCATCCTCCCTACTGGAGAGGGCGGGGGCGTTGTTAAGGTACGAGTAAGGTACGAGGTTGAACCTCGTACCTTGGTTTGTTTGACTAAGGACTTTTTTGGTGTTAAATTATTATTACTATGTTAATGAATCCAGCCGGAGATTTCACTCAAAAAGCCCAGCAAGCGATT
>CAYNAD010000008.1:0-23526 GCA_964395215.1 uncultured Candidatus Saccharibacteria bacterium | reverse complement strand
GCTATATGTTTAACTTCTTCTAAAGAAATCATAAATATATATTATAAGTTTTAAGTTCTATGACTTCTCATAGGGCTGGCTCGGAGGTTGAAGCTCCTCTTTATCAATTAAAACTTCCTCTAACTCATCTAAATTTTCAAGAATCATGCCAGCGCCCCTCACAACAGCAGTTAGGGGGTCTTCAATAAGTTTAGTTGGGACTTTGGTCTCTCTGGTAATTAATTCATCTAAACCCCTAAGCATTGAGCCACCGCCTGCTAAATGAATTCCCCGAGACATTATATCTGCCACTAATTCGGGCGGAGTATTCTCAATAGTATCTCTAACAGATGAGATTATCTGCTTAATAGATTTACTGATAGCACTTCTGATATTTGCTTCACCTACCATAATTTCTTCTGGCAGTCCGGTAACCAAATTTCTACCCCTAATTGGTGTCTCTGTCTTGCTCTTTTGCTTATCAATTTTTACCTTATGAGCAGAACCAATTTTAATTTTTACTTTCTCGGCAGTTCTAGTGCCAATCAGCAAACTATACTCTTCCTGACAAAAATCTATAATATCTTGATCAAGCTTGTCGCCCGCAATTTTCAAACTCTTGGCCAATACTATCCCACCCAAAGAAATTACCGCAATATCAGTAGTACCACCTCCTATATCAACAATAAAATTACCGCCTGCTTCCTGAATAGGCATTCTGGCGCCAATGGCGGCTGCGATTGGTTGTTCCACTAAATATGCCCTGCCTGCCCCAGCGTTAAGCGCCGCATCTCTTACTGATTTTTTTTCTACTTCAGTTAGACCACAGGGAATGCCAATAATTACTCTTGGCCTCGGGAAAATGGTTCTCCGTTGGTAGGCCTTTTCTATAAAATATTTAAGCATCTGCTCTGCTACTTCAAAATCAGAAATAACGCCCTTAACCAATGGACGACTGGCTGTTATATGCATCGGCGTTCTGCCAACCATTTTTTTTGCCTCATCTCCTATAGCTAAAACCTGGCCTGTCTTCTGATTAACAGCAACAACTGATGGTTCTGTAGCAACAATGCCCTGTCCTTTTATATAAACAAGAGTGGTCGCAGTACCCAAATCAATCGCTATATCTTTACCAAAACTATGAAATAATTTATTAAACATAAAAATTAAAATCTAGTACCTCCTTAATTTTAATAAGCCGAGACTTTTTTCCGCTTCTTTCCTCAATTTCAACGCTATCTTTTTCTAAAGTTTTCTTACTCACAATAACCTTGAACGGTATGCCAAGTAAATCTGATTCAGCAAATTTTTCTCCCGCACTCACGTTTCTACGGTCATCATATATTACCCTCTTTGTTTTCTCTTGTCCATTCTGATAAATCTTTTTCGCCATTGCTTCCACTTTCTTATCCCCTATCTCAACTGGAATAATATGAATTAAAAATGGAGCAACTTCTTTCGGCCAAAGAATGCCTTTTGCGTCATTATGCGTTTCCACAATGGCTGACATTAGTCGGCCAATTCCAATGCCGTAAGAAGCCATAATGACAAATTTTTCTTCGCCTGATTTGTTTTTAAATTTCAAATCAAACGATTCGGAATATTTGGTTCCTAAAGGAAAAATATTTCCAATCTCAATACCTTTTTCTTGTTTAAGCAAAGATCCACATTGCGGGCATTTATCTCCTTCATTAAGTTTAGATATTTCTTTATTCCGGGCAAAATCGCATTTTTGGCAAAATACAATAGTATCTTCTCCAACTGGAGTAATCGCCTGGAACTCATCTGTAAACTCTTTTGTAAAACCTTCGCCAGACGCCTTTACTCTTAATGCTTTTATTCCACATCTATCAAAAATTCTCAAATATGCTTTAGCAACTTTTTCATAATATTTTTCAAAATCGGATTGATCGGCGTGAAAACTATAAAGATCTTTCATCACAAACTCGCGAGTCCTTAAAAGTCCACCAGTATATCTCATTTCGTTTCTAAATTTACTCTGAATTTGAAACAAAGCCAAGGGCAGGTTTTTATATGAAATTATCCTACCTTTCGCTATCTTTGCCATAACTTCTTCGTGAGTTGGACCCATGGCAAAATCCTTTTTATGACTATCCTTAAGCTTAAACAAAGGAGGTCTCATTTTGTCCCAACGACCTGATTGCTCCCAGACATTTTTAGGATGCATAGCTGGAAGAAAAATCTCCTGCCCATCAAGAATATTCATTTCGTCTCTTATAATATTGGCAATATTCTGATGTACAAGCCAGCCCAGAGGCAAAAAACTATAAATACCTGAACCTAATTGGTCAATAAAGTCGCCTCTATAAAGAAGCTTATGAGATATTGCCTCGGCTTCTTTGGGCGCTGATTTTTTAGTTTTATAGAAAAGTTTTGATTGAAGCATGATTTAAAACAAAATATCTTTGAACTGAATTATATCTTTATAAGTCACCAAGAATAGTAATGCTAATAAAATATAAAAGCCGATCAGATTAACCATTCTCTCCAATTTAGCAGGAGCTTGCTTATTGAATATCACTTCATAGAGAACGAACATCAATCTCCCGCCATCGGCCGCTGGAATAGGCAAAATATTCACGGTTGCTAGGGCTAAAGAAATTATAGCAATTAAATTTATAACCTGCCAGAAGCCACCGGCCATAGTAATCTTCGTAAAAGCTAAAATTCCTACGGGCCCAGACACTGATTGAGAAATGTAACTGATATCTCTCTCCTGCACAGAGGTTTTGATAAGATGACCCAATACCGAAAAAGAAAAATGTGAGATATTGGCAGCATGAATAAAGCCGGAAAAAATCCTATCTGTCCCCTTATAACTTAAACGACTAACTCGAGCTATACCAACCCCTATGGCACCCTCGTTTTCCGGAGGATTTTCTCTTGGCACGACTGCCACAGAACGTTGTTCTCCTGTATTCAAATTTTCAAGTGAAAGGATTACTTCCTCTCCCTGTTTTTCTTCTATTAAAGAAATAAAATTATCGGCATCGCTTACCTCTTTGCCGTTGAAAGATAAAATCAAATCATAGGGCTCAATCCCAGCTAACTCGGCTGGACTTTCTGGTGCGACATAAGAAACAGCAATATTATCTCTTTGTTCGCCAAAAGGAAATTGATAATCAAACAATTGACTCTGGAAAGTTTGGAATCCATTGAATCCAAGAAATGCGTAAAAAAACAAAACCGCAACCAAGATATTAACCAATACTCCGCTCAAAAGTATTATTGCTTTGACTCTTGGCGGTTTATTATAAAAACTTGTTTTATCTTTAACACTCTCTTCACTTAAGTCTTCTCCATATATCTTTACGAAACCACCAAAAGGAATCCAATTTATTGAATAAATCGTGCCTCTAAACTTCTTACCCCATATTCTAGGCGGATAACCCATACCAAACTCCTCTACCTTAACACCTGCTTTTTTTGCAGCGATAAGATGACCCATCTCATGGGAAATAATTAAAAAACTGAATATAAGAATGAATACTACTATAACTAAAAACATAATTTTATTCTTTTACTTCTTTTTCCTTACGCTCTCGTACTTCATCAATAATTTTAATGTATTCGTCAATCTCTTTTTGTAGCTCATCTTTACCTCTGAACTTATCATCTTCTGAAATTTCTCCAGCTCTTGTTTTCTCCTGAATTTCTTTCCATGCCTCGTCTCTCCATTTTCTAATTGTTTGGTGCGCTTCTTCTGCAATTCTGCCTATTCGCACTAAAAGTTTTTCTCTAAACTCACCAGTCAAAGAAGGCAAGCTAATTCTTATGAGCTCACCGTCAACAATCGGAGAAGAGCCTAAGTCCTCCTTGCTTAATGCCTTTTCAATCGGCTCTAAATATTCTTTACTCCAGGGCTGGATAATCATCTGCCTCGGCTCTGGACAGGATATGGCAGCTAATTGCTTCAAAGACATCTTAGAGCCAAAACAATCGATTATCACATCTTCAACCAAGGTCGGACTCGCCTTGCCTGATCTAATTTTTTTCATCTCGTTCTTGAAAAATTCAACAATTTTTTCTAATTCCGGTTTAATTTTCTCAATACTTTGTTTGTACATATTCTTAATCTAATAATTCAAATGTGGAGAGGATGTTCTCAAATACACCCAAATATTGATAATCAATGAGCATCATCGAAAGATAACCATTATCTATTTTCACGATTACCCTAACGCTTTTCTCTCCTGTCTTTTGACCAGTATTGAAATCTTTATATTCGGAGAGATAATAGGTCGCCTCGATTCCTCCCATATCAATAGACGAAGGGGTTGTCTCGACCCATTCGCCTGATACACGATCACCTAATATATATGGCAGAAATTCTTCTTCAAAGAAAATTTTATCGTAAACAACGGTCATAAGGGTAAATAAATCATCTTGCATTGTACCATGTAAGCCAAGCTGTTCGAGCTCTGATATTTTATCACTGGGCGCAAATATTATAGGATTAAATGGCATTGCAAGTACCGTATAGCTCCAGTCCTTAGGGTATCTCATCTCGAACCTATATTCTTCATTTCTATAAATTTCCCAATCGGACAAGGGCTCTTCCAGCTCCGCTTTCGGCCAAAACCGCCAAGCCAAAACCCCTGCTAACGCAATTACTGCTATGATTACAATATAAATAAATATTTTTTTCATATTTTTAATAAAAGATTTTCTAAAGCTAATCTTGGATTAACATTGGTTTGGGTCAAGAAATATTTTGTTCTTTCGATAGTATTAATAATCTCTTTTAAATCATTGAAAGAATAATTTTTTTTAATTTTTTCCTTTCTTAATTTCTTTAACAAAACCTCTCTGAAATAATGGAGCCAAACCTCCAGCGAAGGTAATAACTCATTTCTATTTTTGGAAAGTTTTTCCGCTAAAGCAAACCTTTCATAAATCGGAGCGCCGATAAGCTCTCTTATCTCTTTGAGTTTCTGCTTTTGAATTATTCTTTCTTCTTTTCTACCTAAATAATTAATAATTCGCCCAGGCTTACCAAAAGAAAGCCAAAGGGCAATTTTCTTATCAGAGTCAGTCAAATCTTGAGAGCTAAGAAACCCTGTAATCTCCTTGTTGGATAAAACGGAAAATCTAATAAGCTGACAACGGGAAACTATAGTGTCTAAAAGCTGATCCTTAAGTTCGGCAATCAATATAATCAAAGTTTTACCCCTTGGTTCTTCTAATAATTTCAGTATTGCTCCTTGCGCATCAAGAGTCATTGACTGAGCATTGTCTATGATCACAATTTTATATCCGTCAGACGCACTAGAAAGCGATAACTTTGACTTAATATCCCTTATTTGAAGTATATGGATGCTTTCTCTTTTGTTATCTTCTTCCCCCTTAATCGACTCAACCATCAAGAAATTAGCCAATCTTTCTTCCGGTTTTTGCAATAATTTAGAAAGTTCTACAGCGAAAGTTCTCTTGCCTACCTCAGAAGGACCATAAAACAAATAAGCGTGAGCTAAACTATTATTTTCCGCACTCTGCTTTAAAGATTGCCATTGTTTTTTATGGCCAATGATATCCATTACTTCTTACTCATAACACTTTTTTTATATGCTTCAAGATTTTCAAGCACAGCGCCAGTGCCTTTGGCAACGCAATAAAATGCGTCGTCTGCCAAAAAACATGGCACTCCGGTTGCTCTAGCAATCAATTGATCCAAATTTCTAAGCAAAGCGCCACCTCCTGAAATTATCATTCCCTTGTCCATAATATCAGAAGCTAATTCCGGAGGCGTCTCCCGTAAAACCGCTTTAATGCTTTGTATAATATCAGCCAGAACATCTTCAATCGCCAAGCTCACTTCATTGGAAGTAATTTTAACGCTTTTAGGCATGCCAGACATTAGATCTCTACCCCTAATTTCAATTATTCTCTCCTTTTTCTCCGGAATAGCAGTTCCCACTTTTATTTTAACTTCTTCGGCTGTCTGTTCTCCTACTGCTAAGTTATGTTTTTTTCTAATATAATCGCTCACAGCTGTATTCATTTTATCTCCAGCCACCCTAGCCGAGTTAAAGGTCACAATGCCTCCCAAAGAGATAACCGCTACCTCTGTAGTTCCTCCTCCAATATCCACTATCATGTGTCCCGAACAAGTATGAATGGGGATACCTGCTCCAATAGCAGCCAAAATCGGTTCTTTAGCAATATAGGCATTTTTTGCTCCGGCCAAAGTAGCAGCTTCAATAACTGCCCGTTTTTCAGTGGAGGTAATGCCAGCAGGCACGGAAATTATAAGCTCGGGTTTTAAAAACTGAAACCTCGGCTTCACAGCGGTTATAAAATATTTGAGCATTGCTTCAGTCACCCTAAAATCAGCAATCACTCCGTCCTTCATCGGACGATAAACAACTATTGTTTCTGGAGTTCTGCCAGTCATCTCTTTTGCTGCCCGACCAACTGCTAAAATCTGATTTTCGTCAGGGGCTATAGCAACAACCGAGGGTTCACTTAAAACAACCCCTTTCTTAGGGATAAACACAAGCGAATTACAGGTTCCAAGATCAATGCCGATTTTTGTAATAAACATAACTAGTTTAAAATTTTATTTTACTCGCTTAATATCTGCCCCTATCTTTTGTAATCGTTCCTCTATTTTTTCGTATCCTCTATCAATCTGTTCAATATGATTAATTATTGTCTCTCCTTTCGCGAGTAAAGCACCAACGATTAGAGAAGCACCACCTCTTAGATCAGGACTATCAACTCCCACGCCTCTTAATTCTGTCGGTCCATTAATGATCGCCCTATGCGGGTCAGCAAAAATGATCTGTGCTCCCATCTTATTCAATTCATTTAAATAACGCAACCTACCCTCATATAAAGGGTCATGAATTAAGGTTGTGCCTTCTGTCTGAGTAGCTAAAACTCCGAATAAAGGCAATAAGTCAGTCGCAATACCGGGAAACGGTAGGGCTTGAACTTTTTCCATTTTCAAAACTGCCCAAGGCTTTACTTTCACAGTATTCTCATCAGTTATTTCTATTGGCAAACCAAAATCCTTTAATCGTTTTATCACAAGCTCTAAGTAATCTACTTCAACATTCTTGATTGTCAATTCGCTTTTAGTGGCTGCGGCCATCAGAATAAAAGTGCCTGCTTCAATCGGATCATTCATAACTCTATGTTCTACTCCTTTTAATTTTGGATTGCCTTTTATTGAAAAAGTATGAGAGGAAACTTGTTCTATCTTTGCTCCCATCTTCTCTAAAAACTTTCTCAACTCTTGTATCTCATAATCACAATCAGCTATTTTAATTATTGTTTCTTTTTCAAAAAAACTAGCAAACAGCAAAACATTCTCCGTGGCAGTAACGCTGAATTCATTTAAAATTACTTTATTATTCGGCTCTTTCTTCAACTCCAGCTGAAAGTATTCCCTGTTTTTATCAACTTTCACTTCAATTTCTACACCCAATTGCCTAAAAGCATCAAGGTGAGTGGAAACAGGTCGAGTTCCGATTAAGCAACCACCTGGTTGAGGCAGATTAAACTTCTTAAGTCGCGCTAAAATTGGACCCAAAAGCAGAACTGAACCTCTAAGTTTTCTAATTAGCTCCCCTGTCTCTACGCTAGGCTCTTTGAGCTTACCTTCAATCTGCACTTTTCTCTCTTCCAGCCACTCAACTTTCTTGCCCAGGGTTTTTAATATCTCAATAAAACTAAAAACATCCTCTATTAAAGGAATATTATCTATCACACAAGTTTCATCAGTTAAAAGAGTGGCTGCCAAAATAGGAAAAGCAGCATTTTTTGCGCCCCTTACTTTTATTTCTCCTTTGAGCGTTTTGCCTCCGTTTATAATAAATTTCTCTGCCACAATAATATTATTTAATTACTTTTACCTTACATTAAAATAAAAAGAATATCAAGTTCAATCAACGATACTTCTACTTACGAGGACGGGCCTTGTAAGCAATATTAAACAAAAAAATATCAAGGATTACTTGATAAATCTCCCATGGGAAACGCTGATCAACCGAATGGCCGGACAGCATTTCCCAGGGATTCTTTTGAAGGTTGGCTCCATTGAGAGCCGTCGAGATCTCTCTAACCAGGCCGAATGGGTTAGTAGACAAAACCTCCAGTGGTGGTGTTACAGCGCTTCATAATAGAAGCACCTCCTTTGTGGGCACCACGCAGAGGGGTGACCCGAGAGTTCCAGAGTGTCCAGTCGACATCCTTAGCCACACCCTTAATCAGGCGCCGATACCATTGTGCTAACAATATAATACCAAAATTCTTAAATAAATACAACTTTTATTCACATAACACCTGGGAGGCCGGCTTCCCAGTGACCTTGTTGTGGGCAACAATTATTCCGAGAATAAATCCAAAATAGCTTGAAATTAAGCAAGAAATGAATATAATAGAGGCAATGACTAAAAAATTCAAAAAAATTCTTTTTGTGTCCACTTTGCTCGGTTTTTTAATTTTTACGCCGACTCTCATTTTCTATTCCCAAGGATATAGATTTGATTTCAGAAACGGAGAAATAGTCCAAACCGGTGGTCTGTTTTTTAACATAAATCCAAATGGAAGCGAGATATCAATTGACCAAAAAGTTTCCCAAAAAACTGGTTTCATTTTCGGCTCTGCTTTTATTAGCGGATTAATGCCAAAACAATATGAAATAAAAATTGAAAAGCAGAACTGTCATTCTTGGCAAAAAACCCTTAAAGTTGAAGAACAAAAAGTGACTGAATGTAAAGACATACAGCTCTTTCCGCAAAACCCGGACTTTTCTTTATTATTCTCTGGAATTTCTGATTTCTTTGTTCTTCCAAACCAAAAAAAATTAGTTTTAAAAAAATATGACGAAGTTGGCTGGATTTTGGAACTCTTTAATCTAGAAACCAAAGGATCAACTCTTCTTGTCAAAGAAAAAGAATTATCAAAGCTTCTTGGGCTCAAACAAAGCAATACTCTTTTGCTTCAGTCAGTAGAATTCTCAAATGATTATAAAAAAGGACTATTAAAAACAAGTTTAGTAGGAGAAAATAAATATTTTTTAATTAATTTATCCAATGGGCTAGAATCAATTCCCATTAATATACAAGGAAAAATAAAAAGCATTTCTTTCAACCCGGCTAATAGCGATGAGCTAATCTTAACTGCTTCAAAAATAGAAAAACCTACAACAGGCAACGAGCCAGAATATTACAACGACGACGCTCTATTTTCTTTTAAAGCAAACAGAGAGTCTTCACTCCAGTATATTGAGCTCCCTATTTTGAGCCAAAAAATAATAAGCTACACTTTTCTAAATAAAAATATTATCTGGCTGAATGATTCCGGATTTCTGTATCAGGGAGAATTAAAAGAAAACAAAGTTGAGTTATCAGAGATATTAAATCTTAAACCCTTATCGATCAACGGACAATCTAATTACAAAATTATTGGCAATAGCTTATCGCAAATATTCATAAAAGAAGATGAAACTCTATATTTTCTTGACCCCGATGTCCATATACTCACAAGAGTATTCGCCTCACTTAAAGGATATGAATTTTCTCCGAATAATGAAAAGATATTACTAAGAAATGAACACGAAATTGTAATAATGTTTCTTGAAGAACAAACGCAACAGCCGCAAAGACAAAAACAGGAAAAGCTCCGCTTAATCGGAATAACAGAAAAATTAGATAATCTCTCTTGGTTAAATAATCACTATTTAATATTCAGGGCTAATGATTCAATAAAAATTATTGAAATTGATGACAGAGACAAACCCAATCTCATTGAGTTATCCGTCTTTCCCAATCCAAAAATCTCATGGCTAGAAAAACAAAAATCACTCATCGTCTTGAGTAAAAATAATCTCCATATCTCAAAAGATATTTTGAGATAAAAGAAAACCGCAATATCGCGGTTTTCTCTTTTAAAATTTTACCTCTTTGACCATTGTGGACTTTTACGAGCTCTTTTCTTGCCAAACTTCTTCCTTTCTCTCATCCTTGGATCCCTCGTCAAATACCCAGCTTTTTTAAGACGCTTTCTAAACTCTGGATTAAACTTTACAAGCGCCCTAGATAAGCCATGCCTCACTGCTTCCGCCTGAGAATGCGGTCCACTTCCTTTAACTTTTGCCGTTATCTTAAACTTATCTTCCATATTCATTAAAATCAAAGGAGATATAACAGCATGTCTTGTCTGATAGGTAGTAAAATATTCAGAATAATTTTTTTCATTTACGATAAACTCATTTTTCAACTTAGAAAAAATACGAACTCTAGCAACAGCGGTTTTCCTTCTCCCCACTCCTTCGGAATAAGTAGAAGTAGAAATTGGAACTTTCTTTACCGAAGCTTTCTTTTTCACAGCTGAAACTTTTTTGACACTCGGCGCTTTCTTTTTCACAGGGACCGCCTTTTTCACAGGAACGGTCTTCTTAGCAATTTTCTTTACTACTTTCTTTTTAGTTGTTGCTTTTTCTTTTTCTATCATATTATTCTTTTGTCTTTAATCTTTTAATCTGTTCTGCTCTTAATTTATTTTTCGGTAGCATTCCTAAAACTGCCCTTTTGAGCACTTTTTCAGAATCTCGAGCAAACGCCTTTTTTAATGGAACTTCTTTTATTCCTCCAGGATAACCGGAATGATGATGAAACTTTTTCTGCTCTAATTTCTTACCTGAAAATTTAACTTTTGATAAGTTTTTAACTATTACAAAATCACCCGCATCTTTATTGGGCATAAAATCCTGCTTATGCTTACCACGCAAGTACAAGACCACTTCAGTGGCTATTCTGCCTAAGGCCTTCCCTTCAGCATCAATTGTATGAGTTTCTCTCTCCATAAAATTATTTTTGATTTTTTTCTAAATCCACAAATTCGATAATCGCCATTTTAGCAGAATCTCTCTTTCTAACTCCTGTCTTCATAATCCTTGTATAACCCCCATGCCTATTTTTGTAAAGAGGAGCCATTTCTTCTATCAACTTCTTAACTACTTTATTGGAAAAATCTTTTAATAACTCTCTCTTAGCAGAAAGGTCACCTTTTTTAGCTTTGGTAATCTTTTTCTCAATATAAGGAGATAATTCTTTTGCTTTTGCTTCAGTGGTTTCAATTCTCCCGTTTAAAATCAAAGAACGAGCTATGCTTCTCATAAGCGCCCTACGCTGATCTTTTTCTCTATTAAATTTTCTTCCCTTTTTTTGCTTTTTCATAAGCTATTTCTTTTTCTTTTTAGCAACTACCTTCGGCTTTACAACTTTCTTAATCTTTGCTTTAGATTTTTTAACGCTCTTAACTGTTTTTTTAACAGCTGTGCTCTTTTTCCCCGATTCTTTAACTTTCTTTTTTTCTAATTCTTTAACTTTCTTTTTTCCTGGTTTTTTCTTTTCTGATTTATCTTTTTTCTTCCCATCCAATTTTTTCTTTTCTGCAACAATCAAAGAAAAATGTTCTGTCAAAATTTCTATCGCTGACATCAGTGCTTCTTCTGGGTCTGTTGTGCCGTCAGTTTCTATATTTAAAATCAAACGGTCAAAATCAGTGCGCTCACCCACTCGCATATTCTCAACATCAAAGCTAACTCTTTTCATCGGTGTGTAGGCAGCGTCTAAACTCAATTGACCAATTTCCAATTTGTCTTTATCTCTCATTTCTCTTGGCTCATATCCAATGCCTTTTTGAACTAAAATCTCCATCTCTAAATAAGCCTTTTTATCTGTCAGAGTAGCAATGTGCTGTTCCGGATTAACTAATTCAATCTGTGATGGCAATTCAAAATCTTTACCTAAAAGATTTTTCTCTCCTTTAACTTTTAGAATTGCTCTCTGTGGCTCATCAGTATGAATTTTGAATCTAAGCAGCTTAAGATTTAGACAAATAGTTATAACATCCTCTAAAATGCCCGGAAGGATAGAAAATTCATGGTCAACGCCCTTTATTTTAACTTCAGTAATAGCGGCTCCGGATAAGGAAGATAATAATACTCTTCTTAAGGCATTTCCAAGAGTCACCCCATAACCTGGGTAAAGACCTTCAATTACAAAAGAAACATAATTATCTTTTTTCTCGGATATTTTAAAAGATTTAGGCAAGGGAATCATATTTTAAATTTATTAATTAATGGTTAGTGATTAACCGCCCCCCAACACTTGCTCCCTCTCCGACCTCATAAAGAGGTCTGGGAAGTCGTGGAAGTCGGGGCCAGACTAATTAGTTATTAATTATCAATCTCATTATCGGGAATAAAATTCAAAAATAGAAGAAATCTCTGCTGGAGGAAGTGCTTCTTCTAGGCTTGGCACACCTTGAACCGTGCCCTCAATACTCTTTTTATCTAAAAGCAACCAGCTTGCTGTTTCAAAATTCTTCAATTTAGGAGCTAGTTTTATAAAAAACTGGGATTTTTGGG
The DNA here is from genome assembly GCA_964395215.1 of uncultured Candidatus Saccharibacteria bacterium. Lineage (GTDB taxonomy): Bacteria > Patescibacteriota > Minisyncoccia > Minisyncoccales > PEYH01 > JAHIEL01. Next base: position 11,144 of record CAYNAD010000008.1, on the reverse strand, counting down.
AACTTAGACGAATCCCTACTTTATCTCCCTTTTTCAGAATAGTGCTTGGTCTTCTTATCGGTTTATTGTTGAGCAAAAAATGCCCGTGAGTAACCAATTGTCTAGCCTGACTTCTGCTGTCAGCAAAGCCCAACCTAAAGACAATATTATCTAATCTTTTTTCCAAGATTCTGATAAGAACTTCTGCTGGGTTCTCTTCTTTAACAGAAGCATTATGCATCCTCTCCAAAACTTCATCAATATATTTTCTAAATTGTCTCTCTCTTAAATTATAGAAATTTCTTAATTTCTGTTTTTCCCTCAACTCTTTACCGTACTCGGAGAGACCCCTCTTCCTTCGCTTGCCCGTACTTCCAGGAGCATAGGCTTTTTTGATCATTGGACATTTAGTAGAATTGCATTTTTCTCCTTTCAAAAATAATTTTCTACCAGTCCTTCTACAAATTTTACATTTTGGATTTATCATAATTTATTAAAGTCTTCTTGGTTTAGGAGGTCTACAGCCATTATGAGGAACTGGAGTAATGTCTTCAATTGAGGACAAATCAACACCTTTGGCAACCAAAGTTCTAATTGCTGATTCTCTGCCTCCACCAATTCCCTTGGCCTTAATATGTATATTTTCAAGCTTCATCTTCTGAATTATCTGTGCCATCACTTCTGCTACTCTATTAGCAGCATAAGGAGTGCCTTTTTTTGTTCCCTTAAATCCAATCTTGCCAGCGCTTGCCCAAGCTAAAACATTACCCCCTAAATCAGTTAAGGTTAAAATTGTATTATTGTAAGAAGAATAAACAAAAAGTTTTGCTTCTCTGATCTGACTTCCTTTACTTATCTTCATTTCCTGCTTTTGAATCTTTGATTCAATGCTTTCTCTTTCTTTAAGCAATTCTTCCTGACTTTTTTTAATAACTTTTTTCTTTCCCATGCTAGAAACTATTAATGAATAAATTATAATTTATGAATTTTGCAGGTTCTTGTTTCAAGACTATATATTAATACCTTAGCGAATCAAAATTCTGATAGCGGAGCTATTAGGTTATTACTTCGGTGCTGGAGCTCCTTTTCTACCTGAGCCAGCCGTCCTTCTAGTATTACCCCGCACTGTTCTTGAATTTATCCGAGTTGTCTGACCTCTCACCGGAAGACCTTTTTTATGCCTATCCCCTCTCCAAGAACCAATGTCTTTCAATCTTTTTATGGAAAGCATTTTTACCCTTCGTGCGTCACCTTCCACTTTATATTTATCGTTGATAATATCCTGTATTTTTTTCAATTCACTATTATCTAAATCTTTTGTCTTTTCAGAAGGCTTAATATTAACTTGTTTTAAAATTTCGTTACTCAAAGCACGCCCAATTCCGTAAACATGAGTTAATGCGATCTCTATATGTTTTTCTGGAGGCAAATTAACCCCCGATATTCTTGCCATAATTATTTCCCTTGCCTTTGCTTATGTTTAGGATTTTTGCAGACAACATAAACGCATCCGCTTCTGCGCACTATTTTACAATCTTTACAAATTTTCTTAACTGACGGTCTTACTTTCATAGTATGTTAGAAACTGTTAATGAAGCCGCACACATTCTTGTGTGCGGAAGAATTGTATAAATTCTTTTACCCCTCTCACTCGCAAAAAGAATACCTCACTTCTTCCTATAAACTATCCTTCCTCTTTGGTCATCCAAATTTGCCATTTCAATTACCACAGCATCGCCCGGCAAAACTTTAATCCTATGTATTCTTAATTTACCAGCCAAATGAGCAAGCACCATATTTCCATTCTCAAGTCGCACCCTAAAAGTAGTGTTTGGCAACGCCTCTTCAACTATACCCTCTATTCTATTAATTTGTTTATTATTCATCAGAGTTGATTGTCAGCATAACATTATTGCCTTTTTAAGTCAACATTTATTTAAAATATTAACTTTGCAAATCAAAATTTATTCGAAATGTTAACTTTACAAGTCAAAATTTTAGTCAAAGTTCAGCTTAATTTCAATATTCTCCGGATTATTACTGGACTTTCTCGCCCAAAAGGGACTGAATAAAATCCTAGGACGCTTCCTGACTTCTGGATAAACCTCAATTACATATCTTGAAATATTTTTCTTATTTCTACTTTTAGCAATCTCTTTCAGAGACTGAATGTCAATCCGACTATAAATACTGCTGGATATAGAGATATCTGCTGAAATAATCGTTTGCCCTTGCTCATCTGTTACGGACGTGAATGTGCTGGGAAGAAATTCTATTTTAAAACTATCTTCTTGAAAACTCTTGTTTGCTGGCACACTTGCCAATATATATTTTTGCGCTAATTTCTCTAAAGATTCACTCTTAACAACTAAAGTAGTTACCTTAATAGTGATCTGATAATTAAAATTCTCTATCTGTTGTCCAGCAACCGCATCAAGTAAACCCTCATGTAAAACCTCTATTTCAACTGATTTGTCTAATATCCTATAACCGTCACCTGCTTGTTCTTTCATTAAATTAATTGCTTCTTGCTCCGCCATCTCAAGTATTTGACTGCTGGCACTATTCACATCCTCCTGTCTAATTTTTTTAATTGCCTCGGTGCTGCCTCCAGTCATTTTTTTCGATGATTTACCAACAACATCATAATAAAGTTGAGGCGGAGAATAATTTCTTAAACCAGGAATAGAAAAACTGCAGGGCTCAATATCGTACTCTTCACCAGCTTCGCTGGCAATAACCGGAACATCTATATTGCCACCAGCTGGCACAATAATTCTTTTTAGAGTATGGAATTGGCGGGTTGGCGCGCTTGAAGAAAGAAATCTTGTGCCCTCTACTAAAGTAATATTCCTTGATGCCTTATTAGAAACCCTAATCACACCGGTTGCCTTTTCATCTACTTCTGACGCTGAAGCAGGAAACTCCCTGTTAAATGTTTTCTCCATCTCTAAAAACTCTGCTGGCAAAACCGGATTTATAAGCTCTATCTCGGCTAAGTCAAAATCTGTTTGTCCTGTAGAAAAAGAAACAGAAGCAGTAAAGTTCACAGGAAAAACACTAGGCCAGATTTCAATAACAAGACTATGAGCAACAGAAAAACTCCAATAAATAATCAAGACTAAAATAATCCCTGCTATACCTAAAAAAATATTCTTTTTTGAAAATCGCTCAGAAACAGGGGGTGGAGAGGGCTTTCTTTCAGCTACAGCTTTCCTATCTTCTAATTTTAGATTTTTCAAATATTGAGACCTTTTTTCCGGAGGCACAATGTCATATATTTTCGTCTTAGCCATAAATATAATTTAATTATTTTAAAATTGCCTTTATTCTTCTAACGCCAGCACTAGAGGATTTTTCTTTTAAGATTTTAAAATCTCCAAGTTCGCCTGTTCGTTTGGCATGAGGACCAGCGCAAATCTCTTTAGAAAAATTATTAATAGCATAAACACTGACATTGTCTGGATACTTTTCTTTGAAAAATGACAAAGCACCGCTTTTGACTGCTTGCTTTAGCTCCATCTCCTGTTTTTTAATTTCCAAGTCTTGTTTAATTTTCTCGTTAACTAAATCCTCCGCTTTCTCGATCTCTTCATTTGTAAGTTTCCTTCCAAAAGAAAAATCAAATCTTAACCGTTCTGAATTAATATCTGAACCCATTTGCTGAACCTCGTCCCCTAATATCTGGCGCAATGCAGAATGCAAAAGATGAGTCGCAGTATGTAACTTAATTGCTTCAATACTATCTGTTTCCTTGCCTAATCCGCCAAACTTCTTTTCTGCTCCTGCCCGAGAAATCTCTTTATGTTTTTTTTCAAGCTCATAAAACTCTTCAATATTTTTGATCTCTTTTTCGTCTCCTTCTGCCCAGGCAATAGTTGTTTCCAAGGGTATGCTATAGGTTGAATAAAGTTCAAAAGCCGAGGCGCCGGTGATCGCTCCCTTTATTTTATTATACTCTTTTTTCCCTGCTTCCAAAGCTTTTCCAAAACTTTCTTTTTCTTTCTGAATAACAGTCAAAATATCTGCCTCTTTTTCTTTAACTTCTGGATAGATATCTTTATACATTTCTATTACTTTCTTGGCTAAATCAATTAAGTCCCCTTTTTCTCTAATTGCTTTTCTTAAAAGCCGTCTTAGAATATACCCCCTGCCTATTTTCTCCGGTATAATTCCTTCTGTTGCTAAAAAAACAACTGATTTAATATGGTCAGCTGAAATCCTTGAGCTTCCAAGGTGCTCAAACAAGTCAGTTTCAAAAACAGAGTTTTTTTTCTGCATAACAGCTAATAATCTTTCAAGTCCAAGCCCAGTATCAATTCCTTTTTGCTTTGAAGGGCTTAATTTCCCTTTGTCATCCTGATAAAACTCATTGAAAACCAAGTTCCAAAGTTCTATAAAGCGCCCGCACTCACAATTGGGTTTACAATCAGCAGAGCAGGCCTTACCTGTTAAGTCATAATGAATTTCAACCGTGGGACCACAGGGTCCTTCATTTCCTGTTGGACCCCAAAAATTATCCTTTTTATTAAAACTAAAAATTTTAGCTTCTGGAATATCTAAATCCAAAAGAATTTGTTTTGACTCTTCGTCCTCTTCAAAATAAGTGAACCATAATTTTCCCTCATCCAATCCGCATTTTTCTTTTAAAAACTCAATAGCCCACTCGATTGCTTCTTTTTTGGAATAGTCGTCAAAACTAAAATTACCAAGCATTTCAAAGAAAGTAAGATGGCTTTCATCGCCTACCTCATCTATATCAGAAGTTCTTAAGCATTTCTGGACACTGCAAGCCCTTTTGCCATAAGGAGATTCCTTGCCTAAAAAATACGGCTTAAATTGTTGCATTCCGGCAGTAGTAAAAAGAACTGACGAGTCGTCAGTTATTAAAGAAGAAGAAGGAACAATTGTGTGCCCTTTTTCTTCAAAAAAATCGAGAAAAGCCTTGCGTAATTGAGCTGAAATCATTTAAAATATTTAAAATCTTTTTAACTAAACCTGTCTGCTACAATTGAGGCGACATAGGCCTCTGGTTTTATTTTTGCTTCAAAGCCATTACCTTTAATGAGCCCTACTATTTCTTTTATCATATCTTTTGTTGCGCCATTAGCCCCAACATCAGCATGAATATATTCAAATTTATAGTTTAAAGAACTTGGCATTTTAGTTGTTCTCTTATTGATTGCATCCCGCAATTCTAATGCCAAACGACAAGAAAGCAAAACTTCTTCTAAAATTCTTTCATGTAAATTATAGAACTTACGCTTGTTATATTTCACTTTTCTAAGGAAGAATCTTCCTCCTGCCCCTTTCTTTAAAACGACAATAGCGATAGGAAAAGACGGCTCTTCTGAAGAAGATGAATCGCATCCTACAATTATTTCATAATTATACTTTGGATCCTCTTCAATATACAAAAAAATCTCGTCTAACATTTCATCAAAAGAGAGATCTCCTTTAGTCGGATTAAAAAAATTACCTTGGCAAAGCTTATTTTCCATTATTTGATACTAACAAAAATTATTTAAGATAGCAATGAACTCCTTGGGTTTCAAAGACATTCCTCCTATAATATATCCTTCCATTCCTGCCTTTATGTATACTAAAGCATTCTTAGAATTAACGCTCCCTCCATAAAGTATCTTAACTTTAACAGTTTTATAAAGCTCTCTAAGATGTTTCTTAATCATTATTTTAGACACTTTTGCTATTTCAGGGTCACAAGCCCTTCCTGTGCCAATAGCCCATATCGGCTCATAGGCAATAATTATTTTTTCAATATCCTTTTTAGAAATACCCTTTAGGCCTTTTCTAAGTTGTTCTCTTAATACTCTTGAGGTTTGGTTCTTTTTTTCTTGCTTTGATGTTTCTCCAATACAAAGAATAGGGATAAGATGTTTTTCAAGACAAGTTTTCAATTTAAGATTAATCATCTTGTCTTTCTCTCCTACTGCCCTTTTTTCGCTATGCCCCACTATCACATATTTGCATCCCAAATTCTTAAGCATTGAAACAGAAATTTGACCTGTAAAGGCCCCCTCTTCGGAAAAACAATCCTGCGCCCCGATTTCTAATCCCCTACCTGATAAATCTTTTAAATAAATAAAAGGAGGGCAAACCACTAGCTTTGCTTTTAATTTCTTAGGCAAACCTTTTTTAATCTCTGAAAAAAGTTGTTCTGCTTTTTTAAGAGTTCCTGGATTACACTTCCAATTTGCTATAATCAAGGGATTCATATCGTCTGCTTTTTTAAATATTCTGCCGCTTTTTCCGGTTCAATTGTAGAAATCTCAATACCTGTGCAGAGCTCAAACCCAGCCATAATAGATGTCTTGGGCGCAATTACCCAATGCCAATGATAATAATCATGATTTCTACCATCACAGGGAGCAGTGTGTAAATAAAAATTATACGCAGGATCATCTAATCCCTTATTTAACTTTCTCATTGCTACAAAAAACGCTTCTGCTAAATATCCTTTTTGCTTATCACTAATTCTTTCAAAATATGGCAAATGTTTTTTAGGACTAATAGATATTTGAAAAGCAGAACTGGAGGCAAAGGGACAAACAACTAAAAATTCTTTATTCTCAAAAATAACACGCTCCTTATTCTTCTTGTCCCATTCATTCATTAAGCAATGACCGCACTTTTTATTGTGCTTAAAATAATTTTTGGAACCTTCCAAACTTCTCTTAATCTTAGGGTCTAAAACTGGAGTTGCTATAATCTGGGAATGAGGATGAGCGACAGAAGCCCCTGCCTCTACTCCGTGGTTGTGAAATATAGAAATATAATTTATCTTCGGCTCCCTCATTAAATCAAGATACCTATCCTGATAAACATCTAAAAGCTCCTTTATCTGCTCTAAATTAAATTCAGCAATTTGTTTTTTATGATCTCTAGTCACCACTATTTCAGCCATGCCATAGGCATTCATTAGCCGATGTAATCCCTTTTTTCTAATATTTAACCCGTCCTTTGGAATAAAAGCAGGATACTTATTAGGGATAACAATAGTGGTCCAATCCTTGGGAATCTTTAACTTATTCCTATCCTCATCATCATAAGCATAGTTTTTAATCTTCCCATTTCTGGAAATTAAAAGCGGAGGCAATTGAGTTTGGATATTGCAAAAAAAACAATCTTTTTTAGGTATTGCTTTAATTATCCTCTGTTCCTTTTTAAAACTCTCTGGCCTTTTCGCTCTGCCAGTGGCAATAACCACCCAATCACCTGAAATCAAAGCAAAACGGAGTTCTGAAGGAAACGCCTTGCTCTCTATCTCTTTTTTAATTTGTTTTTTTGATTTTGGCATACCGGCCTAAAATTAAATCTTTTCTTAATTTAAGCATATCAAAAAGCATCTTGAAAATATTCTTTAGCTTTACCTTACTTTCTGCGTCGTTTTTCCAATTAACAGGAATTTCTTTGATATTATATTTTAACTTCTTTGCTAAGATGAAAACCTCTACATCAAAAATAAAGCCATCTTTAGTTGTTTTAGAAAATATATCTTCTGCCGACTTAGCTGAAAAGCACTTAAATCCGCATTGCGTATCTTGTATACCCCAAAGACCAATAATGATTTTTCTTAAAAGTTTGAAACTATCTCCAAAAAGAACTTTCCTTATAAACGGTTGAGGTGGATCTAATTTAGCTCCCTTTACATCTCTGGAGCCTATTACAATATCAAAACCTTTTTCAATCCAGGGCCAAATATTTTCTACTTGGTCAACAGAAGTAGAATTATCAGAATCAGAAAAAAGCCGATACTCTCCCCTCGCTTCAAGCATTCCTTGTTTAACCACACCACCCTTTCCTTTATTCTCTTTATTATCAATTAATCTTAAAATAGGAATTTCTGTTTTTAAATCATTTACTGCTTGGGCAGTCCCATCTTTAGACCCGTCGTTAACAACCAAAATTTCTGATTGATAGTCCTGTTTTTTTAAATAATCATAAGTTAGACGAAGAGTTTTAGGAATCCTTTTTTCTTCATTGTAGGCAGGGAAAACAATTGAAAGTTTCATAATAAATAAATTAAGTATTATTCTATTATATCAAATATTTTCTAAAAAACAAAACAATAATTAGTGAAAGTAAATGGTGGAAGTCCGACTTCCACCATTGTGCCGATCTCCACCGTTGTACCCTATTTTTATTTTTGTTCTGTCTTTCTTTCTCGATTTTATTCAATTATTAACTCCCGAATTTCTTCTAAATTAAATTTTTGAGACCAATCAAAAAATTCTTCTTTGTAATCCTGAATATCGTTAAAAAAATTCAGTAAAAAATTTCTTTGAGTAACCGAAGGAAAATTCTTTTTTTCAATATAATCTAAAAGACTACTCCATCTATAATCTTCTAAAAAACTCTTAACCTCTCCCAAATTGCCTATTACCCCATCTTTCCATCTTGGTCGAATAATTTCTACGGGATTAAGATGAATATAATTAACAAGATGAAGAAAATATTCATCTTTTTGGACTATCTTGGCTCTAAAATTCCCTTGAAATAAGTGCCCCACCCTATCGTATTTAGTATTAAAATAATTAGTATATCCTGTGCCTATTTTTCTCATAAAATCGGTAATGCCTTTATCTTTCTTTTGAATTACAAGCAGATGAAAATGATTAGGCATTAGACAAAAAGCTAAAATATTTACCAACAACTCTCTCGGTTTTCTAACTGGTGGAAGTCCGACTTCCACCAGTTGCCCTTCTGCTGGTTGCCTTGAAGAGCGCCTATTTTGTGCTGGGGCAATATCGTTAAATTCAAAAAGATTGTGGATAAAACGAAAATAATCTTTTTTATCTAAAAATATTTTTCGTTTTTCTACTCCCCTATTATAGATATGATATATTTCGTTATTTACAAATTCTAATTGTTTCATAATTTTACTATTACATAATTTAACTTATTATACCAAACAAAAAGAACTGGTGGAAGTCGGACTTCCACCAGTTGCGCTTCCACTTTTTTATCAATAAAAAAAAGAAACCGGACGCAATACTTCACGCCCGGAGATCGAAAAGATTACTTATCAGCCGAATGTCTGCACTCACATCTTTCCCTCGAAAAGTGAGAGTAGCAGATACGAGCACTACACATAGGCAAATAAACTCCCTCCAAAGGTGATGAGTCCATAGGGCTATTAATGCAGGCGTGCCTAGGAATCCCACTATGCCACCATAGAATAGGAGACAAAAGAACTTGAGAAAAAATGTCTCTCTATCTCTACGAATGAACAGATATCTTAGGAGCGAAATCAACAAGACTGCTCCCGCAACTGCCACAGATATATAGAGCTTGTGATGAACATAGAAACTCATCATGCCCACAATACTGGCAATAGCCAATATCATCAACTTCAAATTGGTCGCCCTTGTAATCATTGGTCCTCCTCTCTTATTTATCCGTTTCTTTCCGAGTGAGCCAAAACTTGAGGTATTTAACTACGCAATTGTCTGTGTGCTATTTATAGCTTATACTCTTTTGTTATAGCCCGTCAACACTCCACAAGAGGTAAATCCGACTTCCCGCACTTTGCAAAAAAGAAAGGCGGCACCAATAATCTGGCACCGCTCTTGCGTTTTTCTCATCTTCTACCGCTAGAAGATGAGAGTTCTGAGGGGCTTGAGTTTGAACAAGATTGTCCAAACGATTTCCCAAAACACGAATCTCCATTGGGAAGTAAGTCGCCGACTCGTGCACTCTGGATCGTATTCCGAGTAGGCCTTCTTGAGAAAAATCTTCCAGCTTGGAGGAGCTTCTTTCTTGAAAGAATAGCAACAGCGACCCGCATGAATATTCTGTCCCACTACGGCCACTGTCAATCCTTCCCTTGCAAGATTTCCTCGTCTCATTAGGCTCAAAACGTGGACGGCATTTTGATAAGTGTTTCGAGAAAATTCCTCAATAAGGATTTTCTCTCCTGGCACTCCCGCTGTACAAGCGATATCTTTCATCGCCTGAGCTTCGGTGACATCGCCTTCATAAAGACCGCCGGCGAAAATAATCTTTTTCGCCAATCCCGCCTTATAAAGTTCGGCACAGCGCCGAGCCACTCCTTCTGAAAGCAAGCTTGGTTTACCCCTCGCTCTCATTCCTATACCGAAACCAATGACATAATCTACTCCATCAAAGGGTAAAACATCCTCCCTTCTCTCAAGTAGTTTTGCCATAGGCCACGCCAACGCATCCAAAAATCTATCCAGATTCACAGCTATCACCTCCGATTCCTTTGTTATAGCTTAAAATCTTTGAGGGCTTTAGGAATGCGGATAACAGTATGACCGCCACCGCACGTGATAACAACCCCCAAGAAGCTAATTAGCCCAGCTATAACGAGAATCCAATGCCATTTTTCGTCCTCATTGTATCCTTGAGGATACTTTTTAGCCCTAGATTCTGGATCCTTAAGAATTTCTACGATTAAGCCCCTGTAGCGCATAAGGGCGAAAAACCCAAAACAACACCACATGAAACACAATCCAAAAACTACTCCTCCAGACATGATAAATCACTCCTTGTTCAATTATTAAAAGTAAAAGGCATTGCCTCTTATCTTAACTGTAAATAACATAGCACTTATTTACGTCTCTGTCAATACGCGAGATCCATTTTGAGTAATCGCAATCATATGCTCAGAGTGAGCCGAAAGAGAATCATCGATTGTTTTAAAGCCAAAACCATCGCTAGCTTTTTTTATTTTTGCTTTACCCAAGGAAGCCATTGGCTCAAGACATAAAACCATTCCTTGTTTCAGAACCTCCCCCTTTTTTCGCTTGCCATAATTCGGAACTTCCGGATCTTCGTGAAGATCTTTACCAATCCCATGACCACAAAGCTCTTTTACAACATTAAGTCCTCTTTTTTCTAAATATCTTTGAATTGTATTTCCAATATCCCCTATTGTATTACCCGGTCTTGCTTTTTTTATCCCAATATTTAAAGATTTTTTTACCGCCCTTATCAAAACTTGAACTTCTCTTGAAATTTCGCCCACTGGAACGGTTATTGCCATATCAGAATAATAACCATTATGAATAAGACCTAAATCCAGAGATAGAATATCTCCATTTTTTAAAGCATAATCAGAAGGTATCTGATGAACAATTACTTCATTAACAGAAGTACACATAACCGCTGGAAAACCATTA
>CAYNAD010000007.1:0-25610 GCA_964395215.1 uncultured Candidatus Saccharibacteria bacterium | reverse complement strand
CGATCTCTCTATTTACTCCGCTCCCGTTCTTTTTATTCCGCTATTCTCTGTTTTTGGGAGATTGGGGGTGGATGCTCAACGACTGAAAGTTATCCCCATCGCCGGCTTGACCGGTTTTTTATTTCTGGGAAAATAAGTATATATAGGTATAAGATATTGTATCGGATAGCAATATTTATATCGGATTGATTTTTTCGCCCGTTCCAGGGATGACGGGGGCGGGGATTTAGAATGATTAATAATCGTAATTAATTTTATGCCAGAGGAGGAACTTGAAAAAAATAAAATGGAGGGCAAGGAAGAATACATTTCTCTTGCTAAAGCGACTGAATTCTGTCCCCATTCGCAGGACTATTTAAGTTTACGAGCTAGACAAGGCAAATTGAAATCAGTAAAGCTCGGCAGAAATTGGGCAACCAAAAAAGAATGGGTAGAAAATTATGTTCTCTCAATGAACGAATACAGAGAGGATTTAAATGATAAGATAATAAAAAAAGGCGGTAATCTAATCGCACTCAAAAGGGAAGAACAAAAGCAACTGCCAGAAAGAGAAATAGATAAGTCATTAACCGAAAAGAGTATTTTATCTTCAGAAGCAGATCCCTTAACAGAAACATCTGCCGTAGCTCAAAAGGCCTCTGGTTTTAAATTTACGATTGTTACTGGACTTGCTTTTTTAGTTTTATTATCTTCTTTCGCTTTTTGGCAACAAATACTACCAAGTAGATATAAGCAGTTTGATGTTTTTGACACTGGGGTCGCTGGAGTTTTCCAGCCCATAGCTAAGGCACTTGATCATAGTTTTGCAGATATCAACTTGGCTTTTACTTATTACTTTTTCAGTGAAGACAAGGGAGTCTCGACTTACCAAAAAGGAGTTTTCCAAGAAACCGCCGATATCTTTGGCTCATATTTCAGCTGGGCAAAAGAAAAAATAAGCCAGCCGTTTTCTTCTTCTGAATTTTAAACAGTAGAACGATTTGATGATACTAACAAGTTTCTAATAGATGACGCTAGTCCTTATTGCAAAGAAACTTAAGCGTGGTTCTAAATTGCTGAAAAGAGCAGGCAGACAGGAGATAGGAATAAGGAAGACGAGACTCGGCCTTGAGGAGAAATCATTGATTATTTATCGATTGTCGATTATAATTCATTATTATTAGTCATTAATTAATTTAATTCTCGCTATCCCTCCTTTTTGATAGAGAGAACGGGTGGTGGCGGGGCGGAAAAATATGCTTAGCAAAATTTTACGAGTCCTGTTATACGCAACTGTGTTCCTTGTTCCTGTCTTTTTCCTGCCTTTCACTTTTGAGGTTTTAGAGTTTAATAAACTCTATCTTTTATCATTTATGGCAGGTTTGTCTTTATTAGTTTGGTTTCTGAAAATGATAATTAAGGACAAAGAGTTTAAAATCTGCCATTCCATAATAGATTACGCAGTACTTGCCTTTGTCTTGATCGCTGCAATTTCTTTTGGTTTTTCTATAGATAAAACTTCTGGGCTTTTTGGTTATTACGGAAGATTTGGCAATGGCTTGATTTCTATAATAAGTTTTGCGATTTTTTATTTTGTAGTTGCTAATAATCTTAAATCCAGTGGTTCAAGTTCTGAAAATAAAAATGTAAGTGCAAAAGATAAAAAATCAGAAGGAGTGATAACGGTTCCGGGGATTATTAAATCTCTGCTTTGTTCTGGTTTTGTGGCAATATTCTTCTCTTATTTCGGTTTGTTTATGGTTTGGACAAAGATTGCTTCAGCTGGGAAGGGTATTAGAGCAGTAATCAATAATTTTGCCTTACGAGTGAGTCCGATTGCTTTAAACATCGAAGGGCTTGCAATCTTTTTGGCGATAACTTCGCTCCTAGCTGTGTTCATTATCCTCGGAGGACTGAAATGGATTGGGAGTGGAGAAGAGAAAAAGAACAAAGAAAAGAGATGGAATATAATAGCAGGGATATATCTCTTTTTAGCAGGTCTTTTATTAATTATTGCTGACTTCATCACTGCCTGGATTATTCTGATAATCGGATTAGTTTTGATGGCCGGGTTTATGTTAAAGAGAAGAATTCTTAAAAATGATGTTCATAAATTAATTCTGCCAATAGGTATTATTATCGTTTCTCTAATGTTTTTGATTCTTAATTTTAGGTCAATAGCAGGTAGTTTTCCTAATTTTGTCTTGAATTCTTCTTCTGGTTTTATTCCAGAGAGATCTTTGTCGCAAAATGAGTCATGGGGAGTGGCGGGCAGAAGCGCAACTGCTAATTTTAAGAATATGGCAATAGGCACAGGGCCTGGCACTTATTATTATGATTATGCTAAATACAAACCAGTTGAGATGAATAGGGGCGTATTGTGGGCAATAGGTTTTGATAGGTCGGGAAATCAGGCATCCGAAATTTTAGCCACAATGGGATTTCTTGGCTTTTTTGCTTTCTTAACAATACTCGGCACTTTTCTCTTGGTCAATCTTTCTTCTGGAGACGGGCGTTTGAATTTACGGAAGAAAAAAATTGATTTTGGAAGCGCCTTTTTCATAATCTTGTTTTCTGTTTTGGTTTTAATGCAATTTCTGCATTATCAAACAATTGTTCTCGGATTTCTGTTTTGGCTTTTTCTGGCTCTTGGTATGGGTTGGAAAAATGCTAAAGCAAGAGATGAAGGAGAAAAGGGCATTGTGAAAATTATAAAATTTAAATTGAGAGATTATGTGGAAATGGCTTTACTTCTTGAAACAGTTGTTATTATCTTATCCTTAGTTTTCATAGTGCTTTGTTTTTTTGGTGTAAAGCTTTACTTGGCAGATGTTAAATATGTTCAGGCATTAAATACTCCAGAACTTGACCAGAAAGTCCAGATTTTACACAAAGCAGTTGAACTTAATCCTAATCAGTCAAGATATCAAATAGTGCTTTCTAAGGTGTATTTGGCAAAGACCCAAGAAGAGTTAGCAAAGCTTGGAGAGGGAGACGATCAGACGGTTATGCTCAATGATTTGAGATTGGCACGGCTTTTTGGTGAGAATGCGGTTTTAATCAGTGCTACGCAATCTAACGCTTGGCAGAACCTCGCAGAGCTTTATCAAAATATAGCAGGAATAGCAGAAAGCAAAGAGCAGTTTGTTAATATGGCGATTGCGGCTCTGAACACTGAATCAGAGCTAGAGCCTAAAAATCCAAGAACTTATAATGATATTGCCTCCTTATATGTGCTTTTGGGAGACAAGGAGAAAGCTAGAGAGTTATTTAATAAATCAGTGGAGCAAAAAAGAGATTTTGTTTTAGCTAATATCAATTTAGCCCTGATGTTGGAAGAAGAGAAGAACACCGATGAAGCAATTTCAAAACTTGAATGGCTTTTATCAGTTAATCCAAGAGAAGCAAGTGTTTTGTTCCATCTAGGGAGATTGTATTATAACGAAGGGGAAGTAGAGAGAGCGATTGTTCAATTCAGGACAGCAGTGTCTTTAGATCCTTATTATTCTAATGCCCATTATGCTTTAGGTCTTTCCTATGAAAAGCAGGGGCAAATTCAACAGGCAATAGATGAGTTAGAAATTGTTGCTAAACTTAATCCCAATAATCAGGAAATAGCGAAGAAACTTCAGAGTTTAAAAAGAGGCAGTTCAGAACCAGAGCCGGAGATTGAGGAGATTGAGGAGCAAGAAGAAGGGGAAGAAATCCTGATTGAAGAATAGACAATTTTTGATTCTTAATTAGCGAGGATAAGAAATGAAGCGAATACTATCCACTTTATTTTCTTCATTTGATATATGATAGTAGATTTTAAATATCAAAATTTGAATTTGGGGAGAATGCGAATAATTGGAGTTATTGCGATTTTGCTTTTGATTGCAACTGGGATTCTTTGTGCATTGTTTCTAGATAGTCCTTCAATAAGCATTATAGCTGATGCTTCGGATGAAGCCATGTTTGTAACTAAGGACATTAAGGATTTTAATGTTAAGTTTGGTTATCAGCAAGATCCACAGATAATGGTTTTTGAACGAGAGGATGTAGGCATTGGTATTAAAATACCTTTTGAAAACATTGTTTGGGAAAAAACAGAAGATAGTATCGAAGCCTCTTCTGGTGATTATATCTTCAGGTATTCTATTGTAGAAGACGAGCAAGGCAATTCTGTGGGAATAAAGGAAGATATTATCCTAAGTAAAAAATCCGAACAAACTAACTTTGAATTCCCAATTAATTTAAAAAATCTTAGACCTCGAAGAATCAAAGATATTTGGAGGTTTTTTGATAAAAACAACACAGAGCAATTCTATATCCCTAAACCATTCATGATTGATGCAAACGGAGAGAAAAGCGAGGATGTAGAGATTGAGATTGTAGACAACAAGATTAATATTGTTCCTAACAAGGAATGGCTCAATGATTTGAGAAGAGCATATCCTGTTATCATTGACCCTTCTTTTATGATTACTATTCTAAATGTTTATTCTCATCCTCAAGCTGGTGATTATTGGAAGGTTTCTTTTAATACAATAGGTACTGCTGACCTAACAATTACTCCAGCAGACCAAGCAACCATAGATGATATAGATTTTGTTTCTTTGACTTGCGATGGAGAAGAGAGAAGTCCAGAGATTAGAGAAAATGATGTTATTTTCTTTCCCAATTGGTCATGTGAAGGGACGGGGGAAGTTACCCATATAGTTAATGTCGCTGCTCCTCATATTATTGAATTCCAATTCAATGATCAAATTGCTTTTGCATACAATTCTCCAGGAGATAATATTACGACATATAGTAATATTATAATCAAAAAATATGTTGCTCCGCCGTGGCTTTGTGGAGATACTTTCATTGACCCAAGAGATAGCGAGACATACGGCACTGTTGAAATTGGAGATCAATGTTGGATGGCAGAGAATTTAGCATATGACCAGAGCGCCTATGGTGGTGACTGGTGTTATAGCGATGACTGTGCAACATATGAAGCCACTTACGGACGCCTATACGATTGGGCCGCAGCAATGCAGGGCGCGGCAAGTAGCGACACTAACCCAAGCGGAGTACAAGGCGTTTGCCCAACTGATTGGCATTTGCCTTCTGATGCTGAATACACGGAATTAACAACTTATTTAGGAGGGGAGAGTGTTGCTGGTGGAAAAATGAAAGAAGTAGGACTAATACATTGGAATACACCGAATACTAGCGCAGACAACTCCAGTGGCTTCACAGGGTTACCCGCTGGCTATAGGAACACCAATGGCAGTTGCGGCGATATCGGCGGCGGCACGGGCTTGTGGTCAGCTACTCAGTTCAGCATCACGTTTGCTTGGTACCGCAGCTTGCGTTACAATGCTGCGAGTGTCGTTAGGCTCAACTACGTTAAGGGCTTCGGTTTTTCCGTCCGTTGCCTCAGGTAGTAATATATGATTATTCCTTTGGAATAGATAATTTGGGTTTTGGAATTCGTCGGACCGAAATTTTTGGAAATTTGTAATTTAACAATTAATTAAGAATACTCCGCCAGATTTTTGGAGAACCTCGGCGTGGAAACGCTAAGGGCTTCAAGAGAGAGCAACTAAAATTTACTGCGCTTTTGTCTGTTTCTAATATAGAAACAATTGGCTGTCAGAGAATCTCTTAAAGGAGAGCATAAATTAGATTCTCGGAGAAAAGCTAAGTGCAAAAGATTATTTTGTAGCCCCGCGACTACCCGGTTTCCGAGCCCCGCTGGCTATAGGAACACCAATGGCAGTTACAACAATATCGGCAACAACACGAACTTGTGGTCAGCTACTCAGAACAGCGACACAAATGCTTGGAACCGCAACTTGAATTACAATAATGCGAGTGTCAATAGGAACAACAACGATAAGGGCAACGGTTTTTCCGTCCGTTGCGTCAGGAAGTTGATTTTAGTCAGCAAAAGAGACTATTCGGTCTTAGCGGAGTATTCTTTTTATCTATGAGTAATCAGCATCTTCCCTTATACTATAAACTCTATCAACTGATAAAATGCTTATATGGGAGAGTAAGTAATTTTCCCAAGCAGTATAAATATACCATAGGAGAAAGTATTTTGGAGTTAAGCTGGCGATGTTTAGATTTGGTATTGGAAGCGAATACTTTGCCTAATAAAGAAAAATATCCAAAGATTTTAGAGCTAAGCACTACTTTTGACAAATTAAAAATCAGATTAAGAATGGCTCAAGAAATAAATTTAATTTCTAAAAGGCAATTTGTCCATATTCAGACCTACGATATAAAAGAAATAGGCGAGATGATTGGCGGTTGGTTAAAATGGGCTTCTTAAAGGGTAAAGAATTATGAGTGAGGCAATATTTTCATTTGAAAAACTTTATCAGGCATACTTAGATTGCCGAAGAACTAAAAGAAAAACTGTTAATGCTTTGAAGTTTGAGTGGAATTTAGAAAGGAATCTTTTCCAACTTCAAAAAGAGCTTGAAACAAAAAGCTATAAGCCGGGGCGTTCAATTTGTTTCGTAGTAACCGAACCATCTCCAAGAGAAATTTTTGCTGCATCTTTCAGAGATAGAATAGTTCATCATCTTTTAATAAACGAAGTAGAGAATGTAGGAGAAAAAGAGTTTATTTTTGACACATATTCTTGCCGTAAAAAGAAAGGAACTCATTTAGCAATAAAGAGATTGAGGGAATTTATCAGAAAAGTGACGGAAAATAATACGAGCGAAGCATTTTATCTGCAATTAGATATCTCTGGATTTTTTATGGCAATTGACCAAAACATTTTATATTCTCTTTTTAAGAAGCTTAGTTTAAGACAGGGCAAATCACTAACTTGGGAAGAAGATATTTTATGGTTAGCAAAAATAATTATTTTCCATAAGCCAGTTGAAAACTATATTATTAAGGGAAATCTTGCTTTATTCAAGCTTATTCCTCCTCGAAAATCTTTGTTTTACGCTCAACCCAATAAGGGACTTCCCATTGGTAATTATTCTTCTCAATTTTTTGCCAATTTATACCTAAATGAATTAGACCAATTTATGAAAAGAACCTTAAACTGTAAATATTATGTTCGTTATGTGGATGATTTTATTATTTTGAATCGAAGTAAAGAAAAGTTAAAATTTTTAATTGGTCTTATTAATAAATTTTTGCAAAACAATCTTGCTTTGAATCTTAATTCTTCTAAAACAAAGCTACAACCAATGGATAATGGAATAGATTTTTTAGGGTATTTTGTCAAGCCAGGCTACACTTTGGTTCGGCAAAAAGTAGTTAAAAGATTAAAACACAAATTGTATAACGCAAATTGCGCGAATTTGAGCGAATTTAATAAATCTGACAATCCTAAAAAGATTTTAGCAATGATAAATTCTTATTATGGGCACTTCAAACATGCTTACAGTTTTAATCTAAGAAAAAGTATTTACGATAATCATTTAGGGAGGTTGCAGAAAAAAATTGAACCGAAATTAAACTTCTTTTCTTTAAATATAAAAAAGTGAGAGAAAGAATGAGGTTAGATCTATTATTAAACTATCTTTTAAGAAAAAATGAAGAAAAAATGAGGTCAATTCTATTTTTCGGTGAAAAAATTGGAGCGCGTCGAAGTCAGACTTCGACAGGCTTCAACGCCCCCGACCTCTTTATGAGATCGGGGGCAGGGAATAAGGAGAGGTCGGGGGTGGAGAAAGAGAAGAAAAGGAATATATAGAGAAAGAAAAGAAAAAACGAAAAATCCGTCAAAATAACGGACTTTTCGGGAACCGCGCATAATGCTGTGGTCCGGGTTTGTCAACCTAGTGATGTTAGTATATCAAAATAGAGAACTTTGTCAAGAGTTATTTGTGGATAACCCAAAAGCCCTGGAGGGCAGGGGATTTGCACCCCTCGATTCCTGGTTGACAAACCCGAATCGGCACTTTACGCCCCCCATGGCACATCTATTATACCTTCTAAGATTTAATGAAGCAAATAATTGAAAATTCATTTGACAATATTTTTATTTTGTGTACAATGTTAGTAAGTTATATTTTTGTCTTGATTATTTATTTCTTGTAAAAGAAAAGAAAGAAGTTTTGCCTTTTAGAAAAAGGAGGTATTTTTTTGTCAAACGGCAAAAATAAGTTTAAATATTCGGTTGTACTCATCGCTTCCATATATAATCTCTAATCTCTTTAACTTTTATCTTCTATGACTCCTACTCATATTAAAGATTTTTCTAAATCTAAAATTCGCCTTAATCTTCCTTATCTATTAGATGTACAGAAAGCCAGCTGGCAGGAGTTTTGGGAAAGGGATTTTAAGGAACTTTTAGAAGAAATGTCTCCAATTCGCGATTATACAGCTAAGTGGTTGGAGCTTTGGTTTATAGATTACGAAATAGGCGAGCCTAATTATACTAATGAGTTTGAAGCAAAAAGAAATGAGGATTCATTTGCTGCTCCTCTTCGTCTAACAGTAAAACTCAAAAATCTTAAAACCAAAGAAGAGTCAATTCAAGATGTATTTTTTGGTGATTTTCCCCTAATGACAGATAGGGGAACTTTTATTATCAATGGAGTGGAAAGGGTTGTTATATCCCAATTGCTTCGTTCTCCAGGTGCATTTTTTACTATGAGACGGCTCAAGGGCAATAAGCTTTTTGGAGCCAGAATGATACCAAGTAGAGGAAGTTGGCTTGAATTTGAAACAGATGCTTCTAAATTTATAGGAGTAAAGATTGACCGCAGGAGAAGAGTACCTGCCACTACTCTTTTAAGAGCATTTGGCATTGATACAGATGAAAAGATTAAAGAGCAGTTTTCTGACTTAAAAGCAGGAAACGAATATATAGAAGAAACATTAAGGAGAGATACAACAAACAATCAAGCGGAAGCGTTAGTAGAAATTTATAGACGGCTAAGACCCGGAGATTTAGCTTCTCCTGATACTGCCAAAGAACTAATTGATAATATGTTTTTCAATTTTGAAAGATATGATTTATCAAAAGTCGGTAGATGGAAAACATTACAGAGATTACCGAAATTGTCTAAGTCGGGATTATCTAAGGGTTCTAGATCATTGGATATTGACGCTCATAAGGACAAAATAACAACAGAAGACAGAGTTTTAAGAGTAGAAGATATTGTTGCTATTTTAAGAGAGATTATTCGTCTCAATATTACTCCGGGCAGTAAGCAGGACGAGATAGATCATTTAGGAAACAGGAGGGTAAGAACTATTTCCGAACTTTTAAATGATAGATTAAGAGTTGGTTTGATGCGGGTGGAAAGGGTTTGTAAAGATAGAATGAGTACATTGGATGTTAGTGAACTCTCTCCAGCAAGGATAATAAATCCCAGACCGTTTATGGCCGGATTGATGAGGTTCTTCGCTTCTTCGCAGCTTTCCCAATTTATGGATAATGAAAATATCTTGGCTGAATTGGAGCATAAAAGGCGACTCACTTCTGGCGGACCTGGTGGATTAACAAGAAAGAGAGCTGGGCTTCAGGTGAGAGATGTCCAACCTTCTCATTATGGAAGAATTTGTCCAATCCAAACTCCAGAAGGGCCTAACGTTGGATTAGTTGGTCATTTATCAATGTATGCCCGCGTTAATCCTTATGGATTTATAGAAACTCCTTATTTCAAAGTTGATAAAGGTAGAGTTACCAGTAAGGTAGAATACTTAAATGCTTTTCAGGAAGAAGAATATATTATTTCCAATGCTGGAATTGTAACAGATGATAAGGGGGTAATTTTTGAGAAAGAAGTGGAAGTCAGAGCAAAGGGAAAACCAAAGATGGTTAATAAAAATGAAATAGATTATGTTGATGTGGCTCCGGAACAGTTTATTTCCACTGCCACTAGTTTGATTCCTTTTCTACAAAATGATGACGCTAACAGAGCGTTAATGGGTTCTAATATGCAGAGGCAATCAGTTCCCCTAATCAGACCGGAAGCGCCTTTAGTTTCTACGGGCGTAGAAGGGAGAGTGGTAAGGGATTCTGGAAAAGCGGTTATAGCTATAGAAGATGGGATAGTGGTTGGAGTTGACGCCAGAGAAATAAGGATTGGAACTAAAAATTCAAAACTTAAAAATCAGGAAAGAGTTTATAAACTACGAAATTTTGATGCTACTAACCAATGTACATATTTCCACCATACTCCGATTGTAAAAAAGGGTGATGTGGTTAAAAAAGACGATATAATAGCCGACCCTACTGGTTCTGACAATGGCGTATTGGCTCTCGGGCAGAATTTTTTGATAGCTTTTCTTTCTTGGAGAGGTCATAACTATGAGGATGCTATTATTCTTTCAGAAAGATTATTAGAAGAAGAATATTTAACCAGTGTTCATATTGAAACATTTGCCTGCGATGTGCGGGAGACAAAATTAGGACCTGAAGTTACCACTTCGGATATTCCAAATGTATCTGAAGAAAAATTAAAAGACCTTAATGCTGAAGGAATAATCAGAGTAGGGGCGGAAGTGGGGCCAAGCGATATTTTAGTTGGTAAAATTTCTCCCAAAGGTGAGACAGGGCTCACTGCGGAAGAACGACTTTTATGGGCTATCTTTGGAGAAAAAGCAAAAAATGTTAAAGATACATCGCTTTTAATGGAACATGGCAAAAAAGGCAGAGTGATTAGAATAAAAGAGTTTTCAAGAGAGGCGGGGCATAAGTTAAAGCCCGGCGTTATTAAAAGATATCAAGTAGAGGTTGCTCAAATGAGGAAAGTAACAGTGGGAGATAAACTTGCCGGCAGGCATGGCAACAAGGGGATCGTGGCGAAGGTTTTACCAAAAGAGGAAATGCCTTTTATGGAAGACGGCACACCTGTTGATGTTATTCTAAATCCTTTAGGAGTTGTTTCTCGTATGAATTTAGGTCAGGTTTTAGAAACTCATCTCGGCTGGGCTGCAAAGAAGCTTAATTATAGAGCAGTTACTCCGTCCTTATCAGGTGCAAAAGAAGAGGATATAGAACGAGAGTTTGCAAAAGCGGGTATATCAAAGGGCGGTAAGATTACCTTATATGATGGCAGGACAGGAGAACCATTCCCAGTAAAAGTGACAGTTGGTTATATGTATATAATGCGTTTGATTCATATGGTTGCAGATAAAATACATATGAGGTCAATCGGGCCTTATTCCCTGATTACACAACAGCCACTTGGTGGTAGAGCCCAATTCGGAGGACAGAGATTTGGTGAAATGGAGGTCTGGGCGTTAGAGGGTTATGGTGCGGCTCATTCTTTGCAGGAAATGCTTACTATCAAATCCGATGATGTGGCTGGCAGAGCAGCGACTTATCAGGCGATCTTGAAAGGCAGGAAGATTCAGGGGCCCAATGTTCCAGCATCATTTTCACTTTTAATAAATGAGCTGAAAGCACTCGGATTAAATGTGGAGTTGAAGAATAAATAACAATTAAACAAATAAACAATTAAACAAGGGAACAAGGGAACAAGGGAATAAATAAAGAAGTAAGAAATTATTTTGTTTAATTGTTAGATTGATCATTAATCAATAATCATTAAGGAAAAGAAAAAAAGAATTATTAATTAATTTAGTTTCCGCCCCCGATCTCTTTAAGAGGTCGGGGGCGGGACAGGAACTCATGCGGGTTGAAGATATAAAATCAATGAAGATAAAGGTTGCTTCTCCTGAAGAAATCCTTTCTTGGAGTCACGGAGAAGTAGTCAAAGCAGAAACCATAAACTACCGCACTCAAAGGGCGGAAAAAGATGGTTTGTTTTGTGAGCGGATTTTTGGTCCAGAGAAGGACTATCAATGCTATTGCGGGAAATATAGAGGTATAAGGTATAAAGGGATTGTCTGTGATAGATGCGGAGTAGAAGCAACCAAATCCGCCGTGAGACGAGAAAGAATGGGGCACATAAAACTTGCTAGCCCTTGCTCACACATTTGGTTTCTACGGGGGATTCCATCCATTGTGGGAACGCTTTTGGGATTATCTTCGCAGCAATTGGAAAAAGTTGTCTATTTCGCTGCATATATTATTGTGAGCGTAGATGAAAAAGAAAAGAAAAAGATATTAATTGAGATAGAGAAAGAGTATAAAGAG
This sequence comes from uncultured Candidatus Saccharibacteria bacterium, assembly GCA_964395215.1. Classification (GTDB taxonomy): domain Bacteria; phylum Patescibacteriota; class Minisyncoccia; order Minisyncoccales; family PEYH01; genus JAHIEL01. The sequence goes on along the minus strand of CAYNAD010000007.1, from coordinate 13,570 downwards.
AAATTAAAAAGCATAAAGTTAAAATATAAGGATAAAAAATCTTCTAAGACAAACGAAAAAGAACTTTTAAAAGAAAATAAGGCGTTGAAAAAAGCTAGAGACAGAGCTAAGAAAGATCTTGCGGAGATTGTTCCATTTAAGGCTCTTTCTGAAATAGAGTATTTGAACTATTCTTTAAAATATGGTCAGATTTTTAACGCAGGCACAGGTGCAGGCGCTTTAAGAGAGATATTACAAGGATTTAAACTGACAGAAATGATAACAGAACTTAAAGAGAAAATAAGCAAGGCAGATGGAGTTATAAAATCTAAACTTTTAAAAAGAGCGGATCTGTTAGAGAAAATGGAGAAAGAAAAAATTAGACCTGAATGGCTTATTGTGACTGTTTTACCGGTTTTACCTCCTGCTTTGCGACCAATGGTTCAATTAGACGGAGGCAGATATGCTTCTTCTGATTTAAATGATCTTTATAGAAGGATTATCAATCGTAACAATCGTTTGAAATATCTTTTAGAAATTAATGCGCCGGAGGTTATTCTAAGAAATGAAAAAAGGATGCTTCAAGAAGCAGTAGACGCCTTAATTGATAATAGTTCAAGAAGTGGGCATACAACTATGGCTTCTACGGGCCAGGCACGGCTCTTGAAATCATTGTCTGACATGCTGAAAGGTAAACAGGGGAGATTTCGTCAGAATCTTTTAGGTAAAAGGGTTGATTACTCTGGCCGTTCAGTTATTGTTGGTGACCCGAGTTTGAGATTCAGCGAGTGCGGTTTGCCTAAAAAGATGGCTTTAGAGCTTTTTAAGCCATTTGTTTCTGCTAAGCTTTTGGAAAAAGAGATAGTATATAATGTAAGACAGGCATCTAATTTAATTGAAAGAGGAGAAGAAGAGGTTTGGGAAGCATTGGAAAATATAATTCAAAATAAGGTGGTTATGCTTAATAGAGCGCCTACCTTACATCGTTTGGGAATTCAAGCATTTAGGCCCAAACTAGTAGAAGGAGAGGCTATAAGAATTCATCCGTTGGCTTGTGAGGCCTTTAATGCTGATTTTGATGGAGATCAGATGGCTGTTTTTGTTCCGTTGTCTGATGAGGCACAGAAAGAAACAAGAGAGAGAGTGTTATCTGGCTACAACTTATTAAAACCAGCTACTGGAATGCCAGTGGTAAGCCCGAGACAAGATATGATATTGGGCTGTTATTGGCTCACAGAGATAGAAGATAAAGCTAAAGGGGAAAGCAAGATATTTGCTTCAGCTGATGAAGCGCATTTGGCTTTTGAATCCAAGGTTATTAATATTAGGGCAAAGATTAAGGTTTTACTCAAAGGTAAGATTATTGAAACTTCGCTTGGCAGAATTATTTTCAATGAGGTTTTACCTGAAGATTTTCCATTTCAAAACGAAACAATGAATTCTACCAAAATTAAGAACATTACCAGAAATGTAATTCAGGATTATGACAATCAGACATCGGTTGATACTTTGGACAAGATTAAGAAGGTTGGTTTTGAATACTCTACTCTTTCTGGATTTAGTTGGGGAATGGAGGATTTAATTGTACCAAAAGAAAAAGCGGGCTTGCTAAAACAGGCAGAATTGGAGATTAAAAAGATTGAAGATTATTTTAAAAAAGGATTGCTAACAGAAGAAGAAAGAAAAGCCCAAGTAATCGAGATTTGGCAAAAAATTAAAGCTAAAATTCAGGAGTTGGTTCCAAATACTTTGCCTCATGATGGTATTGTTTTTGCCTCTATCAATGCAGGAGCTAGGGGAAGTTGGTCTCAACCCGTACAGATGGCAGGGATGAAGGGATTGGTCATTAATCCAGCCGGTGAAATAATGGAGTTTCCAGCCAAGAGCTCTTTTAAAGAGGGTTTTGGTGTTTTAGAATATTTTATATCCACTCATGGAGCGAGAAAAGGAACTGCAGATACTGCTTTGCGTACTGCTACTGCCGGCTATCTAACTAGAAGATTGATTGATGTTGCTCATGATTATTATGTAAGAGAGGAGGATTGTAAAGATAAGGATGGAGTTATGATGACTAAGGCGGAAGGAGAAGCAGTGGGCCAGAAATTTATTTTTAAAATTGTAGGCAGAGTTGCTGTGGAAGACATTAAGATTGAAGGAAAAATAATTGTGAAAAAGGGTGAACTTATTGGTTGGGACGAAGCAAAGCAAGTTGATGAGTCGAAAATAGAGGAATTAAAAGTGCGTTCGCCTTTAAGTTGTAAATCAAGAAATGGTATTTGTCAAAAATGCTATGGCTGGGATTTAGGCACTAATAAATTAGTGAAATTGGGTGAAACAGTGGGGATTGTAGCTGCTCAAGCGATAGGAGAACCGGGCACCCAGCTCACTTTAAGAACTTTTCATACAGGAGGGGTTGCTTCAGGTGGAGATATTACTCATGGTTTGCCCAGAGTAGAAGAAGTTTTTGAAAGAAGAAAGCCTAAAGGTGAATCAATAATTTCTAAGCGTAATGGTAAAGTGATGTCAATAAAGGATAATATAATAAAGATTAAAACTAATAAGAATAAGGATAAGAAAAATACTAAAAAGAGTGATACGGCTAGCAAGAGTAAGGGTAAGGCGGAGATTGTAGAATATGAAGCTCCGAATAAAAGGATTCTTTTAGTCAAAGTAGGAGATGAAGTGAAGGTTGGTCAGCGGTTATGCGAGGGAAATATTGACCCTAAGAAATTATTTAAGGTTTCCGATAGAGAAACGACAGCTAAATATATTGTCGGAGAAGTGCAGAAAATTTATGCTTCTCAAGGCGTTGATATTCACGATAAACATATAGAAGTGATAGCAAGGCAGATGTTTTCACGAGCAAGAATTAAAGACAAAGGTGACAGCAAATTTTCAGTAGGAGAGGTTAGAGAAAAAGCGGTTATATTAGAAGAGAATCAAAAATTAAAAAAGGAGAATAAAAATATAGTTGTTTTTCAGGATTTGCTTTTAGGAATATCAAAAGTATCTTTAACAACAGAGAGCTTTTTGTCGGCCGCCTCTTTTGAACAAACCTCAAGGATTCTGATTAACGCCTCTGTCACAGGAAAAGAGGATTGTCTAAGAGGATTAAAAGAAAATGTCATTATTGGCAAATTGATACCAGTTGGCACGGGGTATAAGGGAAAGAAATAAAGCAGGATGTGGTAGGACGAAAGAATAATGGCAAAAGAATGATTAATGATTAATCATCAGTTATAAGCGATAAATTATGACTGCTAAAAGGAGGAAAAAAAGAAAAACAAAGAGCAGAGTTAATAAAAGACAGAAGAAGGGTCTGTTTTCGGGGATTTTTAGCAAAAGAAAAAAAAGACAAAGGCAAGAGATTTTGCCTTCTATAATAAAACCCTGGATTTCGGGAGCATTAATGTTTTTAATTGCTCTTTTTGTTTTGTTTTCTTTTTTCAATTTAGCTGGAGCGGCTGGTAGGGGATTTGTAAAGGTCTTTAATTTTTTATTTGGCAAAGCAAACCTTGTTCTGCCATTAGTATTTATATTGGCTGGACTTTCCTATTTTAGTTCTAAGATAAAAAGCCGTCTGTCTGTCATTGTGGCAATGTTTTTTATTCTTGCCGGAACAAGCGGAATTTTCGCAATTTTCGATTTATCTAAATTGCCTGATCTCACATTTAATTTTTTCTATTCTGGAGCAGGCGGATGGCTAGGCAATCTTCTCGCTTGGCCTTTAATAAAGATTTTTGGACTTTGGGTTTCCGGTATATTCTTTTGCTTTTTGCTTTTAATAAGTATTTTTATTTTCTGGTATTATTTAAAACCAGAAAGAAAAGAGGATGACTATGAGGAAGAAGATGAAGAAGAAACAACTCAGCAAAAGCCATTTATTCACAAGGTTTTTTCTCCTAAGTTTAATGTTAGCAAGGTAGAAGAACATCAAAAGAAAATAGAGGTCAAGGATGTAGAAAAAAGTGAAAGGCAGGAGATCAAGAATATTGAAACTAAGACATTTAAGCCAGAGAGTCGAGAGGGGGGAGAAAAGTTATCTATAGAAGCGAGTTGGAATTTACCACCCTTAAAATTATTATCCGCTGATAGCGGTAGTCCAGAAGCAGGAGATGTGGGCAGTAATTCGGAAATTATTAAAAGAACCTTAGATAATTTTGATATTCCAGTTGAAATGTCTGGTGCGAATATTGGACCTACGGTTACACAATATACATTTAAGCCAGCCGAAGGAGTTAAGCTCTCGAAAATTACTACTTTAAATAATAATTTAGCGCTTGCCTTAGCTGCTCATCCTTTGAGGATTGAAGCGCCAATACCTGGCAAATCATTGGTAGGATTAGAAGTCCCCAATAAGACCCGGACTATCGTTCGTTTAAAAGGATTGTTTTCTAAACCAGAGTTTTTGGAAAACAAATCAAGGTTACTTTTTAGTATGGGTAGGGATGTGGTTGGCGATCCATTTTATGCTGACTTATCAAGAATGCCACATCTTTTAGTAGCAGGAGCCACTGGAAGTGGGAAGACAATTGCTTTAAGTACTATTATGTTGAGCTTACTTTACCGTAATTCTCCCAAGCAGTTAAGATTTGTTTTGATTGATCCCAAGAGAGTTGAGTTTTCAGGATATAAGGAATTGCCTCATCTTTTGTGTCCGGTAATGTATGATGTGGGTAAGACATTGATTGCTTTAAGGTGGTTAATTCATGAAATGGAAAACAGATTTGAAATTTTATCCAAGATTGGAGTAAGAAATATTTTTGAATACAATGAGCGGTTGACGAAGAATAGTGTCCAATCAGACGATGATAAAATAATGCCATATATTGTTGTTGTTGTTGATGAGTTGGCTGATCTGATGGCTGCTAAGAGCAGAGATATGGAAGCAGGCATTGTAAAACTGGCTCAAAAAGCAAGAGCAGTGGGAATCCATTTGATCTTAGCAACACAGCGTCCGTCAGTTGAAGTAATTACTGGGCTCATTAAAGCCAATGTTACTGCTAGAATTGCCCTTCAGGTTGCCTCACAAATAGATTCAAGAACTATTATTGATTGTGGTGGAGCAGAAAAACTTTTAGGTGGAGGAGATTCGCTTTTTGTCTCAGCTGACGTTTCTAAACCAAAGAGAGTTCAAGGTGCTTATGTTTCCACTAAAGAAATACAGAGAGTAGTTCGTTTTATAAATAAGAATAATAAAAAAGCAGGGCTTGATGAAGTGGACAGCTTGAGAGATAATATTGAGGCAGAAATGGAGAGGGTGGAAAGCTTTGGTTCTTCAGTAGTGAATGGATCAGAGTCTTTAGACCCGATTTATGAAGAAGCCAAGCAGATTATTATTGAATCAGGTAAAGCCTCAGCTTCTTTTTTACAGAGAAAATTAAGAATTGGTTATGCCAGAGCAGCACGAATACTTGATATGATGGAAGATAGGGGGTTAGTTGGTCCAGCGCAAGGGGCCAAGCCAAGAGAGGTCTTACAGACAATCGAACAGGCAATAGAGGAAGAAAATAACGAGGAGAAAGAGGACTCAGAAAAGCTACAGCAAGAGGTAGACGAAGCTCGGCAAACAGAGATGGATAATGAAGACAACGAAGATAATGAAGATAATGAGGACAACGAGGATAATGAGGGCAACGAAGACAACGAAGATAATGAAGATAATGAAGACAATGAGGACAACGAGGATAATGAAGATGATAAAGATGATAAAGATGATGAAATAAAGGAAGAGTTGTGATAGAATAAAAGTAATCATTGATAAACATTGATAAAATATGGTTAAGAAACCACTAGAGAAAAAAATTGAACATAAGGATTTAAAAGAAACGCTAGATGACATTAAGAAAGAATTCGGCGAGGGTGCAATCATGCGGCTCAAGGAAGTGGAAGCAGTGAATGTTGATTCTATTCCAACTGGCTCTATCTTTTTAGATGTCGCCCTTGGCACAGGTGGGCTTCCCCGAGGTCGGGTAATTGAGATATTTGGTCCGGAAAGTTCTGGCAAAAGCACTCTAGCTCTACATTGTGCAGCTGAAGCCCAGAAAAGGGGTGGAGTTGCCGCTTTTATTGACGCAGAACATGCCTTAGACCCTCAGTATGCTGAAAAAATAGGAGTAAATATAGATGAACTTTTAATCTCCCAGCCCGACTCTGGAGAACAGGGACTACAAATTGTCGAAAGTTTAGTTCGCTCTAACCAAGTAGATATTATCATTGTAGATTCTGTTGCCGCCCTTACTCCAAGGAGAGAAATAGCAGGAGAAATGGGAGCTCTACAGATTGGTTTACAGGCAAGATTAATGAGTCAGGGTTTAAGGAAACTTTCAGGCATTGCTTCAAAGTCAAAGACTCTTGTTGTGTTTTTGAATCAGACAAGAATGAAAATCGGTATTCCTTTTGGCAATCCAGAGACGACTCCGGGAGGTCTTGCATTAAAGTTCTATGCATCAGTAAGAATTCGGCTCGGAAGGAGGGCTCAAATCAAACAAGGAGATGAAATTATTGGTTCAAGAATAAAGGCGAAGATTGTTAAGAACAAAGTAGCCGCTCCTTTTAAAATTGCAGAGTTTGATATTTATTATAACGAGGGGATTTCTTATTCAGCAGATATAATTAACGGCGGAGTTGCTTACAATGTGATTAAAAAGAGCGGGAGTTGGTTTAATTTTGGGAAAATAAAGTTAGGACAGGGAATGCCTGGAGCTAAACAATTTTTGAAAGATAATCCGAAAATAGTAAAAGAAATTAAGAAAGAACTTTTGCAAAAGATGGAAGAGAAATAATTCTGATAATTTTAAAGTTGAAACTTAAACCTAAAAGCCCGCTAAGCGGGCTTTTAGGTTTAGTAGAGTGATATTGTTATTACTTTTCAGTAGCTGAAAGTAAGCCCAAGTGACGGGCTTGTTTTATTGCTTTAGCTACTTTTCTTTGATGATAACGACAAAGACCGGTTCTTTTTCTAGCCCGTATTTTCCCCAAACCGGTAATATATCTTTTAAGGGTTCCTGTATCCTTAAAATTTATTTCCCTTGCATTTTGTTTACAAAAAGGACAGTTCATATTTATTAAAAGGGTATTTCCTCTACATTAATGTCTTCTCCTTCTTCAATAGTAGGAATTTCCTCTTCTTGATTTTTTCCTTTGTTAGATTTATTCTTTTCTGGACTATCGTTAGTTGTTGTAATACTTGATCCTTTTGGTCCAAATTGGACATTTTCAGCAATTATTTCTGTCTTATATCTTTTATTTCCTGAAGGGTCGTCCCATGTTCGAGTATTGAGCCGGCCTTCAATCAAGACTAAACTTCCTTTATTTAAGTATTGAGATACAAGAGTTGCTAGTTTGCCCCAGGCGACTACGCTATGAAATTCAGCTTTTTGTTTCTTTTCTCCACTCTCTCTGTCAGTCCAAACCCTGTTGGTGGCGAGTCGAAAACTACAGACAGTTTGACCTGAAGTAAGGTTTTTAAGTTCAGGATCAGCAGTTAGGTTACCAATCAAAAATGTTTTATTTAAGTTCATTATTTTGTTCGTTTCCTTCGGGTTCTTTTGTCTCCTCTTCCGAGACCTCTCTCGAAGGGCTTAATATTTCTTCTATTTTTTTATCAATGTCTTTTAATTTTATTTTTTGATCTTCACCTGTTTCTGTTTTGGAAATATTCTCTATTTGCCTTTTAGGTACAGTCCTTGTTGGTTTTTTACCTTTTCTGATTAGAAAAAACCGGAGGAGTTCTTCTTTATCGTTTAGGCCATTTTTAAGCTCTTCAATTTTTTCGTTGCTTATCTTGAAATCAATAATCAGCATATAGGCCTTGATTTCATCTTTTATTGGATAACCCAAATCAACCTCGCTTAAGGGACTAAGATTAATAACTTCTCCTTCAGGAGTGGTTATTAAGGTCTTTATTTCTTCTACCAAATTGTTTCTTTCTTTTTCTTCAAGGGCAGAAGATATTAAACAGGTTAATTCGTAATCATTCATTACATTGAAATTAGCATATTAACATAGCATAGTCAATGCTGTATTGAAAAAAAGTAAGCTATAAGTTAAAATAAAATTGTATGGATGAATCAATTTTTAAAAAATACGATATACGGGGGATTTACCCCGAGCAGATTAACGAAGAAGCGGTTTATAAAATATGTTTTGGTTTTTTAGAATTTGTAAAGGATTTTTATAACCTGAAAAATCCCAAAATTGTTATTGGTTATGATATAAGAGAGTCGTCGGAAGCATTAAAGCAGGTAGGGATTAAGGCTTTAATAGAGGGTGGGGCAGAGGTGATTGATATTGGGCTTTGCTCAACCCCGTTAAACTATTTTGCCAACTGGCAATTAAAAGCAGATGCCTCTGTTATGATTACCGCTTCTCACAATCCAAAACAATACAACGGAATAAAATTTTCTTTAAGAGACGTGGTCGGTCCGGTAGAAGTAGGTGTAATGGACACAATAAAGAAGTTGGTTTTGAAGGGAGATTTTCAAAAAAATGAGGGTGGGAAACTTACACAAAAAGACATGCTCAATGAATACGTCTTTTTTCTTAAGGGAAAATTGCAGGGCGTTGATCTAAGCAATTTTAAAATAGCTGTTGATTGCGGCAATGGTATGATAGGGCTTGAGTTTGAAAAGTTTGCCAATGAGTTTGGTTTTGGATACAAGGGTCTTTTTATGGAGCCAGATAGCAGTTTCCCCAATCATGAACCAAATCCTTTGGATAAAGAAGCTATTAAGCCGATTCAGGAATTAATGAGTCAGGAAAAGTTTGATTTAGGAGTAATTTTTGACGGTGATGGAGATCGTTTGGGAGTTCTTAATAGTAAGGGGGAGGTAGTCAAGAACGATTATTTAATTGGTCTTTTCGCCAAACATTTTGTTTTGGGTATGGAAAACAAAAAGATTGTTTCTGATGCTCGGTTAAGTAGAGGGGTGAGAGAGGAAATAAAAAAGCTTGGGGGAGAAATTTTAAAATCCCAAGTTGGTTATCCTAATGCGAAGCGAATAATGAGAAAAGAAGATTGTTTTTTTGGCGGAGAATTGTCAGGCCACTTCTTTTGGCAGGATTTTTCTTACTCTGAAAGCCCTTTATTCTCTTTGATCAGGCTATTGAAGATTTTAAAACAAGAAAAAAATTCTTTGGAGCAATTGATTGAGCCGTTTTCAAAGTATTTCGGTTCAGGAGAGATTAATTTTAAGATTGAGGATAAAGAAGAGAAGATGAAAGAGCTTGAAGGGATTTATAAAGACGGAGAAATTTCTCATTTAGACGGTTTAACAGTTGAATACTCTGATTGGTGGTTTAATCTAAGAATGTCTGGCACAGAGCCGTTGGTTCGTCTTATTGTGGAAGCTATTAGCAAAGAATTATTAGATGAAAAAATCAAGGAGTTGAGAAATACTATTGAACATTAATCTTTTATCATTTCGCTTGTCTAGAGTGTGTTGAAGTCTGACTTCAGCAGACTTTTATCATTTCGCTCGGATAGTTGCCTCGAAATGACGCAGTCGATTTCCCCTGCGAGGAAATCGCTACTCATCGCTCGGCCTCGTTCTCCCCGCCAAGGCAGGGAGCCATGCCCACTTGGCCTGCGCGGGGCATTTCTCGGCAGCTATACTCGCTTATGATAATCCTAAAATATTCCGAGAATAAAAATCAACGAGGACGGGCCTCGTTGATTTTTAATTACTAGAGCGTGTCGAAGTCAAACTTCGACAGAAGTTGATTATACTTCTATCACGACGGGCAGAATCATTGGTCGTTTTTTTGTTTTTTGGAATAGGAAATCTCCTAAGTTTTCCCTCAAATTATTTTTAATGTAATTCCAATTGACTACCTTGTCTTTGCCTGTACTTTTTTCAACAATGGAAACCGCACTTTTCCTTGCATCTCTTAATATTTGCTTGGAAGTGTCTAAATGGATAAAGCCACGGGATATTATGTCAGGTGAACCCACCACTTTTCCTGTTTTAGAGTCAACTACAGCAATGATTACAAAAATACCATCGTTTGATAGGGCTCTTCGGTCTCTTAGAACCACTTCTTGCAGATTTGTTTTTCCTAAACCGTCAATAAAAACATAGCTGGTGTCTGCTTTTTGTTTTTCAATATATGGACGATTATCTTTTTCAAAGTTTATAATACTTCCATTGTCCAAGATAAAAATATTATTTGCCTTAAAGTTATCTTCAGATATTATTTTTTTTGCTTCTTTGAGAAAATAGTGATTGGCATAAACAGGCAAAATATATGTCGGGTTTATTTCTTTAACCACTTTCTTGATAGAATCAATATTAGTATGTCCGCTCACATGTATATTCATAACTTCATTATGAATTACATTGTCGCTTTGGCGATACAAACTGTCTTTTAATCGCTGGACGCTTCTTTCATTGCCCGGTACGACAGAAGAAGAGAAGACAATAGTATCTTTTTTTCTTAATTTAATATTTTTATGATTGCCACTTACGATTCTTGAAAGTACAGCCCTATCTTCGCCTTGAGCTCCAGTACAGAGGACAACAATTTTGTTATCAGGATAATCATTAATTTTTTTTATATCAATTATAACATCTTTCGCTGCCTTCACGTAACCCAATTTTCTGGCGATGGTAATGTTTCTTTTCATACTATAGCCATCTAGGGCTATTTTCTTGTTTATCTTTTGAGCATAAGATATAATTCCATTGATCCTTTCTATCTGACTGGAAAAAGTAGCAATTATTATTCTGCCCTTAGCATTACTCAAGATTTCTCTTAAATTTTTCCACATCTCATCTTCATTTGATAAAGGTTTTTTATTAGTGGCGCCCAAACTCTCTACTAGGAGTACTGTCGGCTTTGGAAGCATTGATAGGTGTCTATAGGATACTGTTTTTTGAGGGTCAGTGCCTGGTCCATATGTCCAATCGCCCATATGTATGGCAGTAGCTGAGGGGGTCTTTAGAATAACTCCCATAGAATCCATAATTGAATGTTCTACCTCAAAAAACTCTATTTGGAATTTTCCAAGGTTTACTTTTTCTTTTATGGATTTTATTTCTATTGTTTTAAGTTTTTTGGAAGAACCTTTTTTATGGTCTTCCATCCTGTCTTTAATCAAAGCCAGAGTCAAAGGTCTACCGACAATTAGGGGATAGCCGAGTTTTTCTAAAAGAATAGGTGCAGCGCCAATATGGTCTAAATGGCCATGGGTGAATACAACAGCTTTTATTTTTTTGTTTTTATTCTTTAAATAATCAATATTGGGTATGATATAATCAATGCCAGGCATATTCTCTTCAGGAAATTGGATGCCCATATCAACTATAACAATACTGTCTTGATATTCAAAAACAGTCATATTTCTACCGACTTCTTCTTGTCCGCCAAGAGGGATTATTCTTAAGCCATCATGACTAACGGGTTTGTTGTTTGATTTTATGTTTTGTATCATATATTTTAATTAATTTTAGATTGATTGTTGATTTTTCAATGAGGTCCAGCCTCATAAGAAAAATTAGAAATTAGTAATTGTTTTGTGTCGAGGAAGAGAGAGATTTGCCAGCCCTATGCTGGCCCGCCTTTGGCGGGGAGCGATAGTGCCGAGGGAGGGAATTGAACCCTCATGCCGTGAGGCACACGGCTCTGAACCGTGCGTGTCTACCAATTTCACCACCTCGGCTGATTAGATAGAAAATGGAAAGCAAGCGCTCACAAAGAGAGTAAATAAAATTTATAGCCGTATCACTTTTTTGTTATGTGATGATAGAGGAATCTGTTTTTTCAAACCTTAAATCAGGAACTTGAGTATATTTTTTATTTTTTATCCATCCTTGAGTGGTGTAGAAATAGCAAGCGCCATTTCCGTCTTGTATTACTTTATAGTCTACCTTGACTCTTTTGTCAACCCAATTTGCCATTTTCACCACTTTATCAGTAGGATTGATAGAAAAGTGACTAGAGAAAGGAGGAACGATAACTTTGTCTCCCTGTTCAGCTTCTACAACATAAATATCTTTAACTTCTCCTTCTTCTAATTTCTGTATTAGATAAAAAATTGTTCCTTCTAGGACAATATATGTCTCTTCGCCATCTGATACATGGGCGTGACCCTTTGTCTTATTATACTCTTCCCCTAACATTATTGGATTGATAACAGTGATATCATATCTTAGATTATCTTTCTCTTTTAAACCCCTATACATATAGTAGAGCTCTGTGGCAGGATCTGCTGTTTTTTTCCAATCCTTATCATATAAAACACTGCCCATATCTTTTAGGGCGCGGATTTCTGGAGTCAATTTGGTTAAATCAAATTCCATTATTTTAGAACCCTTTTGGTTTTGATATGCCAGTTTTCAATTCCTGTAAATCTTTGGCAGGAATCAGCAATCAAGCCGGGTTCAATGCCTTTAATTTTATCTACTGCTAAATAAAGATAGTTGGGATTGTATAAAAATATTGCTGGTGTTTGCTCAAGCAAAATATCTTGCGCCTCTGTATAATCTTCAATTCTTTTCGATATTTCTATTTCTGTTCTCGCGCTTTCAAGTAGTTTATCTACTTCGCTGTCTTTGAAATAAGAAAGATTTAAACCCGGATAAACTCTTTGGCTTGAATGCCAAAAAGGGAAGGGGTCGGGAATAATGCCTAATACTTGACCAAAAAGCAAAACATGATAATCTCTTTCTTTTATTACTTCCTGTTTTATCTCGGCGATAGGCAATGATTCTATTTCAACGGTTATGCCTATGGCCTGCCATTGCTCTTGGATAATCTCGGCGGTCTTATTCAACATTGGGTCTTGGCTGGTTGTAATTGTAATTTCCAAAGGAATAGTTTCAGCAGGCGAGATAATACATACCTGATTTAATTTCGCTCTGGTAGAGGGACCGACTACGCCATTGCCGACAGCAAGACCAGATGGTTTCAAAATTTCATCAGCATATTCTTGTTGAAATCTAATTACTGCATCTTTCGTTTTGGCTCCGAAATATCCGCTTATTTCCTTTCCCGGATAAATATTATCATCAAGAGAAGAGAGACACTCCTGTAGATATTTTACCACGTTACCCCGAGAGCCGGACTGGAGGGTAGTTGAGAACTTCATCGTTTCTGCGTCTTTTATTTTTACCAATACTCCATCTTGTTCCTCAAGGCCTGCCTCTCTTAAAAGAGTTAATGCCTTTTCTGAATCAAATGTTGAGCTTGAGTTTGGTAATTGGAACTGATAGAGTTCTGGAAGAAAAGGAGAAGAAATAATCGTGCCCTTATCATTCAGAACTATTCTCTTAATTTCCTCTTTATCAGAGGCATAATTCAGAGCCAATCGCACATCATCATTTGTGAGCAGTTCTTTCTCTTTGGAATTAAAGAATAGAGCGTAATATCTTGGTAATACAAAACTATATTCATTAAATTTATATACCTCTTTGTATTCAGACAAGCTGATTGGAGAAAAAGCATCAATAATGTTGTTTTTTGCTGCCTGGTAAAGCTGGCTCTCATCACTGAAAAAGATAAAAGAGATTTCATTTAAATACGGCTTTTTATTATAATATTTGGAAAATTTTTCTAAAGTAATAGAATTTATTTCTCCTGTATTATCTTT
>CAYNAD010000006.1:0-28738 GCA_964395215.1 uncultured Candidatus Saccharibacteria bacterium | reverse complement strand
CAACTAGCACTACTAGCATTATTAGTGCTGAAACCTACTATTTGATCGGTTTTGGTGATTATCCAGTTCCTGGCGAGCCAATTCCGGATTGGAGCCCGGATACCCGCAATTTTCTTGACAGCGACGGTTCTATTGGGCTTTTTACTTGTAATCCTAAAATAGCCACCACTAACACCACTACCTTATCCCAAGCGATAACTGAAGCTAAAAATTGTAAAATTGACGCCTTAGGCTGGGGAAATTCAATAGTCAAGGAGGGGGAGTCAGCAGATACAGCTAAAGTAGGCAAGAGCTTAGCAAGAAAAATAGAGCCGGATTTAAGTGGTTATTTGCAATATGTTGATTCTGACAACAATAAAAGCGATTTTTCAAGCCAAATATCAACTCCGGGAGTGCAAAATCCGCACAATTACAGCGATTTGGACGAGGATGGTATTATTGATTCTTTTGACGCTACAACCACAATTTCAGAGGATATTTGGCTTTCTGCGGGGGAATATAGTTTTAAAAATTTAGAAATCATAAATAATTCTAACTTGTTTTTGCTTTCAGATGTTGATTTGACAGGGTTCAAAGGTGTAAAGATTATTGCTCAAAAGCTTGTTATAGGAGCAAATTCCTTTATAAACGCTGATAATAATGGGTATTATGATTATTTAGAAATAAAAAGAAATTACTCAAGTCCTACAACGCTTGGTTCTGCGGGGGAGGATATTTATTCTCCACCAGGCTCAAGTTGTGCCGGTACAAGACATGCTGGCGATGGTGGGGGAGCAATAATTTTAGAAATTTCAGGTACTTTAGAAGTTTTAGGAACAATATCTGCTAATGGTAAAAGGGGTTTAGATAATACTGGTTTTTGTCCTGCCTCTGACGCAGGCGATGCTGGGAGTATTTATATTACAGCTGATATTATAAAAGGAAGTGGAAAAATTGAAACAAATGGCGGTCAGGGCTATAGAACAGGCATTCCGGGCGCTGGAGGGCAGGTCGCTCTTTATTATAACCAGAACCAATTTGTGGGTGATATAACGGCTTTTGGCGGGAGAAATGAGTATAATAAGAAAACAGGTGGCACTGGAACGGTCTATTTTTCCAATATTCAGGATAAATTAGTTATTAAAAATCAGAATAGTAGTGGCAGCTTTGCGCTTACGCAAAGTTTGACTGGCTTGGATGAGCTTGAATTTGGTACAACAACTGTAAACCTTTCTTCTGGCGCCAATATTCAGGCAGGGGAGATATCAATAAATAATTCTTTATTTAAGGGTAAGGTAAAAGAGGTTTTTAATATAAGAGCTAATAGTTTTTCTTTAATAAATTCAGGCATTGTGGCTAATTTAGATGTTCGAGTAAATGGGCTTAATGTAGACAGTAATTCATATTTTTCAGCTGATTTTTTGGGGTACCAAACATACGATGATGGACCTGGTTGTGGTGGAGTAGAATATATAGGCGCAAGTTATGGCGGAATTGGTGGAAAGAATAGCACGAGTTCTATTTATGGTTCTACTACAAAACCAATAGAATTTGGTTCTGGATCTAAAGCAATTTCATCATCTGGTATAGTTGATGGTGCTGGCGGAGGAAAGATTTTTATTGAAGTAAATAATAATTTTCAATTAGATGGTGAAGTGAGGGCTAACGGAGAACATGGAAGAATGAATATTCCTACTACGGGCGGAGGGAGCGGAGGTAGTGTTTATATCATTGCTAATAGTCTTTCTGGTATAGATAAAATCCAGGCAAATGGCGGTAAAGCCCGTTCTGTCGGCGGAGCTGGCGGGGGCGGGAGAATCGCTGTTTATGGCGGCAATACAGGGTTTTCTGGCTTAATTGAAGCGCTGGGTGGAACTCATAAAGATAATATTTATTATATTGGCGGAGACGGAACTGTATTTTTTGGGTTGTGAGGGGATTCGAGACCCGGCCTCTCTATGAGGCCGGGTCTCCTTTTCTTGGTAGATTTTTTCTAACTTGAGTTATCTACAGGTTGCCATATTTTTATTTTTTTTGTTATTAATGTAATATTTTAATTAAATAAAAATTTTAAGAGTAATGTTTCTCAAAAATTTTAGATAACAATTTGATTTTTTGGTTTAAGGTAATTTAAGATCGATTTATTTTTAGCTCAAACATTTAATGAATTATTAAGACACTAAAACACAGATATATGTTTGGAGATTGAACTCCTAAATGTAAGATATGTTAGCAAGACAACTCCCTCTCACGAGGGGGTTGTCTCTTTTTTGTCCGTTTGTTCCGCTGTCGATATTGTCCGTTCTTTTGGGATTCTGTCCATGAGGACTGGGGACAAAAGGATTTACTTCGGTAATTGTGGTAATCAATATAGGCATCGGGACAGGACCCCCTTTACAAAATTTTAAAATCAGTTAAAATCAAAAAACATAAAATTAATCATTAAATTAAACATATGGCTTTAAGTTTACGAGTGCTTAGAATAGATGGGGGGAGCTTCGTTGTTTTCTTAATTGCTCTTTTTATTATCGTAGGAATAGCAACTTTTGCTTACTTAGATAGTACAGGAGAACTTGTTGATTACAAGATTAATATGTTTTCTAGCATTGGGAATGATAGTTTGTCAGGTTTTGAAGAGGATATTAATGTGTCTCAATATGAAGAGAATTTGTCCATTGGCACAGTGGACGAAGAACAGGATGCGGGCTTGATAGGTGATAAAATAGTAGCCCAAATTGAGAATTTGGGAGACATGATCATTGCGCCAAAACTAGAAGGTAGTATTGAAAAGATTGCTGAAAAAAGGGATAGTGTGACCACTCTTGTTAGGAAAGCGATTAAGGATTATACCGCAGAGGTAGATGGATTAAATCTCTCAAGAGAGCATAAGCTCTTTATGGAGGACTACATACAGAAGCGTATCTCTGATAAAGAATTGCAAGTCGGAGAGAAATTGAGTGTTTCCAAGAACCTAATAACGGAAGCCGTAGAAAAATCAGGAGAATTAAGCTCTGCAGAGCTTCAAGAATTACAGTATTATTCAGAAATGGTTTGGAATCCTACAATAGAATAATCTTAATTTCCTTCCTTTAATTCAACAAATGCTTATCAAAAAAGAGCGTATTATAGACCTTACTCTGGCCTTGTATAAAGTAACAGATTTTTTACCAAAAGAGGAGGTCCTTCGACAAAAAATGAGAGAAGCTGGTAATGATGTTTTAGACGGTTTATTTTGTTCAAATTCAGAGGATACAGAGGTGAAGATTAACCTTCTTATTGCCTATTTCCAGGTTGCTATGGCCCAAAATTGGCTTGATGAGAAGAATTTTTTGGTTATGAAAAGAGAATATACGAGCATTAAGCAGAAAATTAATGTCTCTGAAGAACAGAAAACTAAGGAGATTGAGCCAAAGCCAGTAAAAGTTAGGCAAAAAACTGATAATCCCGCGAAAAAACCTAAAAAAACTGTTTCTTCTGGCAATTCTCGGAACAAAAGACAGGATAGAATTTTTGAATTAATGCAAAATCAGGGTAAAATTACCCTTGAAGAGCTAAAGAATGAGCTTTCCCAAGTATGTCCGAGGACATTAAGAAGAGATATCGGGGATTTATTAGAGAAAAATGTGATTCAGCGGATCAGAAAGAGTAAAAAAGATGTCCTTTTTGTGTTAAATACTAAAGATAGCGGACAAAATAGCTTAGAATAAAGATTATTTGTCCGCAATGGACTCATAATCTGTCCGTGATTTTGTTATATCAAATGAACAAAGAACAAAGAAAATTTACTAAAATATATGATAAATATGTGGAAAGCATATACCGCTTTGTGTTTATTAAGGTAAGTTCAAGCCAAATAGCAGAAGATATAACCTCTGAAGTATTTCTAAAATCATGGGAAAAGTTTAAACAAAAACAGGATTCTATTGAAAATCCAAGAGCATATCTTTATAGAGTAGCTAGAAATAGAGTTATTGATTTTTATAGAGAAAGAGGACAAACAACCATAATATCCATTGAACAAGAGAACATAGTGCTTAAGTCTGATGAGGATTTGGAAAAAAAGCAGGAAACAGAGACGAATCTTGAGAAAATTCAAAAAGCGCTCATAAAGTTAAACCCTGACTATCAAGATGTCATTATTCTGCGTCATGTAGATGGCTTACCAATCAAGGATATCGCCAAAATTCTTGATAAATCCAATGGTGCTACGCGGGTAATGCTTCATAGAGCAATGGAACAACTAAGGGAAAGGGTGTAACGTTTTGCCTGTTTTTCCGTCTTCTTAATAAGAGCTTGCCTCGCTAAAAAGCTCGGCAAAACCTTGATTCGCTAATGTATAAATATATATTCTTGAAATAATATGGAGGATAAGTATATTTTCAACAATTTAAAAGGCTTACGAGAGATAAAGCCGGAAAATGATTGGAAACAAGGGCTTAAGTCCCAGTTATTTGATATGGAAGATTCTCAGAAAACAGTGTTTTCTCGGGGATTTTTGTCTTTTAATTTTAACTTAAAGGGACTGAACTTTGCGCCTGCTTTGATTCCGATAGCTGTTATTTCCATTGTTCTAGTAGGTGTGTTATTATCTCTTAATTTTAACCAAGGCCCAGGAAAAACAGCAGAACAAGCTAATTATCTCGTATTGTTAGAAACAAGATTGGATAACATTAATACAGTAGAGGATATGCAAGGGTTAGCAAGTATGTTTGAGCAGGCGTCCGATAGTATATCAGATACAGAACAAACTCCGGAAGAGAGAGCAAATGTGGCTAAGGTAGTGACTAGTATCAATAAAAAAGTAGAGCAATTAGAAAAGGATTTTGGCGAGCAGACAAAAGATTTAAAGGATTCTGCCCAAGTTTTGACTGTTAAAGTGTCAGAAGCGCTTGGACAAGATATTGAAGATGTGCAAGAAGAGTTGGTTTCTAGCTTAATTAAGAGCTATGAATCAAGGACATTGAGTAATCCACAGCTCGAGCTTCTCAATCAGGCAAAAGAGTATTATAATAATGAACGGTTTGAACTTGCGTTTGAAGCAATTTTAAGAATAAGTCAATAATGGACAATAAAGACATTACAACAAATGAGCTTGCTGTTATGGTCAAAAATGGCTTTGATAGTGCTTTAGATAATGTTAATAAAGGATTTAAGCAGGCTGATGAAAGGCTTGATCAAGTGGGTACAAGGATGGACTCAAGAATGGATAAATTAGAAGATAATCAGAGAGCAATATTGACCAGATTGGAAGATGTTGTTTATAAGACAGAGCTTGATCAGTTAAAGGAGCGGGTCAAGATTATTGAAGAAGCGATATCCCTTAGTAAGGGTTAATTAGCCATCTGGAGCTGTTGAGTTGGTCGCCCAACAGCGGTTATAAATTTTAAATAGACTCTTTTGTTTGAAAGAACAAATGTAAAGGTCGAGATAATAAAAATAATAATTGAATAATTGTTAATAGCTGTTAAACAGCTATTACGAGAAAAAATTGATTCGAAAAATGAGTAAAAAAATATTTGCTGTAATCACTACGATTACTTGCGCTGTAATGATGATAGGCCCAGGATTTGCTCCAGTAAGAGCAGCTGACTTATCTGGCATTACGGCTGAATTAGAAGATCTTTGTCAGACATATTATAATTTAGCAGGCACGGTTTATCCGGGTTGCGAGGATTATACAAGTACTGACGGATCTGTAACTCCTCCTGTTGGAGGAGACAATGATTATGAAGGAATTCCCGATGGCTTTACTTTTGAGAACAATCTTAAATATGGAATGAGCGGAGATGAAGTAAAATATTTACAGATTGTATTAAAAGCAGAAGTCGGAGCTCCTACATACCCTGACACAGTTGGAGCAACTGGTTGGTTCGGTCCAGTTACAAGATCATCTGTTATAGAATTCCAAGAGGACTATGCTACTGATGTATTAGCTCCTTGGGGTTTAACCAGCGGAACTGGTTTTGTTGGCGGAACTACCAGAGATAAGCTAAATGAATTTTTAGCTTCAGACACAACTCCACCACCTCCAGTTGATGAGCCAAGCGACTATGACAATGAAAATGATTGTGATGATGCTGGCTATTATTGGTTTGATGATGCATGCCATGCCAATGAACAACCAGCAGACGAATTTGACAACGAAGATGATTGCGATGACGCTGGTTATTACTGGTACAACGACGAATGTAATGAGAGTGCAGAGTCCACTAATGAAGGAGATTTGACAATTGAATTGTCAGATGACAATCCGGTATCAGGTTATATTTTGGTAAGTTCCTCTAATGGTTCATACCAACACCAAAAACCAATGGTAGCTTATGAAATGACTGCTGTAGAAGACACTACAGTAGAAGAAATCACCTTTACCAAAGGGGGTTTTGCAAGTGACGGAGATATTTCTGAACTGTATCTCTATGTAGATGGCGAATTAATTGCTGAAACTCCATCTAATATCTCAACAAAGAAGTTTGTATTTTCTACCCCATTTGATGTAGATGCGGGTGAAACTGCAGACGTGGAGTTGAGGGTAGATATGGATGCTGACACAACCGCATCTACTGTTGTAAACTTTGGTTTGGCTTCAGGTGATGATATTGACGCCGGTGATGTAGATGCTAGTGGCGATTTCCCGCTTAATGGGAATAGTATGACCGTAGCTAATGTTACACTTGCTAGCGTAACTATCACTACTGAAACTACAGGCGATGGTGTTAAAGTGGGTGAAAACAGTAAGGAATTAGCCAAAATAGATGTTGCTGTTTCTAACGATATCACCATTCACAGTATGACATTCCCTGTTATTGGTAGTTTAGCTTCAGGAGACCTTGCAAATTTTGAATTTCAAGATAAAGACGGAGATGTTGTCGCCTCAGTCGATGTTATGACTACTGCTAAAGAAGTAGTATTCACCGATTTGAATATTGAACTTGATGGTGACGAAACTTATTACATCTATGGTGATGTAGAGGGTGGTGCACTCCGAAACTTTGAATTTACTGGTGACGAATCTTACTATTTCAACATTACTGATGATGAAAATGATGTAAGAATTTATTCTACGCTAGATGATGAAGGTAGCGTAGCCACTATTGCATCAGGCGATTTCAAGGTAGAACTTTCCGATGATTCACCAATAGGTAGTGTACCTCTGGATGGAGATAATGTAGTTCTCGCCAGATATGAATTCACTGCCGGTGGAGAAAGAACTAAGATAGAAAGTTTGGGCTTGCAAAATGTTGCTGATACGGGAGGTGTGACATTGACTGACGTGAAAGTTCTTGTTAATGGTTCTCAGAAAGGGGATACTGATGATAGTCTACCCACTGATACTGACACTGAATTTGATTTCGGAAACTCATTTGTGATTGGTTTAGGGGAAACTGCTATTGTAGAAATAGTAGCTGATTTAGACGATGCCACCGTGATCACCACTGATGAGTTCCACATAGCCGATGATACTGGTGGTGGTGCGACAGACGATATACAATACAAGTTATTGGATTCAAACACTTCTGCGGATACTACTCTACCGGATGCTTTTGTTGTTAATCCTACTAGTGCTGAAGTAGACGCATCTATCTCTTCTGCCACTCCGGAAGGACAAATAATGGCCATGGGTACTACTAGAGAAGTTGGTCGTTGGACTGTAGAGACCTATAATGACGATGTTGAAATAAGAACGGTTGATTTCACCAATGCCACGAGCACTGGTACTTTTGTAGGTAATGTCAATAAAGCTAAATTAGTGCTTTATGACAGCGACGGCGACGAAATAGCAAGCGAAGAAAGAAGCATTAAAAATGCAACAAGTGCTGCTATTTGGTTTGGAAATAGTACAGATAAGGGAAGCTACGATGACGAAGCTTATTTAGCTTGGGACATGGAACAGGATGAAACCTATTACTTGGCTTTAGAGTATACTTTTAGATCTTGGGCAAGCACTGATTCTGGCGCTGACACAGGTGCTGAATTGACTGCAACATTAAACGGATTTGATTGTTACAATAGCACAAGTGATCCTGCCGCTGTTTCTGGTGGAGCAGCTAATACTATGCTTGTCAGAAGAAGCATGCCTACTATTACTTTAAGCGGCGATGCTGCGGCCAAGCTTTCATCGGGTGCCGAGAAGACTCTATATTCCTTTAATCTGACAGCTGATGAAGCTGGTAAAGTAGCATTTAAGAGATTAGTTTATACTGTTGACTTTACTGCTGATGGAACTGATCTGATAATCGATGAATTCAAGTTTTTCCGAGGCGGAACAGAACTTACTGATGTAACTATATACAGTGAAGATGGGGAAGACTTGACTGTCGCCCTAGATAATACCAAAACTACTGCGACTACTAAGGTAATTGTTACTTTAGGTGGCGAGGAAGAACTGAATGCCGGGGACTCTTATGATTACAAATTAAAGGCCACAATTGCTGGTGTAACAGATAATGATGAGATAAGTATTGTGTTAGCTGACGATACTACTAAACGGGCGCCTACTGGTGTTGTAATTTTTGCAGCTACCGGAGATGCCACAGCGGCATGGTCAATGGCACAGGCAAAAACAGGAGGAACCTATTCAGTCGAATTCGAACTAGCGGCGGCCGATAATTATGCCTACGCGCAGACATCCTTACTAGAAGGTCTTGCTTTCGCGGATATCAGCACTATGTCCTATTCGTACTATGTTGATAGTGCGGGATCTACCCTTGAAGCTGTGGGGGGAATGGCTACAAAGGATGGCTATACGAGTTCAGCAGTATATCAGGCTCCTTACCTTTCCTTTCAGATTGATGACACTGGCGACGGTGTAGCTGACGGGGGGTTTGTCCAGCATGATGTTGCCGTTACAACATCAATAGACGCATGGGAAGTGGACACTATAGAATCTACCGAGGCGTTTCATGGCACCTATGGCAATGGTGATAAGACTTTTGCGGAACTTAAAGTTCTATATCCAACCGCAAAGGTGATTTCCATATGGCTACAAACCGCCAAAAACGGAACGGCCGAAGCGGATAATAATTTGGCCCTTTCCTATGTTGACGACATTATCATAAACGGTGTTACTTATCCGATAGAATTGGATAACTTCACTTGGTCTGATGAATCAGTTGGGAATTCTCACGATGGGGATACTGCTGACTGGACCAACGGTTATATGGTAGATGATCTTGCAACTACAGAAGTCTTCCTTTCCGAGTAATCTTTGAGACTAATCCGCACTTCTTTCCTTGTAGATGTTGAGCGGATATCGGAAAAGCCACCCCTTCGGGTGGCTTTTCCTTTCTTTTACGAAAAGGTACGAGGTTGAACCTCGTACCACTTGTGTCACCTGTGCCACATACCATTCGTATCGCATCGCACTAATATGGGTTATAATAAAGTTGATGATCAAACCCCAATTTGTTATAGGCGAAATATATCATATCTATAATAGAGGAGTGGAAAAAAGAAATGTCTTTCTTAAAGATTCAGATTTTCTAAGATTTATTTATGATTTATCAGAATTTAATGACGAAGGTTCTGCTATTCCTTTAAAGTTAAGACAAAAGAGGTATGAGGTTGAACCTCGTACCTCTTTTGCAAAGAAACCTTTGGTTGATATATTGGCTTTCTCTCTGATGCCAAACCATTTTCATTTGCTTTTAAGAGAAAAGAAAGAAAAAGGGATTATTCGGTTTATGCAAAAGCTGGGCACGGGATACACGATGTATTTTAATAAAAAACAGGAAAGAGTTGGGTCATTGTTTCAAGGTAGATTTAAGGCGAAACTTATAAATAGAGAAGAATATTTAGAATATATTTTGTATTATATCCATTTCAATTGTTTAAAATTAATTGATCCAAAATGGAGCGAAAAAATGATTCAGGATTATCAGAAAGCGATTAATCAATTAGAGACATATCGATGGTCGAGTCATTTAGATTATATCGGGACAAAGAATTTTCCTTCTGTTACTCAACGAGAGTTTCTGTTAAAAATTATTGGAGGGGAGGAGGAATACAAAAATACAATTAAAGAATGGCTAAGAAGCATTAGTCAGAAAGTCAAAATAGAAGAATTTAGGGATTTGACGATAGAGTAATTTTATGTGGCACGAGTGGTACGAGGTTGGTACGCGAGTTGGTACGAGGTTCAACCTCGTACCATTGGGTTGAACCTCCAAACATCAAGCCGCACCGAAGGGGTGGCTTTTTCTTATTGTAACGTTTTTGTTTTTGTTCGTTTAATATATTAAGGAGGAGTTTTTCAGAAGCCGATGATTGTTTTCTAAAATTTTTTTTTATGCTAAAATAATAAACTATGAAATTGGTTCTAAAAACCAAGTTATTTTTTGTGATTACGCTGGCATTTATTGCTTTGCCGTTTTTCGTTTTTGCTGAAGATTTTTATGTTGATTCGGATTATGATGCGCAAGAAAGGGAAGAAATATCTGCTGACCTAAAATACAGGAGCAATGATGCTTATTTTTATGTTGAAGATGATTGGTGGGGCGATTTATCCTCCAACCAAAAAGCTAGTGCAAATACAAAATTGACAGAATTAGGAGAGGAGTTTGATAATGTGATTTATCCACAGCTCACTGATATTTACGGAGAGGAATGGAATCCAGGGATTGATAGCAATAGAAGGGTTACAGTGATATTTACCCAAATGCAGGAAAACGCAGGTGGCTATTTTAGAAATATTGATGAATATAGAAAGATTCAAGTGCCAGAATCAAATCAAAGAGAAATAGTTTATTTAAATGTTCAGGTGCTTTTTAGTAATGTGGCAGAGGCCTATCTTGCTCATGAATTCACGCACTTGATTACCTTTAATCAAAAGAATCGTCTGCAAAGAATAGAAGAAGATGTTTGGCTTAACGAGTTAAGGGCAGAATATGCTCCAACTCTGCTTGGATACGATAGTCCCTATGAAGAAACTAACTTAGAAAAGAGAATTGATTATTTTATATTAAGCCCTTCTGATTCCTTAACAGAATGGAAATCAGAAGAAAGGGACTATGGTATTATTAATATCTTTGCCCAGTATTTAGTTGAGCATTATGGTGTTGAAATTCTTACTGATTCTTTAAGGTCGCCATATGTTGGAATTGCTTCTTTAAATTACGCCTTGGCTCTAAATGGTTTTGATAAGAAAATGGATCAGATATTTTTGGATTTTTTAGTGACTGTCCTTATTAATGATTGCGATTTAGGAGAGGAATATTGTTTTTCAGAAGAGCCATTGAATTATATTAGAATCGCGCCTAACCTCTTGTACCTTCCTTCAACCCAGCAGGCGAGTATGTCTTTAGTATATGCAATAAAACAATGGTCTGGGCATTGGTACAAGGTTATAGGAGGAGGTAAAGGGCTGGAGGTTGATTTTGCAAGCTTATCAGACAAGAATTTCAATGTAGCTTATTTAATTCAAAGAAATAATAAGGCTGAAGAAGTTAAATTTTTGGAACTAGATGATGAACAGAAAGGAACTATAGCTCTTCCTTATTTTAGCCAAAATAATCAGTCATTGATTATTATTCCTCTAGTTTCGGAAAAAATAACTGACTTTTCAGACAGTGAACCATTTTGGAGATTTAGTTTGGATATTAGAACAGTTGAGAGTAGTCAGGATTCAGATGATGTAGATAATGGGGGAGTAGAAGATAAGCCAATTTCAGAATTAACAATTGAGGAATTAGAGCAGAGAATAGCGGAAATTATTGGACTGATTAATGCCCTGAAGCAAGAGATAGCAAAACTTGGCAGTTGCTCAACTATTGACAATAACCTTTATTATGGGTTAAGAAGTAATAATGGGGTGAAGTGCTTGCAACAGTTTTTGAATGAGCAGGGCTTTTATCCAGAAGGAATTATTAGCGGTAATTTTTTGGAGTTAACAAAACAGGCAGTTATAAAATTTCAAGAAGAATATTATAACGAGATATTAGCTCCTTTGGGTATTGAAAATGGCACTGGATATGTTGGTTCAAGCACCAGAGAAAAAATTAATCAATTATTAACGCAATAATATGAAAATTTTGATTACAGGCGGAGCAGGATTTATAGGATCTGCGATCGTTGAAGCCACACACAAAGATCATGAAGTTATAGTTCTCGATAATCTTACTACGGGAAGTTTAGAAAATTTAGATTCACTGGAAGTTGATTTTAGAGAGGGACATACCCGGGAGATTGGAAAGCTGGTTCCGGAAAAAGTAGATTTGATTTTACATTTAGGCATGGCTTCAACAACAGCACTTTATCTTAAGGATAGAAATTTAGTAGCTACAGAAATAGAGGGAAGCATAGCTGTTTTCGAAAAGGCAGTTAAGGACAATGCCAAGGTAGTGATTGCCTCGTCTTCATCCATATATAGCGGTGGGCAATTGCCGTCTAAAGAATCACAGGAAGTTTATGTAAACGATTTTTATACTGAATGCCGTTTATGCATAGAAAGATTAAGCAAACTCTATCATGATTTATATGGAATGGAAGTAGTAAATTTAAGAATGTTTGCTGTTTATGGAGGCGTAAGAGAAAAGGCGAAGGAGAAATATGCCAACATGGTTACTAAATTTATTTGGAGAATCAAACAAGGATTAAACCCAGTCTCATATGGAGATGGTACACAGACAAGAGATTTTACTTATATTGATGATGTGGTTAAAGCTTGGCTTCTAGCATCAAAGTATGAAGGTTTTGGAATATTCAACGTTGGCACCGGTAAAAATTATAATTTTAATGAAGTTGTAGAAATGATTAATAAAATAATGGAAACAAATTTGCCGATGACCTATGAGCCGAATCCTTTTAAGAACTTTGTTTTTCACTGCCATGCAGATACCACTAAAGCAGAACAAGAGCTGGGATTTAAAGCTGATATAATCCTTGAACAAGGGATAAAGAAATTAATATGAAAATTTTAGTAACCGGAGGAGCTGGATTCATCGGCTCACATTTGGTTGATCAATTGATTACACAAGGTCACAGAGTGGTTGTTGTTGATAATCTTTTAACTGGTAAAAAAGAAAACCTCAATAAAGAGGCGGTTTTTTATAACATAGACATCAGGGCTTCAGAGCTTGCTCATATTTTTCAGGAAGAGAGACCGGAAATAGTTTTTCATTTGGCTGCCCAGATTAGCGTGATAAAATCAGTTGAAGACCCTGTAGTTGATGCTAGGATAAATATTTTAGGAGCTTTAAATCTTTTAGAAAATTGCAAAAAATTTGGAGTTAAGAAAGTTGTATTCACTTCTACTGGAGGAGCGCTATATGGCGACACAGATAAGATTCCAACCCCAGAAGATCATCCTGTTTGTCCGCTTTCTCCCTATGGAATAGCCAAGCTTTCAACAGAAAAATACCTTGATTATTATTATAAAGTATTTAATATTCCGAACCTTATTCTACGGTTTGCTAACATCTATGGTCCGAGACAAGATCCTTATGGTGAAGCAGGAGTGGTTGCCATTTTTGCCAAAAGGTTGTTAAAAAATGAAAATCCGATTATAAATGGAGACGGCAAACAAACCAGAGATTATGTTTTTGTAGAAGATGCAGTAAGGGCTATTATGCTTGGATTAGAAGATAAGAACTTTGGCACCTACAATGTAGCTACTTCTCAAGAAGTATCTGTTGTTGAGATCGCTGACTTATTAAGGGAAGCGCTTGGTGTTTCAATAGAAAAAAAGTATGCCCCTGCCAAACAAGGAGAACAACAGAGAAGTTGCTTGGATTATTCTAAAATTAAACAAGAGTTAGGTTGGGAGCCAAAATATAAAATAGAGGACGGAATCAAAAAAACAGCAGAATGGTTTAAAAATTAGGTTTTTTTTAAGAGCCATAATCTTATATGTTTAAAATAGTTTATTGCATATTTTGGAGTATTGGATTATACTCAAAATTGAGTATGATTATACTCAAAATAGACGAAAATGTTAAATCTAATTACAAAATCCAAAATAAGACAAAGAATTATCCTTCTTTTTGTTTATAGTTCTGATAAATCTTATTATCTCAGCGAGATAGCTCGTTTAATTGGGTCTTCTCCGGGCACTACTCAACGAGAACTTGAGAGATTAGTTAAAAATGGCTTGTTGCTCAAAGAGAAAAAAAGCAATTCTGTATATTTTAAAACCAATACAGCCAATTCTGTTTTTAATGATTTTAAAAATATTGTTGATAAAACTATTGGAATAAAACATATTTTAAAAGAAGAATTGGAAAACGCGAAAGGTATTGATTTTGCTTTTTTGTTTGGGTCATATGTAAAAGATGATTTCGGCCCAAGCTCTGATATAGATTTATATGTTATAGGTGTTATAAAAGAGAAAGATTTGTATGAAGCAATGAAAAAAGTGGAAGCAAGGATATATCGAGAAATAAATTATCATTTGGCAAATCAAGAAGAATTTAAAAAAGAATTAAAAAAATCTTTTTTTCATAAAGAAATTTTAGAAAATTTTATTCTTATACTTGGCGATGAAGACGAATTTAGAAAATTTATTAACTAAATTATCAGAAGAGGGGAAGATTAAAAGACAGGAAACAGATATTAGCTATTTAAATGGTTTGCTTAGCTCTGCTCATCAGAATTTTAATTCGGCGAAATATAATATAGAAGGTGATTTTTGTGAAACCGCCTTTAAGTCCGCTTATGATGGATTATTGCAGATATCTCGAGCTCTTCTTCTTTTGCACGGCTATAAAACCAATGATGGAGAACAGCACAAAACAACATTTATAGTTGCAGGAGCTATTTTGGGCAAAGAATTCAGAGAATTAATTGAGAAGATAGATAGGTATCGAATAAAAAGGAATAGAGCTATTTATCAGCCCATAAGCTTTATATCCAAGAGCGAGGCAGAAAGCGTATTATTAACAGCTAAAGAGTATTGGATTTTGGTTAAAAATTATCTTAGGGAAAAAGATTGTCAGCTTGATTTATTTGATTTTTAATCAGATTAAGCCATAATTAAAAAAGAACTGGGTTGGGAGCCAAAATATAAAATAGAGGACGGAATCAAAAAAACAGCAGAGTGGTTTAAGGATAACGATTAAGCTTTTTTGAAAAGATAGAGAGTGAGCAGATTCCCAAATATTTGGGTTAATAAAATACTAAAAATGATTCCCCAGATTCCGTATAGAGGGATTAATATAAGGAAAAGCAGGACTTTTATCGCAGGAGCGATAAATTTAATTTTATATAATTCCCTTGTTTTCATTCCAGCCGTTAGGGCCGTGCTAAGTAGAGAGAATGGAATAAACATAATACTGATTGCTAACACTCTAGCATAAGGCACTGCCTCCATATAATTGGGAAAGAGAAGTTTGTATCCTATCGGAGCTAAAGCAATGAAAGCTAAGAATAAAGGGATTGAGAATAAAAAGAATTTAAGGAATTTTTTAAAAAGTCCTTTTTTTGTTTCAGCAAAGCCTTTTTGGCTTAGTTTGGGTAAAGCTAATGCACTAAATGGGGCTAATCCTTGGCTTCTTTGGACAGGTATTTGAGCAAAAGAATATATAGCTACAGACATGGGTCCTAAAAATTGCCAGATAATTATTTTATCAATTTTATCTGCAAAAGTTGCAAAAGCACTCATCAAAGTAAGATGTTTTCCAAAAGGGATAGTTTCCTTATCGGTTTCTTTATTTTCTCTTCTTCTTAAGCTAATTACAAAGAATATGCCTCTGAATATGGCTCGAGAAAGGAAATAAGCAATTAGAATTATTATCAAATTATTCGTTAAAAAGAGCACAGGGATAAATACTAAGGCCTCTAATATATTTATTGAAACTTGATATTTTGCCTGAGTATCAAATTTCTTTTTTCCTTTCCAAAAGGGAGCATAAAGATTGAAAACTCTAGGCAAAGGAAACATAATGCTTGCAATCAAAAAAGATATTCCTAAAGAGGTGTTTCCGTGGGAAAAATACCACAAAGATACAAATAAAGTAATAATTACGCTGATTAATCCCCATTTTATTTTTGCTTTAGCACAGAGAGCAAGCATTCCATCTTTTCCCTTAGCAACAGCCCTTATTAACGCAGCACCCATCGCTGGTAAAAGAAATATCGCGACAATATTTATAGTTGCAATTATATATTGATATTTTCCAAAGGTTTCTTTAGACACCCACCTAGCAAAGGCAAACATTGTAGCGAGAGAAAGAAGCATGGTTGATATTCTTCCAAAGATTAACCAAAATCCTCCTTTAGCAACATATACCATGTCGGTTTTGGTGTATTTCTCTGTCCAACGCAGGAATTTTATAATTTGCCCTTTACTTTTCATACTTTATTTGTAATTATACCCTAAAGAGGATGAAATAAAAACTCGATTTTTAAAATCTTAATCGATTTTTTAGTATTTTTGAGGATTACCGAATAGAGCATTTTTTGAATAAATAGACATGGAAAAATACAATCTTAATTATTTGAGAAAACTTGAAGCCGAAAGCATTTATATCATCAGGGAAGCTTTCGCTGAATTTAAAAACCCTGTAATGCTTTATTCTATTGGAAAAGATTCTTCGGTTGCCTTAAAATTGGCACAAAAAGCATTTCATCCGGGTAAAATTCCTTTTCCTCTGCTTCACATAGACACAGGATATAAGTTTAAGGAAATGATTGAATTTCGGGATTATTATATAAAAAAGATACAAGCCAAACTTATTGTTTACAAGAACGAAGAACCCGAAGCTCAAAAATTTGGCCCAGAGCAAGCTCATACAGACTCTTATATCTACCATAAAAAAACCAAACCCTTATTAGACGCTATTAAAAAATATGGCTTTGATGCAGCTTTTGGTGGAGCCAGAAGAGAAGAGGAAAAATCTCGGGCGAAAGAGAGGATTTTTTCTTTAAGGACTAGTACTAATGCTTGGGATCCTAAAAACCAAAGACCTGAATTGTGGCATTTATATAATACTAAACTAAACGAGAATGAAACGATGAGGATTTTTCCTCTTTCAGATTGGACAGAAAGAGATATTTGGGCCTATATAAAAGAGGAAAATATTGAAATTGTACCTCTTTATTTTGCTAAGAAAAGAGAATTAGTTAAAAGAAATGAAATTTGGGTAAGAATTGACGAATTTAATCAACCTAAATCAGGAGAAGAGGTATTGGAAGCTGTCTGTCGTTTTAGAACCTTAGGCTGTTCTCCTTCAACAGGAGCTGTTTTTTCTACTGCCACTACTGTGGACGAGGTTTTGGATGAGGTAATAAAAGCCAAAAAATCAGAAAGAGCGAACAGGGCTATTGATGGTGTCTCGGACAGCGCGATGGAGGATAAGAAAAAAGAAGGTTATTTTTAATTTATGGAAAAGAAAAATAATTCAAACATAGAATTACTGAAACTAGTTATTGCTGGGAGTGTTGATGACGGAAAATCAACTCTTATTGGAAGGCTTTTTTATGATTTAAATGAGATATACGAAGATCAATTAGAATCAATAAAAAGAATTAGCTTGAAGCAGGGGAAAAAAGAAATAGATCTGTCATTGCTTACCGACGGTCTTTCGGCAGAAAGAGAACAAAAAATAACTATTGACGTTGCTTATAGATATTTTTCTAATTCCAAGAGGAGGTTTGTAATTGCTGATGTGCCTGGTCACGAGCAGTACACTAGGAATATGGTTACTGGTTGTTCTGATGCAGACATGGCGATTATTTTAGCTGATGCTCAAAAAGGATTATTAAAACAATCTAAAAGACATTTGTTTATCGCTTCCTTAATGGGTGTTTCTCATATTTTGGTGGCAGTGAATAAAATGGATTTAGTTGACTACGAACAAGAGGTTTTTGAAAAAATAAAAAATGAGTTTGCTGATTTTGCCACCAAAATGAGTATTCATGATTTACAGTTTATCCCTATTTCTTCTATTAAGGGGGATATGATTGTAAATAGAGGAAATAATATGGGTTGGTATCAAGGGCCAACAATAAATGCTTTTATTGAAAATCTGGAAATTGAGATTGATAAAAATCTTATTGATTTTCGTTTTCCTGTACAATTAGTTATAAGACCAGATCAAAAATTTAGAGGATATGCCGGTCAAATTGAAGGCGGGGTTATAAAAAAAGGAGAGAGTGTAATGGTTTTACCTTCTGGCAAAAAATCAAAGATTAAAAATATAATTGTTGGGGAAAAGAAACAAGATTATGCTTTTACGCCCCAATCAGTAGTTTTGACTTTAGAAGATGAGTTAGATGTAAGTAGGGGAGATATGATTGTCAGGGAAAATAATTTGCCCGATGTTGGCAAGAGCTTTGAATCAATGGTCTGTTGGATGTCAGATGAGCCATTGGATCTCAAAAAGAGCTATATTTTAAAACAAACAACAAAAATAACCAGATGTTTTATTAATGACCTTGTCTATAAAGTAGATATTGACACTCTTCACAGAAAAAATGATAAAAAACTTCGTTTGAATGAAATAGGCAAGCTTGAGATTGTCACAAACCAGCCATTGGTATTTGATCCTTATTCTAGGAATGAAAACACTGGCGGTTTTATTATTATTGACGAGATAACCAATAATACTGTTGGGGCTGGGATTATTCTTAAAAAATCAGAACTAGAGGACCAAAAAACAAAAAAAGGTTTTGTCTTATGGTTTACCGGATTGTCTCAATCTGGCAAAACTACGATTGCGGACAGTGTTTCTCAGCTTTTAGCAAAGAAAGGTTTGCCTGTCGAGCGGTTGGATGGAGATATTATGCGTCAATTTATCAGCAGAGATTTGGGCTTTACTAAAGAAGATAGAAATGAGAACATTAGAAGGGCAACCCTTGTCTCAAAACTTTTGTCTAGAAATGGAGTCAATGTTATTGCTTCTTTCATTTCCCCTTATAAAAAAACAAGAGATATGGCAAGACAGGGAGTAGAAGATGCTAAGTTTATTGAAGTTTTCTGCAAATGCCCTATTGAGGTTTGCGAGTCAAGAGACACTAAGGGTTTTTATAAGAAAGCAAGAGAGGGCAAAATCCAGAATTTTACCGGGATTTCTGATCCTTATGAAGAACCAGAAAATCCAGAAGTTGTGGTTTTTTCTGACCAAGAAAGCGTGGAAGAATGCGCGCAAAAAATTATCAAATATTTGGAAGAGAATAACTTAGTTTAATCTACTACTTATAATTTTTAGAATATGAAGCCAAATAACGATTTTAAAATAGATTTTATTGGCATAGGCGCCACCAAATCCGGAACCACATGGATCGCACAATGCTTAAAAGAACATCCTCAAATTTGTGGAAGTTCGATAAAAGAAATAAATTTTTTTAATATACCTTTTCGATATAAAAAAGGGATTTAATATTACAAAAAGTTTTTTGAACATTGCAACCAAAATTAAGTTAGAGGAGAATCATATTGAAAAATTTAGAAAGCTATAAATCCGAAAAGTCAGAGAAAACTTCCCTTAGTGAACTTAGTAAAGAAACTAAACAATATCTTGATAATCTTTATAAAGAGGACATTCATAATTTAGAGATATTAATTAATCGGGATTTAAGCTCGTGGTTAAAGCAAATTATTTCAGAGAAGAAAAATCTATTTTTTTTAGAAGATTTAAATAAGGATACGGTTAAAAGAATAGAAGTTCCAGTAGAATGAAAATTGATAGCTGTTAATTTAATAAAATAAAAAATTTTAATAGCAAGGTTGATTTTTTGTCTAATTGAGATAAAATGAAAAATCAAGGAATTTTATGAGAAAAAATAAAAAAATAATTGCAATAATTCCTGCTCGCGGAGGTTCGAAAGGAATTCCTAAAAAAAATATAGTTGATTTTTGTGGAAAACCCTTGGTAACTTGGTCTATATTACAGGCTAAAAAATCAAAAAAAATTAATACGGTCTATGTGTCTACTGATGATAAGGAGATAGCATTAATTTCAGAGCAATGTGGAGCAAGAATAATCTGGAGACCAAAAAAAATTTCTGAGGATTTAGCTTCTTCGGAAGAAGCCTTAAAACATGTCGTAAATAAAATTTATAAAAAAGACCCTAAAAAAATAGATTACATTGTATTCTTGCAAGCAACTTCACCTCTAAGGGAAACTAAAGACATAGACAATGCTATTGATAAAATAATCGCTGAAAATGTTGATTCATTATTTTCGGGAGCAGAGTTGGATGATTTTTATATCTGGCGAGAGAAGAAAGATCAATTGATGAGTTTAAATTACAATTATAAAAATAGGTTAAGGAGGCAAGATTTTGAAAAGCAATACGGAAAACATTTTGTAGAAAATGGATCTATTTATATATTTAAGCCAGAGATTTTATTTAAATATAATAATCGTCTCGGAGGGAAAATTGTAATTTCTAAAATGGAATTCTGGAAATCATTTGAAATTGATAATTTAGATGATTTAAGGTTTTGCGAGGAGTTTTTTAAAATTAAAGGTCTAAATAATAAATAAAAGTAAATAAAAATATGGAAACACAAAAAGGAACAAAGAAAGGCGAAAGGATTGTCTGGTGGAACGGAAAATTAATTCCTGAAAGAGAAGCTAAATTATCAATTTATGATTCCGCCTTAATGTTCGGCGATATGGTTTTTGAAATGACCAGATCATTTGACAAAAAACAATTTAAATTAAGGGAGCATTTAGAAAGATTATATTCTTCAATGAAGTTTTTAGAAATTTCGATAGATATGGATATAGACGAAATGACAAAACATTGCCATGAGGTAATTGAGGCGAATAAATCTGTTTTTCATGAAGACGATGAGCATAGATTAATGATTGATATTACTCGTGGTTTACTTTCCATATACGAAGATATTATCGGTGGTCATAAGGGAACAAATATAATTATTGCCGACTTCCCTTTAAGATGGACTGTCCAAGGAATGGGGAAATTATATAATGAGGGTGTTGATGCAGTTATTTCTTCTCAGCGAACTATTCCTGCTCAATTGCTTGAACCTAAAGTTAAAAATAGAAGTAGATTGCATTATCTCATGGCTAATATTCAGGTCTCAAAGTATAAAGGAAAAAATGCATGGGCATTACTTTTAGACCCAGATGGTTTTATTACCGAGGGAACGGGAGATAACTTTTTTATAGTTAAAGAGGGAAAATTATTTACTCCCGAACCACGGAATATTCTTCGCGGAATTAGTCGAGGATATATTATTAAAGAACTTTGTCCTCAATTAGATTTAGAGTGCTGTGAAAAAAATTTAGAATTATATGATGTAATAACAGCAGATGAGGCGTTTTTTACGGGAACACCTTTTTGCATGATGCCTGTAACAAAAATAAATGGACTACAAATTGGAAATGGTAAAATGGGAAAGACTACTATTCAACTTTTAGCCAAGTGGAGTAACAATGTTGGGATAGATATTATTCAACAAATTCAAAAATTTAACGCCGAAAGCGAAAAAGAAAAATTAATTGGT
Source organism: uncultured Candidatus Saccharibacteria bacterium (assembly GCA_964395215.1). Taxonomy (GTDB): domain Bacteria; phylum Patescibacteriota; class Minisyncoccia; order Minisyncoccales; family PEYH01; genus JAHIEL01. The sequence continues at coordinate 7,350 of CAYNAD010000006.1, read as the reverse complement.
CTTTCTCCTTATTCATTTAAATAAATGGGACTTAAACTAAACTTGGGGTCAAGTAAAAACTGGAAAAAAGAAGGTTGGTTTATTATTGACCACAGGATAGATAAAAAAAATAAGTTAGCAAGATGTGGCGATGCGGCTGATATACCATTAAAATCAGGGGTATGTTCGGTAGTTTTTACGTCGCATATGTTTGAACATATTCCCCACTATAAATTAACGCAAGTACTTTTAGAGCTAAATAGAATATTAGAAATAAATGGTGTACTGAGAATACTTACTCCTGATTTAGGAAGGATAGCTAAGACATATGTCAATCAAGACAATAAATTTTTTGAAAAAGCTATGATGGAAGACGAAAACATTAGAACCGATCTGGGATATGGAGGAATGTTTATGAATTTTATTGTCTCGCCAGGACAAGACACGGCATTATTCAGTAAAGATTTGGTTCAATTTATTGGGGGATACGCCCACCTTTATTTATATGATTTTGAGATGTTAAAAATACTGCTAAGAAATGCGGGGTTCAAAGATATCAAACAGATGAATTTTTGTGAGTCGACGATTAATGAATTAAGAGAGCCACTTCATGTGATTGGATTACGTCCGATTTGGCAAAACATGAATAAGAAATTTTATAAAAAAAATAAATTAACACATATTTATAATAAAGGAAATTACACTATTAATTTTAAGCTTACTGGATTTGACAGAGATCCGATTACATCGTTGATTATTGAAGCAAAAAAAGAGAAAGACATCAAAAAAGATGAATACAATAATCTTAACGAAGAGGGTTGCAAAAATTATAATCGCTACGGATTTTCATTATTATTAGACAATAAGTTTAAAAAGAAGGTTGAAATAAATACAAAAATAAATAAGTTAATTGATACGGAGGGCGACAAGGAAATAGCGAAGAAAAAGATTGTTAAAATTTTAGATGAAAAATTTTAAAATCCCAAAAGAATAAAAGGTCAATTAATATAATAAATTTATTGAAGTTTTCTGCAAATGTTCTATTAAGGTTTGCGAGCCAAGAGACACTAAGGGTTTTTACAAGTAAGTAAGAGAGGGTAAAATCCAGAATTTTACCGGGATTTCTGATCCCTACGAAGAGCCAGAAAATCCAGAAGTTATAGTTTTTTCTGATACAGAAAGCGTGGAAGAGTGCGCATAAAAGATTACAAATTATTTAGAAGAGAATAACTTATTTTAATCTGCTGTTTATAATTTTTAGAATATGAAGTCAGACAATGATTTTAAAATAGATTTTATTGGCATAGGTGCTCCCAAGTGTGCCACTACTTGGATTTCTCAATGCCTCAAGGAACATCCTAGCATTTGCATGTCTAATCCTAAAGAGACTCATTATTTCTTGACTCCGAATTATAAGAAGGGATTAAAATGGTATCAATTGTGTTTTAAACACTGTCGTGGGGGGGGGGAGCAGACAAGAGGAGAATTCACTACTCGCTACATGATTCACATAGAGACGGCAGAGAGAATTAGAGAACATAATTCTAATATAAAATTAATCGCATGTCTTAGAAATCCAGTAGAAAGAACTTATTCTAGTTATTTTCACCTTAAGTCCGTTAGGAGTATCGGTAGCAGGTTGACATTTGAAGAGGTCTTAAAAAAAGATATCGAGAAAAACGATATTTTAATAAGACCAAGCTTATATTATAGTTATTTGAAGGAATTTTATAAAAATTTTCTTCAAGAAAATATATTAATTTTAATCTATGAAGATATTAAAAAAGATCCAGTAAAGTTTATCCAGACAATTTATGAATTTCTTGGAGTAGATAAGAATATTGTGCCTTGTAGTGTATATGATCAAGTCAATGTAGCTACAGGAAACAGGCTTAAAATATCATTGTTTAAGGAGATATTTCGTTCGGTCAGAATTCGAGCAACCAGAAAAGATACTATCTTTTTTGCTTCGATTTATAAGTTTTTGAAATTAATGGGAGTTGGTAGGATAGCAAAAATTGTAAGAAGAATGAACCGTAAGCAAGAGAGCAAGATAGAGAAATTGGAGAAGCCTCCGATGAAGGAGGAAACAAAAAGATATTTGGATAATCTTTTTTTAGAAGACATTAATAACCTTGAAAAGTTAATCAATAAGGATTTATCCCATTGGAAGCAAATTATTATAAAAAAATAGTAACAGATATATAATTTTTTCTATATCCAGTTATGACTATGAATGACCAAGATGATTTTAAAATAGATTTTGTAGGTATCGGCGCCCCTAAGTGCGCTACTACTTGGATTTATGAATGTCTGAAAGAACATCCTAAGATTTGTATGCCTAGACTCAAGAGCACTTGTTTTTTTGATCAAAGCGGTTTTAGCCAGCAGAGATTAGATAGAGCATTAAGGCGCTGTCAAGTTGCTCAAAAAAGTGGAGAGTTTTCGCCGACTTATCTTTATCAGGAGCGAATAGTTCAACAGATTAAACTTTATAATCCTGATATTAAATTAATAGTTTCATTAAAAGATCCAACTCAAAGAACTTATTCTCACTATTTACATAGAATTTCTCTTCATTCTTCTAAATGGTCGGGATTTTTAAGTGCTGTTAAACAAGCACCTATTTTTACTGAACATAGTTTTTATTACAAATATCTTAAAAATTATTTTGATAATTTTCCAAAAGAGCAAATTTTAGTTTTATTTACAGAAGATATAAAAAAAGACCCTCACTCCCTTATCAGTAGGATGTATGATTTTTTAGAGGTGGACAGCTCTTTCGTGCCAAAGATTATAAATCATAAAGTTTCACCGACTGCTTTTAAAACAACTTATCTAGGGAAGTTCATTCATAAAGCATTAGGCCAACCTCTACAAATAAGTGAGCTCGGGAAGTTGACCAAGAATATTCCCTTCGTTAGAAGATTTTATCTAAAATTGGCGGAGGTTTATAGTTCAGACAAAGATAAGCCCATTATGAGCGAAGAGGCGAGTGACTATCTTCATAGTTTATTTCAAGAGGATATAACTAAGTTAGAGAGGCTTATTGATAAAGATTTGAGCCATTGGAAATGAAACAGCAAGACTTCAAAATTGATTTTGTAGGAATTGGGGTAGAAAAATCAGCCACTACTTGGATTTATAATTGTCTTCGAGAACATCCCGAGATATTTTTACCACTCAAAGATAACCAAAAAGGATCCCATTTTTTAAATCCAAAGAAAGAAGAAAGAGAATATTATCTTTCTTCTTTAAAAAAAAATAAAAGTTAATCAATTAAAAGGAGAGTTTAATAATAACTATATAAAAAGTAGTCAGGCTTTAGAAAAAATAAAAGAGCATAATTCTGATATAAAGATAATAGTCTGCCTAAGGAATCCTATTGATAGAGCTTACTCTGCCTATATTCATCATTATTCAGCAACTGATCAAAAATGGCAATCGTTTTCAGAAGCGATAAAAGATAGCAATCTTCATAATGCCATTATCGAGCCTGGTTTTTATTCTAAGCACTTAAAAAAATATTTTGATGAATTTGCTCGAGAGGATTTATTAATTTTAATCTATAAAGATATTCAGAAAAATCCGTTGAAATTTATTCAGAGTATTTATCGTTTTTTGGGAGTTGATAGTTCTTTCGAGCCCTCTAATTTAAAAGTTAAGATTGCTAGCGGAGATTTTAAGCAAACTCTATTTGGGCAGCTTTTTCATAGAAGAATTTTTCCTTCACTTAAAAAAATAGGTTTAGGATGGAGGTTGAAAGAATCAGCCGTAGCGGGTAAAATATTCTATTGGTTTACAGATATTTATGTTGGTTCGGATGAAAAGAGCAGGCCTGTTATAAGCGAAGAAGATAGAAATTACTTAAATGGTATTTATAGGGGAGATGTGCAAAAGCTGGAAAAATTAATTAATAAAAATTTAAGTTATTGGAAATAATATGGAAAAAAAAGAATTTTCAAGTAGATTTTATAGGAATTGGCGCTCAGAAATCAGGAACCACATGGATCGCACAATGCTTAAAAGAACATCCTCAAATTTGTACGCCTTTGAAAAAAGAGTTGCATTTTTTTGATAAGCCGTATAATTATAGAAAGGGCATAGATTTTTATGCTTCTTTTTTTGATCATTATTCTGAAGGTGAACTGAAGGGAGAATTTAGTCCTGGTTATCTTTATTATGAGCATTCTGCTTTTCGTATTAACGAGTATTTCCCAAATGTAAAATTGATTGCCTGTCTTAGGAATCCGATCGAAAGAGCTTATTCACATTATAGAAGCGCTTCTGGCAGAGGTAGGATGAGTGTTTATAAGAGTTTTGAGGATGCAGTACAAAAGAATCCAATTTTAACGGATAAGAGTTTTTATTATTTGCAGTTGAAAAGATTTTATGATTTATTTCCCGAAGAAAATATTTTGGTTTTGATTTATGATGATCTTAAAAAAGATCCAATCAAATTTATGAAAACTGTTTATTCTTTTTTGGATGTGGATGATAATTTTATAGCTCCCTCTGCCGAGAAAAGGATTGGTGCTACTGGGAAAAATAAAAGTACTGGGAAAATTCCTTTTTTAGATTCAGCACTTCATCGTGTTTGGAATAAAATTAATTTAGGCAATAATTTTGGTTTGCTTTATAATTTTGTTGATAAAACGGGGCTAAGGTCAATCGGGAAGAAGCTGCTTGACATGAATACGAAGATTATAGAACAAAAATTGGGGAGTGTGCCCACGAAAATTGAAGACATCAATGAAGAAGTTAAGGATTATTTAAAGAAAATGTATAAGGAAGACATTAAACAATTAGAGATTTTAATTAAAAAAGACCTGACTAAATGGCAAATAACATGAAAGATGATGTTTTAAAAATTGATTTTATAGGTATTGGAGCAATAAAGGCGGCTACTTCTTGGATTTATGAATGTCTGCAAGAACACCCAAAAATTGAGTTGGCGCCCAAAGATCAAAAAGACAAAGTCTTTTTTTTCAAAGCAAAGCATAACATTGAAGAATTCAAAAAATACAAGACATATTTCAATAAGAGAAATATATTAAAAGGAGATTTTCATGCAGCTTACTTGACTAGTCCCGAGATTATAGATAGAGCCAAAGAACATAATCGTGACATGAAAATAGTTGTTTGTCTACGGGATCCTATTGAAAGAGCTTATTCTGAATATCGCTTTCTCAAATTTTCAAGAGGTGCTATTTGGAACAACCTTGAGCAGGGGATACAAGAAGATTCAAGAATACTTGAACACGGTTTTTATTATAAATATTTAAAAGATTATTTTGATGTTTTTCCACGCGAAAATATTTTAGTTTTGATTTATGAAGATATTAGAAAAGATCCAACTAAATTTATTCAGAGAATCTATGAATTTTTAGAGGTCAATTCTGATTTTATCGCTCCATCAATGAATACAAAGGTTAATCTTACTAGTTTTAAGTTCACTAAGCTTGGTGGCTTGATTCATAAAAAAATAATAAAACCACTTTTAAAGAATACTAAATGGGCATGGAAACTAAAAAAATCTATTTTTTTAAAAAAATTGCTTTTTAAATTTTCAGAGTTTTATTCTAGAAAATCTAAGCCAGCAGAAGAAATTAGTCCGAAAACATATGAGCAATTAAAAAATGTCTATAAGCAGGATATTGCTAACTTAGAAAAATTAATTAACAGAGATTTAAGTTTTTGGAAATAAAGAATGAATACAGAATTAATAAAGGAAATAATTCGCAACATAGATATAATATTAGCCCCATCCTTAATGTCGGGGAATTTCCCTTTTGATAAGAATTCTATACAAAGAAAAACCTTGACAAAAGGTTATTTAAAATTCCATATCTTTCAAAATAAATTATTTAGCACCATGTCTTCACGTTCGCCCTCTTCTGAATGTAAGGGAATAATAATAGGTTCTTTGAGTAAAATCTACAGAAAAAAGAATGGAGAAATGGGCGATCATTCAAATCTCTTTCTGAAAAATTATTTAAATAGGAATAAAATAAAAACCGCAGAGATATTGATTCCTAATTTAAGAGATATAATTTTGTTTAAATACTTATTTAAGGTTAATCCTTTAGCCCAAAATAATTCTTTTATTTTATCCTATTTTAAACAGCATCAAGGTTTTAATATTAACAAATTAGATTTACAAAATAAGCTGCTAGATAAAATAAAAAAGATTAGAAAATCGGAGGAAATTGATACCTCTTGGCAATCTTCTAAAAATCTTGACTTTGTTGAAAAAAATATTGAAAGATATGTAAATTTTATCGGATCTAAGGAGTTTATTGGATATTTATCTACTATTGCCTTAAGTTTAGAGAATCTATTCAGAACGATAAAGCCAAAGTTTATTATTGCCAATTCTCTCTCTGGAACTAGAGATAGACTAGCGATATTCATTGCTCATAGAAATAATATAAAAGTTTTATTTGTTCCTCATGGAGTTGGAGGGAGCTCGGCTATCCCTAGATATATCAAGGAAGATGATATTCCAGTTGACGCTTACGCTTCTGCAATTTATAGCACTAAAGAGAAAAGAAAAATTTGTGAACAAAAGGAGGTCTGGCATTTAGGGCCTTTGTGGTTGGGGTATCTCTTGGACGCGCGTAAGAATATTCTTCGTCCTGGTATTAAAAATAAGTTTTGTGTTCTCTATGCGTCTCAACCACTTGCAAAAGACAGATGTATTACGAAAAGAGAATATTATAATTTTTTAGTTGAGATATTTAAAACTTTCAAGGAGTTAAGTATGGTTGCGGATATTGAATGGATAATAAAGCTTCATCCGAGAGATGATATAAGATTTTATAAAAGGATATTACGAGAAATAGATTTAAGAGTGAAGTTTATAAGAAACCCTTCTACAGTTTGTATAGAAGATTTAGAAAAATTAAATTTAGATATAATGATTTCTGGATACTCTACTTTTGCTTTAGAAATGATTATTTCAGGCAAGATGGTGATGGGCTTGCTCCCCCGGACATTTAAAGAAAGTTTTTTTTCCAAATATAATAAATCTGTTATTCCGTTGTACACTGAGCTATATACCGAATCCAATTTAAGGGATTTTAAAATTTTGTTTTTGGAGTTTTTGTATGATAGAAAGAGAAGAGAGGAAAAAATATCTCGTCAGGCGATGTTAATGCGCGAAAAGGGAGTATGGCTTGATGAAAATTCATTGGAAAGTTTTTTAGAATTTTTGAATGATTTTATTTACAGAGAATAGGCAATTATCTATATTAGATTCAGGCGAACTTATAGAGAAGATAAAGATGATGATTCCAAAAAGAATGATAAAAATAGCAGATAAAATAAAAATTCAAGGAATAGAATTAATCATTTATATTGGAATATAGA
>CAYNAD010000005.1:25055-30587 GCA_964395215.1 uncultured Candidatus Saccharibacteria bacterium | reverse complement strand
GTCTCTGGTCTCTGGACAAAGCTATAAAGATACTGAAAATTTTCCTCTTGTATGCCCTGCCAAAAAAGCCGATATAACACAATCAAAACAGGGAATTGGATAAGCATAACTAAAAACCCAGAAAAAGGATTTATGCCCTCTGTTTTGTAGAGAGCCATCATTGCTTTAGCTTGAGCTTCTTTGTCATCCTTATATTTCGCCTGAACCTCTTTCAGCTTCGGCTGTATCGCCTGCAAGGCAAGCTGGGACTTAGCTGCTTTGCCCTGTAATGGATAAAGAATTGTTCTTATCAATAAAGTCAATAAAATTATGGCAACGCCTAAATTTGGAATATATATATAGAATAGAATAAGCAGGTTGAATAACGGTTGCCATAAAATTGTATGAAAAAATTTTATAAAAGCACTCATATTATTATTTTTGCCTTAATAAAGGCCTGTTCTATTAATGTTTTTATTTCCTCAAAACTCTTTTCCTTTGATGCCCCCTTGCAAGCAGTGATTATAATGTCAACATTTTTTGATATTTTAGGCAAAAAATGTCGTACTGCTTCTCTGATTCTTCTTTTCACAAGATTTCTTGCTGTTGCTTTAGATAAAGTTTTCTTGCTTATTACTATTCCAATCCTGGGATTTTCAATCTCATTTTCTAAAATCCTGAATAATAGAAAGTCCTGCTTTGTGGTCTTACCTAACTTATAAATCTTTTCAAAATCCTTCTTTTTTCTTAAACGATACTTCAAAACTAACATAAAATTATGCACTAAGTCTTTTTCTGCCTTTCTTCCTTCGCCTCTTTAAAATATTCCTGCCTGCAGCAGTTTTTGAGCGACTCAAAAATCCAAGCTTCCTTTTCCTTTTAAGTTTTTTTCTTTTATAAGTAATAGCCATATTCTTGTCTAAAGTATTTATCAGTATAGCTTTAATTTTTTATTGAGTCAAACAAAAATTAAACATTTTTTTGTCCTCAAATTATCCCCATCTTATCCACACCCTGTTGATAAGATCACGGGATTTGCCTTTGTTCAGAAGATAACATAGTATGAAAATATAATAATAATTATCAAAAAGGAGGCATGGATAAGCAGGAGCTTTGGCAAAAAACCTTATCTCAAATACAGCTAAAAATATCTCAGGCTAATTTTAGCACTTGGTTTAAAAGTACTGCTATTGTCTCAAAACAAAAGGGTCACATTATGATTGGTGTGCCCAACAGCTTTTCTAAAGAATGGCTAGAAAAAAAATATAACCGCCTGATTCTTGGTGTATTAGAGGATTTAGATGAAAAGGTAAGACACTTAGAATATAAAATAATGCCAATTCCGGTAGTTCAAACCGCTTCTTTTTACAAAGATACCAAGAGCCCGATAAACCAGATGGAAATGGAAGAGCTAAATCTGGATAGAGTCACTAATCTTAATCCGAGATACACTTTTGAAAATTTTATAGTCGGACCTTTTAATGAATTAGCTCACGCTGCTGGAACTGCTATTATAAAAAATCCAGGCAAGGTCTATAATCCTTTTTTCGTGTATGGCGGAGTGGGACTTGGAAAAACTCATCTTTTACAGGCAGTAGGTAATAAAATAAACCAGGACTTTAAAAATAAGAAAATTAAATATTTCTCATCTGAAAGATTCATTACAGGCATTATTAATGCCATAAGAAACCAAACTATTCACCAGTTCAAAGAAGAATACCGACAGTTTGATGTTTTAATAATTGATGATATTCAATTTTTTGCAGGCAAAGAAAAATCACAGGAAGAATTTTTCCATCTTTTTAATTTGCTCTACGAAAATAATAAACAAATCATAATTTCTTCTGATAGACCGCCAAGAGCTATTTCCTCTTTAGAAGAAAGGTTGCGCTCAAGATTTGAAGGAGGAATGATTGCCGATATCGGCATGCCTGACTTTGAAAGCAGAAGCGCTATTTTAAAACAAAAAATCCAGGATAAAGAAACCCTTTTGGATGATTTGGTGCTGGAATATATCGCCAATAACATCCAGAAAAATGTAAGAGAATTAGAGGGAGCCCTAAATCGCTTAATCGCCTGGCAGGATCTTAATAGCCAGGAAGTTAATTTAGAATTAGCAAAAAATCTTTTACGAAAGACCATTCATCCAAAAAATAAAAGAGTGGATTTTCAAAAAATAATAAAGATCGTAGCTGAATTTTATAGCTTGGATAGGAAGGATTTATTCCTAAATTCAAGGAAAAAAGAAATTGTAAAACCAAGGCAAATTGCTATGTATTTTCTAAGAAACGAGATGAGCAGTTCTTATCCTTTTATTGGAAAAAAGTTTGGTGGCAAAGATCACACAACTGCCATCTACGCTTGTGACAAAATATCAAAGGAAATTAAAAAAGACGAGCAATTAGCAGAAGAAATAGAAGTTATGAAAGAAAAAATATACGCCTACTGATATATTGAATGTGTTAAGAAGATGTTAAGAAGTTGGGTAAAAGGTGTAGAAAACGCGGGGAAAAATTGTGTATAAACAGCACCATTAAATAATAAAAATTGAAGAGTTAAGTAATTAACTAATTCTTAACAGAATTATCAACCGACTTATTAACAATTTATCCAGAGACAATCGCTTGCAAGCAAAGCACAAACAGTGAAAAATCAAATTATTAAGCTGTTGCTAATAGTATTAATAAATAAAAATTAAACTAATAAAAGGAAACATGAAAATTACAATTTTGAAAAACAAATTTGCAAAAGGATTGGGAGTCGTAGAAAAAATTACTGGCAAAAATTTTACCCTGCCTATCTTGGGTAATGTTTTAATAAAAGGCGAGAATAGCACTATAAAATTATCTACGACCGACCTTGAAGTAGGAATTAGTTACTGGATCATGGCAAAAGTTGAAAATAAGGAAAAAATAACTATCCCGGTTAGGCATTTGTCTAATTTTATTTCTTTAATCAGCGAAGATCAAGTTAACCTAGAGACAAAAGATAATACTTTGTTTCTGAAAGGGGAATCGTATAAAAGCCAAATAAAGGGGCTAGATGCTGAAGATTTTCCGATTATTCCCGAGGTTTCCGAAGATCTTTGGGTCGAGATGGATTCCAGGTTATTTTCCCAAGCAATGCTTCAGGTTGTAGATTTTTGTGCTCTGACTCAAACCCGACTTGAACTTTCGGGAATTTACTTATCTTTTGAAAAAGGACAATTAAAAATTGTTGCCACGGATAGTTTTAGATTAGCGGAAAAAACAATACCAATCTCTGCTGTTTCTAGCGACTTCAGTCCCCAATCTTTTATTCTGCCAAGAAATGCGGCAAGGGAGATAATAAATATCTTCTCCCAAGAAGATGGCATGGTCAAATTTTATTTATCTCCTAATCAAATTATGGTGGAAAAAAGATTCTCTGATTCAGATCAACCGCAAGTTCGCTTAGTGACTAGACTTATTGAAGGAGAATACCCAAATTACAAAGAAGTTATTCCCAAGGAAACCAAAACTAGAATATCTCTTAAAAAGGATGAATTGTTTAACCAAATTAAGAAAGCGAGTTTATTTAGTGGTAAAAGTAACGAGGTATCTCTAGATATTGATTCAGATAAAGGAGAGATAACATTCTTTTCGCAAAACGTTGATTTGGGTGAAATAAAATCCAAAGTTAAGGCAGACATTAAGGGGGAAGCGGTGGAAATAAGATTTAATTATAAATTTTTGAGTGAGGGAGTAAATCAAATTAATAGTGATGAAGTTTCTCTTGAATTAAACGGCACAGATGGTCCAGGGTTGATAAAGCCAGTGGGTGATAGTAGTTTTCTTTATGTAATAATGCCCATTAAATCCAGCTAATGTTTGAACCAATAGCAAGTATTGTAAAGCGCAGAAAGAAGAAATTTTCTTTTAGTCAAGAGATAAATGCGATTGGGGTTTTAGAAGTTTGGGATAAAGTGATTGAAGATATTTTTAATAAAGACATTAAAGAAAAATGTAAACCCCTTTCTTTTAAGCAAGGGGTTTTGAAAATAAAAGTGGAAAATTCAATTTTATCCCAAGAGCTCCAACTCCGAAGAATTGATATTAAAAATATCATTAATCAGAGATTGGATCAGGTTTCGGTTGATAAGATTATTTTTCAACTTTAAAAATTTCCTAAAGCAAACTCCATAAACTGGTGCCACATTGGTCCGGCCATTATAAGGCCGGGCTTTTTTGCGGTTGAAGAATTGTCGTTATTACCCGCCCAAACGCCAGCAACGATTTGTTTATTGTAACCAATAGCCCAAGCGTCTCTGAAGCCATCAGTTGTACCTGTCTTAGCTGCTACGTCCGGATAGTCCCTAAAGTATAAATAGGAGTTTGAACCGAACATGGGTGCCCTTGCTTCATTGTCAGAGAGAATGTCGTTTATATATTCGCAAACATCTTCCGAAAGCACTCTTTTTGGGTTTTTACTATTTGTTTCTATAACATTCCCGCTACTGTCCTCAATCTTTAGTATGGCTGTCGGTTCTATTTTGAGACCATTATTAGCAAAAACACTATAGCTGGCCACCATGTCTAATAATTTTACTTCTCCTGATCCCAATACCAACGAAGGCCCATAAAAAGAGGCACCGCGATTCAATGTTGTAATTCCCATATCATGGGCTGTTTGGATCGAGTCTTGAATTCCTGCCAACAAAAGGACTTTAATAGCAGGAATATTTAGAGATTGAGCTAATGCTTGTCTAATGGTCACGGCTCCCCTGTATCTGTCATCGTAATTCTCCGGTATATAGTCCTTGTCTCCCCATCTACCGAAATTGGTCTTTTCGTCTACTACAACAGAATTAGGAGTAAATCCCTTTTTAAAGGCGGTGACATAAGCGAAGGGCTTGAAAGCTGAACCTGGTTGTTGACCCTCTCCATAGGTAGCCACATTTACCTTCGGCTCAAACTTACAATCTTTGCCGGGGGTACAATCGTCAGGGTATGGTTCTCCGAAGTAATCCCTTGAGCCAACCATAGCCACGATTTCTCCATTGTAAGGAGTTATTGCTACCAAAGAAGCGTTATGCGAATTATAGTATTTATTAGTGTCAGTTCCTGTCTTTACTGCATCTTCTGCTTTTTTTTGTAAATCTATATCAAGAGTAGTATAAACTTTTAAGCCGTGTTTATTTAGAAAGCTAGCACCGTAATTTTGGTAAAGATAATTCTCAACATACAAAACAAAATGAGCTGCAATTGTGAGTGACTTTTGTTGTTTTATAAATTGAATTTCTTTCTGGCTGGAACTGGCAAAAGTTTCTTCGTCAATAAAGTTTTCTTGGAGCATTCTTTTTAACACATAATCTTTTCTATACATTAACTTATCCACATTTTGGCCAAAAGGATAATAAAAACTCGGTGCCTTGATTAAGGAGGCGATAAGCGCGGATTCAGGAAGAGTAAGTTCTTCAACATCTTTTCCAAAATATGTTCTTGCAGCTTCGCCTACTCCATAAATATTAGGGCCCAATGGGATTTGGTTTATGTACCATTCAAGTATTTGTTCTTTTGAGTAACGCCTTTCCAT
>CAYNAD010000005.1:0-24955 GCA_964395215.1 uncultured Candidatus Saccharibacteria bacterium | reverse complement strand
TCTTTCGCATAATAGATAAAAATTCCCAAGGCAAAAAGCACGCCTATTATTATACAAAATAGGACGAATAGTCCTAATTTTTTTAAAAATCTTTTTTTTTGGCCTTTTGCCTTGAAAGTTTTGGAATGATAAGTTTTTTCTGTCATTGGTCCAAAAATCCCGCCTAATGGCGGGATTTTTGTTTAAAGATTTAAAGATCTGTATCTTTCTCTTCTGTATCTTCTTCTCCTTCTTCCTCCTCCTCTTCTTCTGTTTCTTCATCGTCAGAATCATCTGCTGATTCTTCAGTGTCTCCTGCTTCTTCCTCTACTTCTGCGTCCTCTTTTGGAGTTTCTTCAGAAGTTTCTTCGGTACTTTCTGTATCCTCTCCCGCTTCAACATCTTCTTGATCCACAGTTTCTTCAGTGCTTTCCGTATCGTCTCCAGTACTTTTTTCTTCTTCCTGGTTTAGGATAATATCTTTGTATTCCATATTTATTTGATTTTTAATATTAAAAAAAGACGACCTTTTTCCTCTTAGTGTGCTCATTATAATTTTTATTGGATGTTTGTCAAGAGTTTTTGACTTTTTTCTGTGAATTTACAAGATAAGCATAAGAAACAGCCAGACCTAAAGCATCGGCAGCATCGTCTGGTTTAGGGATTTCGTCAAGATTTAATATTTTTTTTATCATTTTCTGCATTTGGATTTTTTCCGCTCTGCCATATCCCACGATATTAAGTTTCACTTGCAGGGGAGTAAATTCAAAAATAGGGATTTTTTTCTTAGCTCCCACTAAAAGTATTACCCCTCTAGCTTGGCTTACTGGAATTGCTGTTTTGGCGTTTTTAAAAAAGAATAATTTTTCTACTGATAAGACGTCGGGCTTAAAATCTTTTACTATTCTACTTAATTCGTTATAAATTATATTCAACCTATCTTCTGCTTTTAAATCCTTGGAAGTTCTAATACAGCCATAATCCAAATGTTCAAGACTTTTGTCTTGGTTGAGTTTTATAACTCCCCAACCCGTGATGGCCAAACCAGGATCTATTCCAAAGATAATCATAGATTATTAATAGTGTTTACTATTTTTTCACCCTCTTCTAGTCCCAATTGATAAGTTTTTTTTAAGGTTTTTCTATTCCTTGTTTTAATATTGGTTGGATTGTTTTTAGGTGCATAGAAAGACAGAATATTAGGGTTGGATTGCGCTAATGAAATATCTTTTCTCATTTTTTTATCCCTTTCTAAAAACATCGGCAGAAACTCTTTGCCGTACATAAGCCCCGCCACCATGCCCTCAAATAAGCTTTTTATGCTATGTCTAAACTTAAGGTTTGTCTTGTTGTTGCTGATATAAAGTATTTTGTGCGTAGGATATTTATTTATCAGTTTTTTTAGACCCACAGGGTCCTTTATTGTACCGTCTATATAAAAATCTTCATTTATCTTTTGTTTTTCAAAAGTATATGGCGCCATACAAGCACTTGCCCGTAAAAGTTTAAAAATATCAAAATTTTTGTCTAATAAATATTCTGTTTTTTTAGTTCTTAAGTTAAGGACTTTTATATAAAGAGGGATTGGTTGATTTTTAATGTAGTCAGCGTTTAAGGGAATTTTATTTTTGACTACATCAATTGCGTAGTCAACATCCATAACATTTAATATTTTATCATGAGGTAGAGGGTGGACTCTGTTAATAATTCTTTGAATTATGCCAGGCAGAAAATTATTAAAGTTTAAAAAATCTTTGGACAAATAATCAAAATAAACAAAACGTCCTTCTGCGGTCTGCCTTGCCAAGAAATAGGCAGCATTGAATGCTCCGGCAGAACCGGCATAGATGGCTTTTATCCTTGGATAAATATTGGCTTGTTCTAATTTTCCAACCACGCCTCCGCCGAATATTCCACACATTGCTCCACCGTCAAAATATAGTATCAAATCTCTTTCCATAAATTTCATTTATATTGTAGTAGAGATAAAAAAACCCTTTAATTAGGTTTTGTTTTAGGGTTTATTATAATTTAACATTGCTATAAATCTCTTGTACATCGTCGTTATCGTCAAGTGCTTCAAAGAGTTTTTCCATTGATCGTTTACCCTTTTCATCTAATTCTATTTCTTCTTTCGCTTTCCAGCCAAGCATGGCTGACTCTATTACAAACTCTTTTTCTATGTTTCTTTTTACTTGGTCTAAATCTTCAGGAATTGTATAAACTTCTAAAACACCATCTTCTTCCCAGCTTATATCCTGCGCTCCAGCATCAATAACTTTTAGTTCTGTTTCGTCTTTGTCTTTATTTTGAGCATTAATAATTATTATACCTTTATTTTCAAACTGCCATTTAACAGAGCCCTCATCAGCCATCTTGGAATTTTGCTGGTTAAGAATTGTCTTAACACCGCCTAATGCCCTATTCCTATTACTCGTAATGCCGGTAATGATTAGCGCGCTTTTAGCGGGTCCATAGGCCTCAAAAGTGAATTCTTCCAAGATTTGTCCTTCAATCTCGCCAGTGCCTCTTTTTATAGCTTTTTCAATATTGTCACTTGGCATATTGGCTTTTTTTGCCTGGTCAATTATCATTCTTAGCTTGTGATTCATATCCGGATCTCCTCCGTCTTTGGCGGCAATAGTAATGACAGATGAAAACTTAGAGAAAATTTGTCCCCGTTTTTTGTCTGCAGCATCTTTTGTGTGTTTTACGGTTTTTGCGTGACTGTGTCCGCTCATATTTTTATATTATCTTTTATACTATTCTTTTTTTGCTTAACTTTCAAGAGAAAACTCATGGCAAGCGTAGAACTGAATAGAGACAATGCTATTCCAGGGATTAAAATTAAAGAAAAACCTGAATAATTACTGCTTTGATGTGTGCTGGTAATCTGTTTTTCTGAAATTTCTTTTTTTTCGCTATTCTGGATTCTTGGCGTGCCTTCTCTTTCTGAACTTGTTTTCCAGTTTAACGGATCTGATCCACTCAATCCAGCATCAATGCGTTCCATTGATTTTTTGGTCTCGTTTTGTCCTGCAAACCAGCCCAAAGAACAGTCAACTTCGTCAATTGTTTTTCTGTTGTTATCTAAAAGCAATAAATGTTCTCCTTGGTTGCTCAGCCCACCCTTATAAATAATATCCGCTGTGATATCGGGTATAGTGGCGTCATCTGTTCTTTCTAATAAAAAATAGGACTTAGCGCTGACGGTACCTTTTAAATTAATTGTTAAGTCCCGATCTTTTGTTTCTAATGTCCACCCATTAAGCAAAACAGGGGATTCAAGTGGATTATAAAGTTCTATCCATTCGTCACTGTAAGATTCTTCAGTACCCATCCAAGCGATTTCATTAATAACTACTGCTCGTGCTTCAAAAGCGAAGAAAAGAAGAAAGATTATTAAAGCTTTTTTCATTGCTAGCGCATTTTTTTAATAAAAAATTTATTGGGTGGGGAGTTAGATTTCCCCCGAAATATTTCTTCCAAAATTGAGAAAAGTCCTTACTACACCGTAAACTCAATTAATTTTACAATCAGCCAAGAAACAATTAGAAAAACGGCTGAAAAGAGAGGCACGAAAACAAATTTCAATCTATCTTTTGGATCAAATGTCCAAGAAGAATAACCAGCTGATTTCAATTGAGCAAATAAAGACTTATCTTCTGGTTTAATTTTCTTAATTAATAACGCAAAGACCATGGCTGTGATTGGTGCAATTGAGAGAAGGAGTATTATTGTGTCCTCATAAAAATGAAAATTAAGAGGACCAAATAAAATCCGTAATTGATAAACAAGTGAAGGTAAAGCAATAATGGAAAGAGGTATCGCTATTGGCAATAAGAAAATAGCTGTTCTGCGTCTCCAAGAGTATCCCCTTTCTTTTATTTTGTTAATCACTGGTTCTATTTTTCCGTCTCCTTTTTTTGTCCTAAGAAAAATCGTTGCTATCGCTAATCCCATGATAGATAAACAATTTGATAGACCAGCCAATACTAACTTTAGAATGCCTTTTGTCCTTCTCAAATCTCTGAATACAATCCATCCTGCTATAATTCCAGCAATAATAGAGCTTAAAATTAGCAAGAATGCCCCGCTAATCCAAGGGTATTGAGCGACAAATGAGGAATAATAAGTTTTTGCTGGTGCGCGTGGTATTATCCATAAGTCCTCAGTAAAAAATTTAGAAGGAGCATCAATCTCAATCTTTGTATATTTAACATTTTTAGAAGAACCATTGTAGAAATTTTTCAGTTCTTCTCCCAAACCAATGCGGTGATCGATAAAATATTCAGTCTTAGTATAGTTTTTAATATCTTTAAAAACCTTAGGCGACCTATGTCCAATAATTCTAATACTAATAGGAATAGTATTACTTCCATATACACTAGTGGGAAGTAATGGATAATAGATTTTTTGAGTGGGGAAAGTTACAAAAATTCCTCTTTGTTTTGATTTAAAATTTGTAGTTATTGTGTCGGTTTGTGAAATCCATGAAGAGACAAAAGTAAATTCTTTCCCAATATAGTGGTCTAAGACCGGAATAGATCCCGCTTCAATTTTTAAATCTTTGTCCTGAAAATATTGGTATAGAGCTCCAGCTGTTTTTGCGGTAATTACTTCGGTAATGACGCCTTCTTTTTCTAAATGCTCATACACTATCACATCCGTTTCTACTGATCGTCCTCCTCCTAGCGACGCAGGGTTTTGAAACATTCCTCCATCGGAAGCTTTATATGCGCCTATTCCCCACCAATCGATGAAAGGAATCGTGTAGATTTGAGTAGCTGGCAACACTTTTTTAATCTCAAAGAGATTTGATTTTGCTTTCTTGCTAATATTTTCTCCATTTAATCTTGGGAATTCAGTGACCACATCAATAATTACTCTATTTGGCTCACTGGGGACAGGAAAAATCCAGACAGCATCCTTGTCTACTCCTTTTATACCAATGCTTAAAATCATCTTTTCTAATCCCTCCTCATAATTAATAAAAGCTTGTTGTTTACTTTCAACTACATAGTCCCAGCGATTTGAATAAGGGTCCGGCCTAATAATCATTCCGTCTGCTAAGACAAGGTTGGGAATTATTAACGAAAGCGTTAATAGAATACCTAGAAAAATAAGGGCTTTAGGTTGTATATTCATAGAATTGATATGTTAATAATTCGAAAATTTATGTTTTATATTTTGTGTCCTTGAGATGCTTATATGTTTTTTCAGTAGCGATTCTTCCCTGTGCTGTTCTGGAAAGTAATCCTAACTGCAGAAGATAGGGTTCATAGACTTCTAAGATATTGCTTTGTTCTTCTCCAGTCGCAGCTGCTAATGCCTGTAATCCAACCGGGCCACCACTGAATCTTTCAATGATTGTTTTTAAAATTTTTCTATCCTGGGGTTCTAGTCCAAGCTCGTCAATTTCCATCTCTCCTAAAGCCAGTTGAGTAATCTCAGCGTTTATTATTCCTTTTCCTTTTACCTGAGCAAAGTCCCTAATTCTTTTAAGTAAGCGGTTGGCGATTCTGGGGGTAAATCTTGAACATTGACTTATTTCTTCGATTGCCTGTTCGTCTATTTTAGTTCCGAGCAAATTAGCTGATCGGATTATTATTTCTTTAACCTCCTCTATGTTGTAAAGATTAATTTGGAAAATTGCGCCAAAGCGAGATCTTAGAGGAGAAGTTAAAAGTCCGATTCTTGTTGTTGCACCAATTAAAGTGAATTTAGATAAATCAAAATCAATACTTCTTGCCATTGGCCCAGTGCCTGTTAAAATATTAAGTTTAAAATCCTCGATAGCCGGATAAATCATTTCTTCGCAGATTTTATTCATTCGGTGAATTTCATCTATAAAAAGAACATCTTTTTCCGACAAAGAGGTTAAAATAGCTGCCAAATCACCAGGTCTTTGCAAACTTGGACCAGAGACTGTCCGCATTACTCCTTCGTTCTCTTGAGCAACTAAATGAGATAAAGTTGTTTTTCCAAGACCCGGACCTCCGCAAAAGAGCATATGGTCTACTGCCTCATTTCTTCTTTTGGCTGCTTCAATCATTATTCTGATATTGCTTTTGACTTTGTCTTGTCCGACAAAATCAGCCCATTCTCGTGGCCTTAAGGTTGTGTCCAACATCTTTTCATTATTGTCCACGATAGGTGATTTTGTGTCTTGGGGGTTGACAGACATTTGTTTATTTGTTATAATTGAAAACATTCCCTGGCTAATTAGGGATTCTTCTCAGTACTGGTCACCCCGGCTTTGGCTGGAGTGTTCCTCGGAACTGTCCTGCTCTTTGTGTAAAAGATTTATTTAGCCAGGGGTTTTGTTTTTCTTCTTCTTTATTTTTCTGTTGCCACTCTTTGAATTTCTTCAATTGTTGTGAGTCCTTGTATAACTTTCATTATTCCATCTTGAAACATTGTCAGCATCCCATTTTTAAAAGCTGCTTTTTTGATTTCAGGGATAGAGGGTTTTCTAAGAATTAGCGATTCTATTTCGTCAGTTCTTAGAAAGGCCTCAAGAATAGCCACCCTTCCTTTATAACCGGTAAAATTACATTCTGGACATCCATTGGGCTCTAAAATTTCGGAATCCATATTAAATTCAGGAAGATCCACCTCTTTACCAATCCCCTTAAATACTCTTGTTATTTTCTCAAATTCTTTTTCGTTTATTTTTCTTTTTGTAGCGCATTTTTTACAAATTCTTCTCACTAACCTTTGGGCAACCACCATATTGATGGCGGGTCCGATATTAACTGGCTCGGCACCCAAGGAAGTTAATCTGGGAATAGTTCCTGCTGCGTCATTTGTATGTAGGGTTGAAAACACTAAATGTCCAGTTAGGGCAGCTTGGAGCGAGATTTTCGCGGTTTCTAAGTCCCTGATTTCACCTACTAATATGACATCCGGATCCTGTCTCACAATAGATCGGAGGCCACTGGCAAAATCATAACCTTTTTTCTGGTCAACTTGAGTTTGAGATACTCCCTTTAATCGGTATTCTATTGGGTCTTCAATAGTAATAATCTTGATTTCTGGTTTCAGTAAATATTTTAAAAAAGCATACAAGGTGGTGGTTTTGCCGGAGCCGGTAGGCCCGGTAACAATAATCATACCGTTAGGTTTGGCAATCTCATTCTTAAAGATCTTTAGTAGATCCTGTCTTAATCCTAATTCTTCAATGCTTTTCAAGCTTTCAGGATTTAGAATTCTCATTACTATTGACTCTCCAAAACTGGCTGGCAAAGAAGATGTTCTTATCTCAATCTCCGGCATTGTTTCTCCCATATTGATCGTGAAACTGCCGTCCTGTGGCTTGTCATGAACATTTAATTTCAAACTGGCCAAAAGTTTTATTCGGGACAAAAGTGAATGATAAATTTCATTTGGAATATCTGATACGTCATGTAGCATTCCGTCCAGCCGGATTCTCAGTCGCACACTTTTTTCCTCTGGTTCAAAATGGATATCTGAAGCAGAAAGAATTATCCCTGCAAGCATTATTGTCTCAATTAAATCAGTTGTTTCCTTCTTAATATTATTCTCTATCTCTTTAGTAAAATCCTTTGCATGTTTGATTGCTTTTTTAATTTGAGCAGTTTTTTTGTCAGGAATTATTATTTTTCCTGTAATTCTCTCAGGCATATTAAATTAAATGTTTAATTTCTTCCTTTGCGACCCGTAGATCTCTAAACTTGGTTTCAAAGATAATTCCTTGGCCCTTTTTTTGACCTACGAACTTATCTAGAAATTTATTTAATAAATCTTCATTTTTTGAATAAAAAACGCCTTTTATAAAAAGGTTTTCCTGCCAAAGGACTAAAAGTTTTGGAAAGCAAAATGTTTCTTTTGTGAGTTTTTCGAGCACGAATTTCAGGGCCTTGGGGATAGAATCGGAATTTTTAAAATGTTCTTTTTTGAAAGAAACAATTGCCGTATCTTTAAAGAATTCTATTACCTTAAAGGCCTGAACAAGAATACTAGCTTCTTTCTCTTGATATAGAGAGTCAATCATTTTTTCAAAATCTATTTCAACACTTATTAAATCAAATATAGTTTTTAATGTGGCTTTGTCTGGTTCTTTATTTTTTAAAGAATCAATAATCCCTAAAAGTAACCAAAGCTTGGTATCTTTGTCTAGCTTATAATTCGCTGATCTAATTAACTTGTTTAAAATTACAGCAATGGGCTGTCCTTCATCTACTAGATTAAAATTTCCGAATCTATTATTGGATTCTTTATTATCAATATTAAGGATAGGGGTTTGATAAAAAAGTTTAAAGTTTTTATCATATAGTTCACCCAATAGTTCTAAATTTTCTAAGCCCACAGTGATTATAAGATTACATTTTTCTAATTGAGGGGTATGAGTGGGCGAAATTTCTATGTCTTTTTGGTCAACGAATTTTTCTTTTGTTGTTAAGAAAATTTTTAATAGTTTTTTCTGTTTTTCGTAATAAAGCTGAGAGATATCATTACTATTAATGGTGATGACAAAGGTCTTGGGCAGGGCTGCCGGTTTGAAAACTTGAGGGTAATTACCTGGCAATTCTTTTAAACAGTGATTTACAAACTTGCCAGTTTTGTTTAAAGTATAAGACAGAGAGTAAGCAGAGCTTAATTCATCTAAGTCAGGATTTTTAGGTCCAATAATAAGTATATTATCTGACTGGCTGATTATTTTTGTTGCCTGATCAAGCTCTTCCATATTAACTAAACTTAGCTTCTATCAAAAAAAAAGTCAATGATGAAAAAGTACATAACTAAATCAGCGCTTGGCACCAAAAAATTAGGTAAAAAAGTAGCGCAAGATTTTCGTATAGGGGAAAGCGCAATAATTTTAGGATTAAGGGGAGAATTGGGCGCAGGTAAGACTACTTTTGTTCAGGGTTTTGCCAAAGGATTGGGAATAGAAAATAAAATTCTAAGTCCGACCTTTGTAATTTTAAAAAAGTTTAAAATTTCTAAGTCAGAAATTAAATTTCAAACTTTTTTTCACATTGATTGCTATCGTCTTAATAACGGAGAAGAGCTTTTGAATTTAGGCTTTGAAGAAATTATATCAAACCCTGAAAATATTGTTTTAATTGAGTGGCCGGAAAATGTAAAATCAGTTCTTCCCGAAGATGCTATGTTTTTAAATTTTAAATTTGTTAATATGAATACAAGAGAAATTATATGGATAAAAAAACTTTAGTAATAATAGATAGTAATGCTTTGGTTCATCGAGCTTTTCATGCCTTACCAGAGCTTGCTTCTCCACAGGGTAAGCCAGTAAACGCTCTTTACGGTTTTTTATTGATTTTTTTAAAGGTCTTAAAGGATTTGGAACCCGATTATATTGCAGCTGCCTTTGACTTACCGGGTCCAACTTTTAGAAAAAAACTTTATAAAGACTATAAGGCAAAGAGAGTTAAGGCGCCTGATGAGCTTTATGCTCAGATTCCTTTGATAAAGGATTTTCTAAATCTTTTTTCAGTTTCTATATTTGAAAAACAGGGTTATGAGGCAGATGATGTTATCGGTACCATTGCCAGGCAAGCAGTTAAAAAACAAATTAATCCGGAACTGGAGGTTATGATTATTACTGGAGATTTAGATGCTCTAAGACTGGTGGATAAGAATACTAAAGTATTCACTTCAAGGCGGGGTCTAAAGGATACGATAATTTATGATGAGAGCAAAGTTATAGAAAGATACAACGGATTGCGTCCTGAACAGCTTACTGATTATAGAGCTTTACGCGGAGATCCTTCAGATAATATTCCTGGAGTTACGGGCATTGGCGAGAAAACTGCAATTGAGCTTTTAAATAAGTTTAAGAGCTTGGACAAAATCTACTCTTTGCTTGAAAAAGGGGAACTCTTGGAAGGAATAAGGGAGAGTGTTCAGAAAAAATTAAACGACTATAAAGAACAGGCCTTTTTTTCAAGAACTTTAGCAGAAATTGAGCTGAATGTTCCTATAGAATTTAAATTGGAAGATTGCAAAAAAGAGAAACTTGATAAAGAGGCGATAGCAGAGAAGTTTAAGGATTATGGTTTTTTTAGTTTGGTTAAGCGTTTGCCGGAATCCAAACAGATCAGTTTAGGCAATTTTTAGTAGTGTGTTAAAATATAAATATGATAGTTGAAAAAGAAACAGCAGATAATTTAAAGAAGATTCCAGGCAATGTTAGAGGGGTGGTTATTTTGTCTGATAAAAATTATATTCAAAACAGAGGTGGGGACGAGGCGCTAGTTAAAACAGAAAAGAGATTAAAAGAACTTGGTTGTGCCTTTAGATTTCAAGACATAAAGCCGATGCGCTATTATCCAGAATATTACAGTGTGCTTGTGATTTTATTAGCAAGGGAGATTTTTGAATTAAACCAAAAAGAAGTATTTGAAATGGGTAAGTCTGGATTTAAGCTTTCTTTTATGATGAAGATGCTCACCAAATACTTTTCTTCCGTAAGGAGATGTTTTGAGGAAAGTCCGAGATATTGGGATAAGCATTTTGACTTTGGAGAATTAGAGACCGTAGAGTGCAACGAAAAAGATAAGTATGTGATTATTAGGATTAAGGGTTACAAATTCCATCCCATCATGGATGAATACCACAGAGGTTATTTTTTAGAAGTGGCTTCTTTGGCATTAGGAGAGACAAAGGCGAGTATAGAATTAACTAAAACGGTTTTTAATAACGATCCTTACAATGAATATATTATTCACTGGAAATAATGGAAAATAAGAAAACACAGATTGAAAAACTCCAAGATGATCTAGACGATGTGAGCGCTTATTTAAGCGACTTTTTAGCATTTTTGCCTTTGGCAGTATGCGATTTAGGTCCAAGGGGCATGGTTCTGAATGTTAACAGTGCGTTTGAACAACTCACTGGTCTTTCTTTGACTAATATTATTAGTAGGCACTTTTCTGAATTCTTTTATGAGAAAAACAGAGCTAGGGAGTTGCTAGAACAAGCGGAAGGAGAAGATGATTTTAAAAATAAAGAATTATCGTTAATCAGGAAGGACAAAAGCAGAGTGCCAATAAATGTTTCTTTTTCATCTAAAAAAGATTCACAGGGAAGTTTTACTGGATATTTCGTTTCTTTGGTGGATATTAGCGAGCTAAAGGAGATTCAAACAGTAACAGAGAAAAGAATCAAAGAGCGCACAGAAGATCTACGGGAATCCAGAAGAGCACTGTTGAATATTTTAGAAGATACTGAATTAGCTAAGGTAGAGGCAGAAACAGAAAAAAATAAAGCAGAAATTGTTTTTGATAATTTTTTTGATGGTCTTATAATTTTAAATTCTGAATATCAGATTGAGCTCATAAATCCGTCGGCAGAGAAATTTTTAGAAGTTACAGAAGCAGAATATCTCGGCGAAACCCCTTCTGCTATGGCAGAAAAAAAGGAGCTAAAAGAATTTGCAAGGACTATATCTAAGAAAGACAAAGAGATTTACAGGAAAGAGATTGGGCCGTTAAAGGAACCTGCTGTTTTGGAAATTACTACAAAATTTATTACAGTAAGCGAAAAAAGAATTGTTACATTAGTCATTTTACACGATATTAGCAGAGAAAAAGTTATTGAAAGGTTAAAAAGCCAGTTTGTGTCAGTGGCTGCTCATCAATTAAGGACACCTCTCTCTATTATTAAATGGAGCTTGTGCATGCTTCTAGAAGGTGAAGTCGGGCTCCTGACTAATGAGCAGATAGAGATGGTAAGTAAGGCCCAACAAACCAACGAAAGAATGATTCATTTGATTAATGACTTATTAAATGTGGCAAGAATTGAGGAGGGCAGATTTATGTATCGTCCGAAGACAGTAGATTTAATTGAATTATTGGAACAGGTGGTGGAACCAGTTCAAGCATTAGCTAAAAACAAGGGGGTAAAATTTGAATTTAAAAAGCCGACGGACAAAAAATCAAAAGTAGTTAAGGCAGATATTGAAAAATTAAGCTTGGCAATTAAGAATCTTTTAGAAAACGCTATTTTTTATACAAACAAAGGGGATAAAGTTACTCTTTCTGCAGAGAGACGAAAAGATGATGTTCTAGTGTCTATTAAAGATGAAGGAATTGGAATTCCCAAAGATCAACAGGATAGAATTTTCAGTAAATTTTTTAGAGGAGATAATGCAGTAAGGATGGAAACAGAGGGAACTGGACTAGGTCTTTTTATCAGTAAGAATATTATTGAAGCACACGACGGGGAGATAAGCTTTGAATCTAAAGAAGGCAAAGGGACAACCTTTAAATTTTCTTTACCTTCAATCGGTTAAATGATATACTGAAAAATAGTATTTGACGATTATTATTTATAGAATTAAAATAAACTATCATGGCAAAAAAGATTTTAATAATTGAAGATGAGGAATTGCTTTTGAATCTTTTGAAGAAAAAGTTGGAAGAGTTGAATTACGAAGTTTTTATTGCAAAAGATGGGATAATGGGGCTTAAGGCAATTAAAGAAAATGAGCTTGATCTAATCCTTCTTGATGTTGTTATGCCGAAAATGGGTGGGTTTGAATTATTAGAAAAAATGGGAGAAGATGAGACCATAAAAAAAATACCGGTTGTTATTATCTCCAATTCTGGCCAGCCAGTAGAGATAGAAAAAGCAAAGAAATTAGGAGCGAGTGATTGGCTGATAAAAACAGAGTTTGATCCGCAGGAAGTAGTGGATAAAGTTATCAAACAAATAGGTGAATCGTCTGAATAATTAATCTCTAAGCATATGGAGGAAAATATTTTGATTGTGGAGGATGATAAGTTTTTAAGAGAACTTATCTCCAAGAAATTAATAGGTCAAGGATTTAAGATCGATGAAGCAATTGATGGTGAAGAAGGTTTGAAAAAGTTAAAGGAAATCAAGCCGGACTTGGTTCTATTAGATCTTATTCTCCCAGGACTTGATGGTTTTGATGTGCTTAAGAGGATTAAGGATGATCCAAGAATTGCTTCTATTCCTGTGCTTATTCTTTCAAATCTAGGGCAAAAAGACGAGATTGAAAAAGGGCTTAAGTTGGGTGCGGTTGATTTTCTCGTAAAGGCGCATTTTACGCCTGGAGAGATTGTCCAGAAGATAAGGCAGGTATTTGAGAAAAAATAGAAAGCTTAAAAGATTTCTAAGAAAAGTCCTTAGCCAAGGACTTTTCTTTGTTAAAGAATATGTATATTTTAGTTCACGGTGAAGATACTTATAGGGCGAAGAAAAAGGTAGAAGGATTATTAAAAGGAACGGCTCCGGATTTTTTTGATTTTTTTGACAGGCCTGATTTTTCTTTTTCTTTATTAAAAGATATTTTAAGTTCTGGTTCTCTATTTGATAAACAGAAGACGATTGTTTTAAGAAATGTTTTTTCAAATTCGAAATTTAGAGAAGAATTTTTGAAAGAAGCAAAGGATTTAAAAGATACAAATGATTTAATAATATTTTTTGAAACAAGAAAAATGCCAGTTAAAGAAGGAGTAATTGCTTTTTTGAAAAAATTTGGGAAAGTTTTTGAACTAAAGGCCCTTAAGCCCCCTGAGATTAATGCTTGGATAAAAAAACAAGCCACAGAAATGGGCTGTTCTATTAATGATCAGGCATTGACTACCTTAATAAAGGTAGTTGGTAATGATTTATGGCGAATGTCTACGGAAATTCAAAAATTAGCAACTTATGGTTTTGGAGATAAGGAAATAAAAAAGCAGGATGTGGAGCTCTTAGTAAAAACTGATGTAGATGCTCAAATATTTAAAACAATAGAGGCAATCGCCAGTAGGGATAAAAAAACAGCTCTTCAGCTACTTTATAATCATTTGGAAAAAGGTGATTCGCCTTTTTATCTTTTAACAATGATTACTTATCAATTTAGAAATTTAATTATTGTGAAAGGATTAGAGGATATTTCTGTTTTAAAGGGCAAAATGCATCCTTTTGTTATTAGTAAGAGCCGTCAGCTTTCTCAAAAATTTACAAAGGAGCAGTTGGAAAAAATTTATTCAAAAATTTTTAAGATGGATTTTGCAATTAAGAGAGGTAAAATAAAACCAGAGATGGCTCTGGAATTATTAGTGGCAGATATTTAGATATTTATGATTGTGTGGCGAGAAGTTTGGTAATTCGGGATTTTTTTCTATCACCAGTATTCTTTTTTACCACTTTTTCTTTTACTGCCTTATCTACTGCCTTGTAATATTCGGGGAGCAATTCTTGCGCCTCTTTTTCTTTTTTAGCTTCTTTTAATTTAAGAATTTGTTTTTTTAATTCCTTAATCTTATTTTTATAAACTAAATTATGCGCATGATTTCTGTGCTCTTTTCGTAAAGCTTTTTTTGCTGATTTTGTAATTGGCATATTCTATTATTTACCACAATAGGAGATTTTTGGCAAGAGATCCGTTGAAAAATTGTTGAGATTGAGGTAATATAACCAAATGATTAGCTACTTAAAAGGCCAAATTAGGGAAAAAGACAAAAGTTTTGTTACTTTAGAAAATCAGGGTATTGGTTTTAAGATTTTTGTATCTGAAAAAACATTAAAAGAGATAAACGTTGATGAGCAAAGAGAGTTTTTTATCTTTTATGCTGTGCGGAAGGAAAAACCAGAGCTTTATGGTTTTTTAGATAAGCAGGGACTAAAGGTTTTTGAAATAATAGAAGCAGTATCCGGAATAGGGCCAAAAGGCGCACTTTTAATATCTTCGCTCGGTTCTATCGATGAATTAAAAAAAGCAGTAGAGGAAAATGACTCTTCTTATTTTTCCAAGGTCAAAGGCATTGGTAGAAAAAAAGTTCAGAAAATTATTTTAGAGCTTGGGGGGAGTTTAAAAGACGAGACACTTACAGACGATGAAGCCTTAAAAGCCCTTATTGCTTTAGGATTTTCCAAAAAAGAAGGGCAAAAGGCCTTAGATAATGTTCCTAAAGAAATAAAAGAAACAAAACAAAGAATTCAGACAGCTTTGCAGTTTTTTAATACCTAATTTTTAGTTCGAGTCCTATCCTCCAATGCTTCGAAAACCCTTGAATTTCAGGGGTTTTTAGATATGGGGAGCCCGGAAATAGAACTTTTTAGATAATTTTGGTAAGATAGATTAATTAATTATAAAATATGTCAAAAAAGAAAGATTTCGTTATTGCCCTAGGAGGTTCTGTAGTAGTGCCAAAAGATATTAATATCGATTTTTTGAAGAAGTTTCATTTTTTAATTAAAGAAAAAATAAAAGATGGTTTTAGGTTTGTTGTAATTGTTGGTGGAGGAGGTATTACTAGGACTTATCAGAACGCTGTTTCTAAAATAATAAATGTTGGCAGTGAAGATAAAGACTGGATAGGCATTCATGCTACACGTTTAAATGCGCATTTAGTAAGGACACTTTTTAAAAAAGAAGTGCATCCAATAGTATTTGATAATCGTTTTGTAGTTAAATCATTTGAAGAATATTCTTTGATAATTGGGGCTGGATGGAAGCCAGGTTGGTCTACTGATTTTGTAGCTTGTCAAATTGCTTGCGATTTTAATATAAAAGAGGTTATTATTCTTGGTAAACCAGATCATGTTTATACGGCTGACTTTGAAAAAGATAAGAATGCTAAACCTTTTGAGAAAATAAGTTGGAAGGATTATTTAGAATTAATTCCTACAAAGTGGAGTCCGGGACTAAGTAGCCCGGTTGATCCGGTGGCTGCTCGTTTAGCCCAGAAGGAAAATCTTAAAATTATTGTTGCCGAAGGAAAGAATTTAGATAATTTTCAGCAGATACTAAGTGGAAATAAATTTAAGGGTACAATTATAGATAATTTTAGAATATAGCGGACTAAGGGATAGAGTAAACTAAATAAATATACTCACTTTGTCGTTGAATTATAGCTCTAACGTTGTCCACTCGCCTAAATCTTTCAAGAAGCTCTTGGTTTGTAAGGGTTTTTATTGTATTATAAATTAAATCTGCCACTCGCAGAGATAATCTGATTAAGGAGGTGATTACTATTAAGCGCATTAACCCGCCAGTAGTCGTTGACCAGATGGCCCGCTGCGAGACCGTGTAAATACGTATTGGCAGAAACGCGATATGGAGGATTGTGATAGTCCAGCGGCTGTCATTTCCATATCGCGTTTTGCTATTTATAAATAGAGTAGGCTCTAACGTCGTCCCATTTCCCATAAAAAAAGGAATACAATATCTGAAGTTTTTTAATTCGTAAATAATATAAGAACAGTGGAAGTCCGACTTTCATCGCTTTTATTCTGAATTGCATTTATATGGCAAACATTATAGGATAATTTATCTGAAGCAATTGGAGGGATTATGTCTGATAAAGGATTAGCGGAGCGTTCTCGTACTCAACCCAATGCAGGTTGGGGAGTTCTCTGTGAAAGTTGCGAGCATAGGATTCCTCCTCCAAGGGATAGTTTCCCTTGTAGGGAAGAGGAAAATGCTGAGTTAATAAGAAAATCTCCTTTGGGGAGAGATATCACTATCGAGGATAAGCTAGGCATACATTTCTGGGAAACTTGTCCTAGATTCCATTCAGTCTTACCGCCCTAATGCTTTTTGAACAGACATTCGGCTCTCGCGCACTTTGCGAGAGCTGTTTTTTTCGGACAATTAGTAAACACAAATAAGTATAGAAATCTAAGATTGGAATATAAATACATCCATAATTCAACTCTATTTTAGTTTTAATGTTGTTTACGACGGCCAACATTTTTAGAGAAGCTCTTGTTTTACAGGGGTTTTTTGATAGAATGAAAAAAAATGATTAAATCTGTTATTAAGAAATTATTACCTAAGTTTTTCCTAAGCTGGTATTACCAGTTTTTTCCTGCGCTCGGAGCGTTGATTTATGGTTTTCCTTCAAAAAAACTTACAGTTATTGGAATAACTGGCACCAACGGAAAATCAAGCGTTGTGGAACTTTTAACATCTGTTTTTCAGCAGGCAGGTATTGATGTTTGCTCAATTTCTTCTATTAGGTTTCAGATTAAAGACGAGATTGTGCAAAATAAATTAAAAATGACAATGCCTGGGAGAATGCATATACATAAATTTTTAAGAAAAGCTGTTAACCAAGGATGTAAATATGCGGTAATCGAGGTTACATCTGAAGGAATTAAACAATTTAGGCACAAGTTTATTGATTTTAAAACAGCAGTTTTAACTAATTTAACACAAGAGCATATAGAGGCGCATGGCAGTTTTGAGAATTATAAAAAAGCTAAAGGAGAATTATTTAAAAACGCAGAGATTGCAATTGTTAATTTAGATGACAAAAATGCCGAATATTTTCTTTCTTTTAAGGGAACTAAGTACGGTTTTACATTAAAAGATGAAAAAAGAGATTTTAAAGTCGTGGGACCAGAAGATATTGGATTTAATTTAAAATTAAAAGGCGAATTTAATATTTCTAATGCCTTGGCTGTTGCTTGTGTCGGTATATCAGAAGAAATAAGTATAGAAAATATTAGGGCAGGATTAGAAAAAGTAGAATTGATTTCTGGAAGATTGGAAAAAGTGATTGATAAACCTTTTTCTGTTTATGTTGATTATGCCCATACTCCAGATGCTTTAGTAAATATCTACAAAACTTTGTCAGGTAATAGCCGATTAGTGTGTGTTTTAGGCTCTTGTGGTGGGGGTAGGGATAAATGGAAAAGACCGGAACTCGGGAAAATAGCAGCCCAATATTGTGATAAAATCATTTTAACAAACGAAGATCCATATGACGAAGTTCCTGAAAAGATTTTAAAAGATATAGAGGTCGCTATTATTGGTCATCAAGATTACCAATTGATAATTGATAGAAAAGAAGCTATTAAAAAAGCTCTACAATCAGCTCATCCAGGAGATGTAGTGATTATCTCTGGAAAAGGAAGAGAGCCATGGATGTGCGTTGCTAATCATAAGAAAATTCCATGGGATGACAGGAAAATAGTTGAACAAGAGCTTAAGTTATGATAAGCTAATTTCTATTATCTATAAGATATTTATTTATGAAGCAAAAAAGAATAGCAAATAGTTTTCGCAAATACATTCGCAAAGAAAAAGCTCGTATCAGGCGGGAGGTTTTGGATTTAAGTAAACAAGAAGAATTAATTAAAGGGCTTTATTTAAAATTTAATCCTGGAAGAATAGAGAAGAAGTCGGAAGAGAAAAAAGACACGAAAAAAGTTGTAAAAAAGGTTAAGAAACCAGAAAAACCAATAGGAAAGAAAAAACCAAAGGAAAAAAAAGAAAAAAAGACGATAAAAAAAGATGAAAATAAATCAGATTTATAATCTAGCAATAGAGGCAGGCATTCAAGCAGATTTGCGTGGAAGACAGGGCGCTGAAAAAGCGTTAGAGAGAAAAAAGAAAAGATTTGATTCTTTGTCAGATAAAGAAAGACAGGGTTTTGATCAAGGAACACTGAAAAATCCTTATTCTGATTCTAGAATCTTGAACATTGCTGAAGATAAAGAAATTAAAAAGATTTTAATCGGTATTGATATAGAATCGGCTGAACTTCTTATCTCTAAGGAGTTGGGTGGAATTGATTTAGTAATTTCTCATCATCCCTTAGGAAAAGCACTGGCCACCTTGCATGAAGTTATGGAATTGCAGGCAGATGTATTAGAGGGGTATGGTGTGCCAATCAATATTGCCGAAGGTCTTATGAAAGAGAGAATATCAGAAGTTGCTCGGGGATTGAATAGTAGCAATCATCAGAGAACAGTTGATGCGGCAAAACTTTTAAATATTAACTTAATGTGTTTACACACAATTTGTGATAATCTAGCAGCCGATTTTCTTAAAAAAGAGATTGAGGGTAAACAGCCGGAAACATTGGGAGATATAATGGATATTTTGGGAAATATTGAGGAGTACAAAATTGCAAAAGAAAATGGAGCAGGACCAAAGCTTTTTGTTGGAAAGAAGGAAAATCGATGCGGAAAAATTGCTTTTACAGAGATTACTGGTGGAGTAGAGGGTAGCGCTAAAATTTATGAGAAAATGGCTCAAGCAGGCGTTGGTACAATCATTGGAATGCATGTTTCAGAAGAGCATAAAAAAGAAGCAGAAAATTCTTTAGTAAACATGGTGGTTGCTGGCCATATGTCTTCCGATTCTATAGGCGTTAATTTGTTTTTAGATAAACTAGAACAACAGGGTGTAGAAATTGTTCCTTGTTCTGGATTAACAAGGGTCTCAAGAAATTAAAAAATTCAAAATTAAGCTTAAAATCCCGCTCTGGCGGGATTTTAGTTTTTCTGCTAAGATAATTTAATGAAAAAAGAATTTAACAAAAAAAATCTTGAGAAAAAGAAGCCTGCTTTCAGGACTCCGTCAAGATTTGTTGCTAAAAAATGTCAGCAAAGAAGAAAAAAAGGGTAAATATACTTAGCACTTTAGTTTTAGAGATAATAATTTTTTGTCTGGTTTTGTTTTTAGGTCTTTTCTCCGCTATTGAAGCGAAGAAAATTATAATCCAAGAAGAGATAGAAATTTCCCTGATTGGATTTGAGGGATTTTTGGCATATTTTGTTTTAGCCACGTTGATTATCCTTCTGATAATCTATATTCCTAAAATAAAAAAGTATCAGGCAAAGATTTATAAATTTTTCTTTATCTTTTCCTCGTTATTCGGCGCATTGACTGTTCTATCCGTGTTTTTGCCTGATTTATTCAGCATTCCCTTGATTATCTTGCTGTTTATTCTTTGGCTTAAGAAGAGGAATGTTTTGATCCATGATATTTTAATAATTTTAGCTTTATCAGGAATTGGATATTTTTTCGGACTTGCCATTGAACCGAAAACCGTTATTCTCTTACTGCTCGTGCTGTCTTTTTACGATTTTATCGCAGTTTATAAAACTAAACATATGGTAAAGATGGCGGGTTCAATGTTGAAAAGCGGGGCAATAATGGGCATTATCGTTCCCCAAAAATTAAAGGATTTTACAGTAGGTATTAATCAAGTAAAGCCGGGCGGAAAGTTTATGGTTTTAGGCGGGGGAGATATTATTTTTCCTTTAATATTTTCAGTATCTATGTTGGAGACGGGATTTTTACCAGCCCTGATTGTTGCTTTATTTTCTATACTAGGCTTAATAGCTTCTTTAATGATTTTTATGTTTCAAAAAGAAAAAAAACCAATTCCTGCTTTGCCTCCAATTGCTTTATTTTCAATAATTGGATATATCATCACATTAATACTTTAAGATTATGTTAAATAAAAAAAAGAAATATTTGCAGATTGCTCTTAATAGTGATATCTCTGAAGCAAAAAAAGTAATTTTTCAAATTCCTTTAAGTGAACGAATAATAATAGAAGCAGGAACGCCTTTAATTAAGGCATATGGAGCTAATGCTATTACTGCGATTAAAGATGCTTGGCATAGAAGGGTTTTTGGAACAACTCCTGTTCCTCTCCAACTATCGCCCGTAGCTAAGGCTATTTACAGAGGAATTGGAGATAAAATAAATAAAAAGAAGGCAGAAAAACAAAGCATTCCTTTAGCTCCGTATATTGTAGCTGATTTAAAATGTATGGACAGGGGATTTAGAGAAGTTGAAATTACAAAAAATAGCGGAGCAAGTGCAGCTACTGTTTTGGGTCATGCTCCGATTGAAACGATTGACGCCTTTATCGCTCATTGTAAAGAGCTTGGTGTAGATTCTATGATTGATATGATGAATGTTAAATTTCCTTTGGGTGTTTTGCGGGAATTAAAAGAGCTTCCAGAAGTTGTTATACTTCATAGAGGAGTTGATGAAGAAGATTATAACAGGGAAAAACAGGTTCCATATCATGAGGTTCAGAGGATCAAGAGCCAGTATGACATTATGATTGCTGTGGCAGGAGGGGATACGATAAGCGAAGTTCAAACAGCAATATTCAATGATGTAGATATAGTGATTTTGTGGAGAGATTTTTTCCAGAGTGATGGTGAAATAGTTAAAATAACAGAGCAGTTTTTGAAAGAAATTCGGTAGTAAATTAAATAATTTAACAACTAAAAAGCCCCTTAGGGGCTTTTTGGTTGTTTGTGTTAGTTATTCTCTTTTTGGCATTAGATTCTTAAAGCCTTCTAAGATTTCTACAGGAAGGGCAAAGATTACGGTTTTTGACGGGTCTGGCTGAAGATTATCAATAGTTTCTAGAGTTCTTAAAGAAAGTCCACCCCTGACTGAAGTGAGTGATTCTGCTGCGATCTTTAGTTTTTCAGCAGCAACTACCTCACCCTCTGATCTTATAATAATAGCTCGTTTTTCTCTTTCTGCCTCTGCTTGTGCAGCCATTGTTCTTTTCATCCCAGCAGGTAATTCTATGTCCTGCATTTTTATTGCTGTTACATCAATTCCCCATGGATCAGTTTCAGCATCAACCATTTGTTTAATCTCTGCAGACACTTTCTCTCTTTCGATAAGTAATGTGTCTAACTCAACTCCGCCGATAATATCTCTTAAAGCTGCTAAAGCATATTGGGAAACAGCATAGCGATAATTTTCTACTTCTAAGACAGCTGCCTCTGGTTTCTGAACCCTAAAATAGACAACAGCATTGACTCCTACCGGAACATTATCTTTAGTTATTGCTTCTTGTCTCGGTACATCAACCGTTGTGATTCTCAAGTCAACTACTATCATTCTTTGTACTAATGGAAAAAGCCAGCGAAAGCCAGGGACTTTTGTAGAAGTGTATTTACCAAAAGTTAGAACAACTCCCCTTTCATATTGATTTATAATTCTAATGCCAGAGAGGAAAAAGAAAAATGATAACGCTAATACTATAAATATCCACATCATAATTTTTATTTAATTATCTATATCTTTTTTATCATATAAGTTTGTTTCAGTCCATAACCAAGTTTTTTGTAATATCCGCGAACTCCAATACCTGAGATAACAATAATATGTTTTTTGTTTTCCTGTTTTGCTATTTTCTCCGCCTCTTTCATCAGTTTTTTTCCAAGTCCCTTGTGTTGCGCGGCTTTTTCTTTTTTAGATATTGCTACCAATTGACCATAAGTGTGAAGTTCTCTTACTATCGCCGAATCTTTAAGTACTGGTAACACTTTCTCGCTCGGAATTCTTAATCTCAAGAGAGAATAAAGTTTTGTTCTATTTTCATTTTCAAAGCTTAAAAATATTTCTTTGCCTTCCGATGCTTCGTAATCTTCTCTAAAAAGCTTAAGCTTTTCTTTTGAATCGTAATTTTCCTTTACTTCTCTGCATCTTATGCATTTACATTGCCAATTTTGTTCTTTTGCCATGATTCCAATCATTTGTCTAAGATTTGAAGTTTTAGTTCCACCCTCAACTATATAACTGGTTGGAATATCTCTTATAATCCTTTGAATTCTTATCCAATAAGGAATTATTTTTTTAATTTTAATTAAAAGTTTAATTAATTGTTTTTCTGTGTATGGCTTAAAATTTCCTTTTTTATAGATTTTATATAGGGGAGCTTCTTTCAATAGGGCGCAGGGGTATATTTTTAAATAGTCCGGCTTGAAATCAGGATTTGAAAAAAGCTGTTCGAACATTTCAAAATCTCTTTTCATATCAGAGCCAGCCAAATTAGGCATCATTTGATAACAGATTTTAAAACCAGCATCTTTTAATAATTTTGTAGCTTTTATTGTTTGTTCTATGTCGTGCCCTCTTTTGTTAATTTTTAAAATATCATTGTAAACACTCTGGACTCCGAGTTCTACTCTGGTAACGCCTAGTCCTCTTAGTCGTTTTATTTCTTTAATGTCTATAAAGTCAGGCCTTGTTTCGATCGTAACGCCAATTATTCTGTGCTTGGCTTTTTCGTTTTCCTTTTGTAATTTTTCTAATGTTTTTGTCCCTTTTTTATTCTTTGGATAATCATTGGCAGCTTTAAAACATCGTTTAATAAACCAAGTTTGATAATTCTTAGGATAAAAAGACCATGTAGCGCCGATGATTCTTAAATCAATTTTATCAGTTGGATGGCCAATTGCTTCCAATGCTTTGATTCTTACTTGAGTTTGTTTATATGGTTGATAGTCACACTTGATTGCTCTGGCGACAGCTGGTTCTTCTCGTAGATAACTTTTTGGCGCACCATCCTGTTGCGGGCAGTAAATACATTTTCCAGGGCAGGGGTAGGGTTTTGTTAGAACAGAAACAATTACAATTCCAGATAAGGATCTTACTTTTCTTATTCTTAGAACATGTTCTGTTTCTAGGTCCTTTTTTATTCTTTTTTCTTTCACTAACTTATGATAAGCTTCAAGTAATTGGGAGTTCTTAACCATTCCCTTAGATATTTTTTTAGCAAAACTTCTTTTTAAAGAATCTAAAATCTTGCGGTTTTTATCCGCTTGTTCTGAAAAAGCAATTATTATTTCTTCTTCAATAGTCATAATTCTTCAATGAATTTTGTCCCCATTGATTATATCCGGCCTTTTTATAAAAATCTGTGAATAACACTTACGAGTCTGGGACTCGTAAGTGATTCGTAAGTAGAATATGAAACCAGGATTTGCAAAATATTTATTAAATAAGACCAGAAATGATTATAACTCAATAGCAGAGGTCTTTGATAATAGGCGGGACTGGATACCTCCTGATTTTAAGCTATTTATGGGATATATCAAGGAAAAGGACAAGGTTTTAGATATTGGCTGTGGCAATGGTCGGTTAAAAGAGATTATACCGGAAAATGCAGATTATTGTGGTGTAGATTTTTCAGAAGGGATGGTTGAAAGAGCTAAAAAAAGATATCCTGAAGCGAAATTTTTTCAGACAAAACCCTTTAATTTTCCTTTTGAAGATAATAGTTTTGATAAAGTATTTTGCCTTTCTGTTTTGCATCATGTTCCCTCTAAGAGTTTCAGAATAAGATTTTTGAAAGAAATTAAAAGGGTTTTAAAACCAAAGGGAGAATTGTTTTTAACTGTTTGGGATTTAGAAGATAATAAAAAAGCGAGAAAGTTCTTGTTTAAATATACTATATTTAAGTTATTAGGCAAAACAAAGCTTGATTTTAAAGATATCTTTTATCCTTTCAAAAACAGTAAAGGAGAGGTTTTAATGGAAAGATATGTTCATAATTTTTCTTTAAAAGAATTAAAAAAACTTTTAGAAAAAGCAGGTTTTATAATCAAAAAAGTAGAAAAACAGCAAAGAAGTAAAAAAGGAAAAAACTTTTTTGTTTTGGCAGAAAATTCGGCCTCCGGAGTTTGAGATGCAGGATCGATTCCTGCTGGAGGCATAGGCGGATTTCTCTTTTTTATT
This sequence comes from uncultured Candidatus Saccharibacteria bacterium, assembly GCA_964395215.1. Lineage (GTDB taxonomy): Bacteria > Patescibacteriota > Minisyncoccia > Minisyncoccales > PEYH01 > JAHIEL01. Next base: position 735 of record CAYNAD010000005.1, on the reverse strand, counting down.
TAGAGATTTTATGATATATTAAATTAAGGAATCTGTTTAAGAAGATAGAAAATAAAGGTCGTTTTAATTTAAACAACTATTTATTTATGCCAGATGAAATTGAGGGAAAATTGATAGGCAAAGTAATCCATTACTTTGATAAAATAAAAGTTTCAGTGATTGCCTTGACTGCTCCTTTGAAGGTTGGTGATACAATTAGAATTGTGGGCGGTGATGTTGATTTTGAACAAGCAGTTGACTCAATGGAAGTAGAACACGAGAAAATTGATAAAGCTAAAAAAGGAGACGAAGTAGGTATGAAGGTTTCAGACAAAGTAAGAGGTGGTTACAGAGTTTATAAGATTTAGTTAAAAATATAACATAGATGTCTAATTTTATTAAAGCCCTTTCTCTTTTTGTGGGGACTATGATTGGGGTAGGTATTTTTGGTCTGCCCTATGTTGCTTCAAAAAGCGGCTTTTTTGTTTTACTTTTTTATTTTCTTTTTATTGGCACGGTAGGTATTGTAATTCATTTGATAATAGGAGATGTGATAGTCGGGACAAAAGAAAAACACCGCTTTCCCGGTTATGTTTATAAATATCTCGGCAAAAGATGGGGAAGAACTTCCCTAGCTAGCATGTGTTTTGGACTCTTCGGGGCCCAGCTTGCTTATTTAATTATTGGTGGTACTTTTCTACAGGGACTAACGGGTTCAGCTCTCGGTCCTAATATTTTAATTTATGTTTTAATTTT
>CAYNAD010000004.1:12858-32558 GCA_964395215.1 uncultured Candidatus Saccharibacteria bacterium | reverse complement strand
GCGGTGGCAGAAGATCCTGATTGTGGATGCTTAAGTGGTGATGGTTGTTGCGGAATCGGCTGTGATAACGCGAGCGATAACGATTGTGTGGCAGGAGTTTCTTACTACAGAAATCCTTTGATTTGGGACGAAATTATTTCTTTTATCTGGGCTGCGATTATTTCTATTTTTAGTCAATCAATAGTGCTTGCGGTTTTAATGATTTTAGTTGGTGCTTATATCATAACAACTTCAGGCGGGAATATAATAAAGGTTCAGTTAGGCAAGAGAATCATAATCTGGACGCTTATTGGCTATGTGGTAATGCTTTTAGCAAGAGGAATAATAATGTTTATTATTAATACAATGGGAAGTTAGTTTTTCAATAAAGTCAGAGTTTATTAATAAGATTATGACATTGAAACTAAGATACAGAAAGAAAATATTTATTGTTGCTTTTCTGTTTTTAATGATTGGTTTATTTGTTTATGGTGCTCCTCCTGGAGGGCAGATACCAGAAATCACTATATCTTTTTCTGATACTAGTCCTAATGTTGGGCAAAGAATAACAATAACTGTGGGATTGGATATGGGTATACCAGAAGATACTCCGCCTGACCCTGGCTTGCAATTGTCTACTATGACTGAAATAGTTTTTGGCGATGGAGGAATAGGTTCTATATTCGGATGTGGTACTAATTGCGAACACACGGTTTCTTATACTTATAACACGTCAGGACCAAAAACAATTAAAGTGGATTCTTGGAATGTTTTTGGCATGAATTCAAAGAGTATAACAATTTTTGTGAATCCAGTCCCTCTTCCGATATGCGGTAATAGTATAAGAGAGACAGGAGAGAACTGTGACGATGGAAATGTCATTTCTGGAGATGGTTGTGATAGTAGTTGTAAAATAGAGGGTGGCCCAGCACCAGTCATAGTCACTACCTCTACTTCACAAGATGACCTTAATCCTTTAAACTATTCTAAGTTCGGTGAATTGCTTGATAAAATTCTTGATGTTATGTTTTGGATTGCAATAATCATTCTGCCCTTAGGTATTATTACTGGTGGAGTTATGTTTTTAACTGCTTCAGGTAATCCGTCTAATATTGAGCTCGGTAAAAAGGTAATTCTCTATTGCGTGGTTATCCTAGGAACTATTATAATGTTCAAAACCCTTTCTTTTATATTTAAAGACGATTTAACATTTACAAAATAATTATGGATTTTAAGATTATAATTGTTATAGCACTTTGTTTTATTTTAGCTGGTAGTGTTTTGGCTATCAAGCCGACCTTTATTGACCCGATTAATCCTGGCGGAGGTGGTGGGATAAGCGGGTTTGAAGCGATGCTTATTAAAATCATGAGCTGGCTTTGGCCTATATCAATTGTAGTAGCTGTTTTGATGATAACAGTTGGTGCTTATTATTTTGTGTTTTCGGGCGGTGACCCAACCAAAGTGGCTACAGCAAGAAAAGTAGTAACCTATGCTCTACTTGGTCTAGTTATCGTCGCTTCTGCCATCGGTATTTGGAACTTAATTAAATCAATTTTAGGAATTTAATATGAGAAAGTTTTTTATATTTTTATTTATATTTTCACTATTTTTTCTTTTTGGAGTTTGTGCAGAAGTAGATGCATGGAATTATTGCCTTACACCAAATTCGTGGTTTTCTTCTGTTGAACCGAATAATGTCTTAGTTGACCAGAAATTTTCAGGAGAGATGATTATAGAAATTGTGTGCCTTGGGGAAGAGAGTAGTCCAGAGATTTGTTCTGCGATCCCAATGGTAAATTATGGTAGTGGAGATGAAAGAATAGGTGATCCGTGTGTATGTGAGTCTAGATCAAGCCCACCGAAGACTGTAAGATGCTCTTATAATTTCACTAATAGTTTTGATTCTAGTGGGGAAAAGACACTTATTCCAAGATTTGAATTTCGTCCCGGCGGCAATTATTTTTCTGGTCCGAGCATTACATTAAACGTTTTTGAAAGACCAACATTTTCCCCAGGCACTGGTGCAGGTAATCCATTATCTACCAGCACTATTCCCGGCTTAATCAAAACTGCGACTAATGTAATCTATATTATCGTCTATATGCTAACAGTTCTCTTTATAATGATTGGTGGATTTATGATAATCACTTCATCTGGCAATCCAGAGCAGATTACCAAAGGCAGAAAGATTGTTTTATATACTATTATTGCTTTTGCAATTCTTATTGCCGCTAAGGGAGTTATCAACTTTATACTTATGGTTATTGATGTGCCAACTAGAATTTAGGGGCTGTGGATATTTAACTTGCATTATTTCATTTATTTCTTTAAAATAACTTAATAACATTTAAGTAAAGGTCGGGACCTGCCCTCAAGGGCAGAAAGAACTTAAATAATATATAAAATATTATGAACAAGAAGATAATTGGATTAGTAAGCTTAATTGCTGTTATGGGATTGATTTTGGCTCCAGCGCTTGCTTTAGCTCGGCCAACAGTAACGCTTTCCCCAAGTGCTACAGCACCTCCTGCCTTAAATGTGGACGAAATCATATCTAATATTATCAGCTATATGTATGGTTTCATTATAGTGGTAGTAGTTTTGATGGCTATGATTTCCGCCTATATGTTTGTCACGGCTGGTGGCAATCCAGAACAAGTGACTAAGGCAAGGAATTGGTTAATGTATGCCTTGATCGGTTTGGCAATAGCGGTATTAGCCAGAGGAATAGTTACCTTAGTGTTGACAATGATTTACGGAAGTTAGACTTTGGACAAAAATAGAATAAAATTATACCCTCGCCCTTAATTACTAAAGGCGAGGGTTAGGTTTATTAACTTGGCCTATTGCCGAGGTGGTGAAATTGGTATACACGCTAGCTTTAGGAGCTAGTACCCTTTTGGGTTTGTGGGTTCGACTCCCACTCTCGGCACATTGAATTTATTTAATCTCTCTGCACTCGTAAGTGAAGTCTAAAAACTTATAGATTTGTTTTTCGTTTACAAAGATATACTGTTTATTGGGCAATAGCTCAAAATCTGTTCCAAAATAAAGGTTAAAGAGCATCCGAAAATTATTCACAGGAGTCATATCTGGTTTTAGTATATTTTTATCAGCATTAGGCAAATAGTAGGCATTCAATATACTCATTTTTTGTTTAAATTCTAAATCCGTCGCTTTATTCCAATCAAAAGCACCAAGCTCTTGTCGAAACTTTTTTGGATATGTGCCTTCATCGCTTTGCAAAATTATGATTGGAGGGATTTCTGATTTTGACAATATTGCATTAATAAGTTCCTCTGTTTTTTTATTAACAAATTTTAGTTGCTCTATATAACTTATTTTTTTGCCTTTTCTTTGCTCCTCTATTGCTGATACAAAATTACCATTTTTGTCAAAAACATATGGATCGTGAGGAACTATTATGTGGGCAAAGACAAAAGTAGGTTCTTTTATATCTGGAATTTTTGCTAATTCATCGAATTCATAAAGAATTCTTTTGTATTGCTCTACGCGATAGTTTAAAAAGTCAAAGCGATTACCTATAGGCGCCAATATAGTGTTTTCATACAACATTCTTGAAAATTCAGTTAGAGATTTAAATTCAATATTTATATCAGCGTACGGGTTTTTTGCTGTGGGATACCAACCTGTTTCAAAGTGTATAGATGTATAGCCTTTTGTTTCTAAAAATTGCATCACTTTATTATTTTTGATCATTTCGTAGAGGGGATGCCAATTATCAGAGTCTTCCCCTGCTTCCTCGGCAAGATAATTTATATATTCCATATTCAAAGAAGACGCCAAAGAGAGGGGGGTTAAATGATAGTTGGCTTTACTTTGGGTCGCTACGTAGAAATTTTTATTGGATAGATAATTGATAAATGCGCTATTATCAAAGTCAAAAATTTCTTCAAGCACATCTGCGCGTGAATATTTATCTAAGATAATATAATAAATATCTGGGAGACCCTCTGTATTTTCTACATAAGAGTCTATGTCTTTAGTCTCCACTACCTGTACGTCAAGATTTTTTGGGGAGTTGATTATTTCAGAGCCATAATTTCCAATATTAATAATAGGACCCACCACCAGGAAGAAAGCTATGAGGTTAAAAATATTTGTTAGATTATTTGGATTTTTACATTTTTTAATAATAAGATAGATAGCACTAATAAGAATTGCAATACATGTGAATATGGGGCTTAGGTGCGTAGCGAAATTTAAGGGATCTATACCTCCTCGATAGGAGCTTATTGCATTGTAAAGGTGGCCATAACTAGAGAATAAGATTAGGAACATAGAAGTTAGAACTGCCGCTTTCTCATTATCCTTACTAATTAGCTTAAAGATTAACAACAGAAAGAGCATTGTCCCCAGCACTACTGTCGATGGCATTAGTATATGATGGAATGGAACCTGCCCTATATTGTGCGAGTATAAAGATAATATAGGGAATATTGCAAACAGAAATGGATGGAAGATAATAGTTTTTTTTATATTGATTTTAGGAATTTGCATCTTTCTTTTGCATTAAATATAAGCTTCTCTTAGAATCGTTAATTTCAATGGATTTTTGTATTATAAAGTATTTGTTAAATTCGCGCTCAAAGTCCTGCTGTGTGTAATCAGTGAAAATGTCTTCTCTATTCAAGAGAAGTTTTTGTATTTGCGAATCGTTTTTAGGAATGAATTCTATAATGAGATAATTACAAATTTTATTAAAAAAATGAGCGATTTTATTAAATGGCAGATTATTAGAAATAGATAGGTGGTGGATTAGCGCTAATGCGAGAACTGCATCCGCAGGACCTCGCTCCGGAAGAGATAACCGCTCTTTATTTTCCCAGCCAATAGATGGGCTTGGATTAGTCAGATCAATTATCAGGGGCAATATATTTTTTTCACCCTGTTTAACACATCTAAGATAATTTTTTTCAACAACAGCTGGATCAATATCAAATGAGATAGTAGATATTCCTTTATCAGCAGCAATCTGGCTGAATGCCCCTGTGTTTGCCCCTAAATCCCAAAGATTTTTTGGTTTTATTTTCTCTAAAAATTTATCTACAATTTGTTTTTTGTGCTGCATTGATGCTCCGGAATAATTAGTTTCTTCATAATAATCAGCCCATTCAGTGCCTACAGGTTGCCACTTCAAGCCCTTAATAGAGTTTTCTAAATTGTCAATAAGCCCTTGAAGAGATAAACGACTCATCCTATGCTTGTTCATATTTATTTTTCTATCAGAGAAATGTTGTTGGCTCTTAGCATGAAATTTAATATGAGAGAGCAGGGAAATTTTATAATAGGCCTTGCGAGGAAGGAGTGAACTTGCTAAGTCCAAAGGAATTCCATCAAGATATATTTGAAGCAATTTATTAAATCGAATATCTTTATAGCTCATTAATGCCAAAGGAGCTAGAAAGTGCTGACAAAATTGTTTATAAGCAATCCATGGTTTTCCTTCCTGATATTTTTCAAAAGAAAGAGTATCAATTAATAATGGCCTTCCGTCTTTGAATTGGATATTATAGGCATTAGCGTCTTTTAGAGACATTCCAAATTCCAGTGATTTTTTCTGAATAGCAAGAGTGACTAAAGCAGCATTTTTTAATTGACTAAAACACCACTCATACGGGTATGAAACAAAGTTTATTACCTCGGGTTTAATAATTTTATAAACATTCTTATTTTCTATTTTTTGATCGCTTGTTTCTTTATGAGGAATTAATAGTCCATCTTTAACAAGGGCTCCATAGAGTCCAGATTCCATTAAGAGATCATAGTTGTCCTTATATCCTATATTTATTTGACGATAGAGAAAGCCATTTCTATAGAAAAGAAATCCACTTGGATCTCTAAAAGAACTTGATAATGTGTTATTAATTTTTGTTTTTTTCATTAAATTGATTTTTCGAAAATATTTTTACGAAGAATATTTTTATTTGTTTCCAAAAAATTTTTAAAGCAAAAATTCCTCCCAAAAAAACAGCCATAATAAGTTGGATAATATAGCTACCAGTACCTGGGTCAAGATAAGCATAGCTGTTATGTGGTAATGCTAATAACATCAAAACGATAGCGACTAATTTTTTTAATAAATTCATATTATTTAGATAAATTATATTTATTATTTACATATATGGTATCCATGGCGGGAAACCGTAGGTTTGAGGAGATATAGCGATGAATCCTAAGATAGCCAAGATTATTAGGATCCAAAACACAATTTGATTGTGTTTTTTAATCCAAAACATAAAGATTGAAAAGTTTATCATAGCAAAAAGATACGAAGGAAAATAGTGATACATAAAAGCATCTCTCGTTACCATCATATACGGGAGGAGATTTACTAAATATCCAGCTACAACCAAAAATAGAATTTGATTTGACGAATATATTTCTTCTCTTAATCTTTTAAAGAATAAAGATATTATAGCCATAAACATAGCCATGGTTGATAATATCCAAACAACAGGGTTCCCTTGTAAAGCGATTTGGAGTTTGTAGTCTTCGCTAACCCAATAACCAATTCTTTTATGCATAAATGGCCACTCATAAAACGTACTTTTTTCGGGGTGTCCTGGGAGAGGAGTGTTAGTGAGTATAGCTACCATTCCTCCGTGCATTTTTATAGTTTTTTGGACGAAAGACAACTCACCGTAATTTTCGCCGAAATGTTTATCTAAAATACCTCCGCCAGGGATTAGCTTGAAGTGGATATAGAAGATAAATATGTAAACTAAACTTATAGTTATAGCGAATATGAGCGCTATTTTTATGAATTTTTTGATTGATACTTTATTTTCTATTAATCTTATGATTAGCAATAAAACAATGAATAAAAGAATTAGAACACCTGTCCATTTTATAGAAATACACATTCCAAAACTAAGGGCGGATAAAAAATATAATAAATATTCTTTTTTTCTGGGTATGTTTTTACGTATGGCTCTGAAAAAAAGATACATTGCTAATAATCCGAAAAATATAAGAAAAGAATCAATAAGAATATGTCTCGCCTGAACCAAAAAGGCGTTTTCAAGAGAAAGCAAAAAAGCGCCTAAAAGCGCTAGTTTTTTAGAAGAAGTTAGCTCTTTAATAAAGAAATAAAATATAACAATACATAGCAATCCGAATAGGGCGGGCAGAAATCTTAGAGCTAAAAATATGTCAGCAGAGCAGGGTTGTCCTATCTCTTCAAACGTGCAGTCAGGCGTTATATTAAATAGCCATCCACTGCCAGCAATAATCATACTTCCCAATGGAGGATGTCCGGAAAAGTGTGGAGAGCTGGTTAAATAGGCAGAGGAGAATTTACCATAGTGTGCTTCATCAAAAACCACCTCTGAGGGGGAGGATAGATGAATAAAATGTGTGAATAAAGAAAAAGCTAAGATACCAATTAATATCCAGCTCGTTATTTTCATATTCTATTTATCTTCTATTTTAATTTTAGTAGTAGAAGATGCTTTTGCTTTAGGGATTCTAAGAGTTAAAACTCCGTCTTCTATATCGGCCTGTGCTTTTGCGATTTTTATTTTTTCCGGCAGGATTATTCTTTTGGAAAAAGATCCCCAGAAGCATTCTTTTTGAAAATAGGATTTATCTTTGTCAGGGCTTTTCGGTTTTTCTCTTTTGCCTTTGATAATGAGCATGTCATCGTCAACAGAGATGTCTAAGTCCTTAGAACTTACGCCGGCGATAGTGGATATAATCACAAAGTCATTTTTGGTTTCATAGGCGTCAATCGCCAATTCTCCATCTTCGGGCGAACCTGGAAATTCTTTTGGTTGGATTTTTTTGCTCTTTTTTTTAAAAATAGACATAGATTTTAAATAAGGTTAATTATTTCGGAGCGATAACGAGGAATCAAGGTTCTGCGAACGAAGTGAGCAGGTTCTTAGACAATGGCTTTCCGAGCGAAGCGAGGAAAACATTCAAGATTCTGCGAACGAAGCGAGCAGGTTCTTATTTCCGAGCGCAGCGAAAGGTTCTTACCTTTTACGCTTTACTCTGCAGACTGTTAAAAGTTTTTTAATTTCATTAAATTCAGCAAGAACTAGCAAAAATAGCAAAAGGAGAACTGTTGCTACAATTGCTATTCTATATCCTCCTTCCATTGTTATACCAATATTATATATTCCGTGCAATATAACTGAACCGAATATGCCGGTTAGTAAAAGCATTTTTCTGTGCTTTGTTCTAAAAAATGAGAGTGCGACAAAAAAGCCGATATTAGCAGCAGTGAGTGCGTGCAAAAAGGTCGCTCCTATGAATCTGCCCAAAAGGGCTATGGTTGTTTTTTCAACAAGCAGGGGTGGTTTGAGTGCCCAAAGAGTTAATATATTTTCTACTGCGGCAAAGCCCAAGCCCGCGATTATCATATAAATCATTGCGTCAATCGGTTCGTCAAATTCTTTTGTTCTAAGCGCAGATAATCTAACAGCAAGGTATTTTAGAACTTCTTCTGTTATAGCCACGCCCACTAAAAAATAAATAATTATTGCAACATAAGGAGTGAAGTTAGCCATCAAACAGATTTTTTTAAAACCCATTTCTATCAGAGCAGCTGGGAAAGTCGAGAGCATGCCCAGCAGAAATACGAGAATAACCATTTTGTTTGGTTCCGGCTTTTTGTCTTTTTGTAAATAAAAAGCCAGCCAGAGGGCGCTGGGGATTAACCCTAATATTACAAAAAGAGAATAGTTGAACATTTAAAGATTATAACCTGATATTGGGTTCCGCGACAAGACCTTTGGGATGAATAGGTTTCATATTTTTTTTGAAACAGGCAGTAATGGCGATCATCGCCGCGTTGTCACCGCAAAATTTAATTCTCGGAATTTGAAGTTTGAAATCTAAATTTTCTTTATTAATTTTCTGCTTGAATTGTTTTTGTAATAATTTGTTAGCAGAAACCCCTCCTCCGATAATAATAGTTTTTGCTTTATAGTGTTTTGCTGCTTTGATAGTTTTTTTGATTAAAACATCTACAATTGCCTGTTGGGATTCTTTTGCCATAGCCCTAACGTAACCTTTTGTTATTTTTTCTCTTTTTTTGAAATCATACAAAACAGCTGTCTTTAATCCAGAGAAACTAAAATCATAATCCTTTGTATAGAGCATTGGCCTAGGTAAGTTAATATGATATTTAGATATTTCGATATCTCGATGTATTTTCTCTGCTTCTTTTTCAATCGCAGGTCCGCCGGGATAATCAAGCTCTAAGATTCTAGCGATTTTATCAAACGCCTCGCCTGCGGCGTCATCTCTAGTTTCTCCGATTATGATGTAATCGCCGAGTTTTTTGATAAAAATTATCTGTGTGTGCCCACCGGAAGCGATAAGGGCAATTGTCGGGAAGTTTTTTTTATCATTGATTATTGATAATTTATTATCAGAGCTATTTGGTATTAACCAGTTTGCGAAAATGTGTGCTTCGATATGATTTATTGGGATTATCGGCAGTTTCCAAGCAAGAGCAAGGGCTTTAGCGAAATTAATTCCTGTCCAAAGACAGGGGTCCAGACCAGGACCATTGGTAACCGCTATTACATCTATGTCTGGTTTTTTGTATTTTTTTAAAAAAGAATCTAATAGCTTGGACAATACTTCTTCTCTTGATAAGGTTTCTTGTATTTTAAAACCCTTTGATTTTTCTTTTTTTAAAAATTTTGCTTTTTGAAGAGCTTCCTGTAAAACTGGTACTAAATTCTTTTGATGTTCCCTTCTGGCAAGAGTAGGATAAACCCCGCCAAATTTTTTATGAATTTCAGTTTGCGAGGAAACAATATTTGAAAGTAATTTAAAATTGTTGTCTTGGCATTCAGCCACGGCAACGCAGGTATCGTCGCAAGATGTTTCAATTGCTAATATCTTCATTAAATTAAGCATATCAGCCCTCTTGATCTTTTACAAATTTCAGCTTATACTAATGGCGCGTAATGGCCCTATCGTCTAATGGCCAGGACGCTTGATTTTCAATCAAGCAATCGGGGTTCGATCCCCCGTAGGGCCGCAACTTTATGACTGATAAATATTATCTCCGCTTGGCGCGGGCGGGGGACTTGAAAAATAAAAAAGAAAGGGCTTTTTATAGATTGTTTGAAATTTTGCCCGGATTATTAAGCTGTAGCACAATCATCGCAGCAATAGTTTTTTCATATTTTAAGCCAGCATGGGTGGCTTTTTTTGCTTTAATTCTTGTTGCTCATTGGCTTTTTAGAGCTACTTATTTTTCTTTTTATTTAAGGGCGAGTTATAGGCGAATGAAAGAAGTGAAAAAGATTAACTGGATGCGAAAGTTAGAGAATTTACAGAAAATACCTGATGAGCTGCCGGCAAAAAGTTGGAAAGATATTTATCACGTAGTAGTTTTGCCAATGTATAAAGAACCCTATGGAGTAGTGAGGGATTCAATACAAGCTCTTCTGAACACAGATTATCCTAAAGAAAAATTTATAGTTATTTTAGCCCAAGAGGAGAGGGGCGGACAAGAAGTTAAAGAGATGGGCGCAAGAATAGAACAAGAATTTGGCGATAAATTTTTTAAATTTATAGTCACGACTCATCCTTTTGGTTTGCCTGGAGAAATCGCAGCAAAATCGTCTAATGAGGCATGGGCAAGCAGAAAAGCAAAAAAACTTACAGACGAGCTTGGTATTGCTTATGAAAATATTATATTCACTTCTTTTGATATTGATTCTGTGGCTTCTAAACAATATTTCTCTATTCTAACTTATCATTATTTGACTACTGAGAAGCCGTTGAGAACAAGTTTTCAGCCGATTCCTTTATTCTTAAATAATATATGGCAAGTGCCGGCATTGTCGCGGCTATTTTCTTTTTCCACCTCTTTTTGGCATATTACAAATCAGCAGAGAGAGCATAAGTTGATTACTTTTTCTTCACATTCTATGCCCTTTAAAGCGTTGATAGAGGTTGACTTTAAACAGCCAGATGTGGTTTCTGATGACTCCCGTATTTTTTGGCAGTGTTTATTATTTTATGATGGTGATTATAGGGTGGAATCACTTTATTGTTCAATTTCTATGGATGCTAATGTGGGAAAATCTTTTTTTGGAACATTAACCAATATGTACAAGCAACAGAGAAGGTGGGCTTATGGCGTTTCAGAAATCCCTTATTTTGTTTTTGGTTTTTTGAAAAATAAAAAGATTTCTTTAAAAAAGAAACTATCTTTAGGGTTTGAGGTAATAGAGGGTCACTGGAATTGGGCTTGTGCTCCGATTCTTTTGGCTATACTCGGCTGGTTGCCGACCGTGCTGGGCAGTAACGAGTTTAATCAAACAATATTTTCATATAATTTGCCGAGATATATCGGACGGCTTTTAACTTTTGCTATGCTTGGATTATTTGGTTATATGTATTATACCTTTTATCTTCTTCCGCCTAAGAATGATTCAAGAAAAGGAAAAATTAATGTTTTGATCGCCTGCGCCCAATGGCTCTTTTTTCCGATAACTATGGTTTTTTTCGTTGCTGCCCCGGCGCTTGACGCTCAATTACGACTTACCTTTGGAAAATATATGGGCTTTTGGCCTACTCCCAAACATCGATAGTTATTCTAAATGAATTTTTTCTTGGAATTTTTTAACCCTCTTTTTTAACAAGGGGTGTTTTTTTAATTTTGGGTCAAGCTCTAAAATTTCTTTTGCTGTTTGCCGTGTTTTTTCAACCAGAGAAAAATCATTTAAAGCATCCATGGCAATATCCGGCAGTCCCCACTGCTTAGTCCCTAAGAATTGGCCGGGTCCTCTTAATTTCAAATCAATTTCTGCGAGCTCTAAACCGTTATCTATTTTTGCCAATGACCTTAGTCGTTTTGGAGCAGATGTACCCTTGCTATGGAAGAGCAGGCAATAGGACTTATCTCCTTTTCTTCCAATCCTACCCCTGAATTGGTGGAGTTGGGCCAAACCGAATCTGTCCGCGCTTTCAATAAGCATTATCGTGGCATTTGGAATATCAATTCCCACCTCAACCACTGAAGTAGAAATCAAGACATCAATTTTTCCTCTTTGGAAATCCTTCATAATTTTACTTTTCTCTAAGGTTGGTATCTTTCCGTGTAGCATCGCCAATCTCAATTTAGGGAATATTTTTTTAGACAAATATTCAAATTCTTGTTTAACGGATTTAACATTAGCCCATCCAGTTTTGTCATTGCCTTTTTTTTCGCTTTCTTCAATTCTCGGGCAGATAATAAATGCTTGTTTGCCTTTTTTGATTTCCATTTTCACAAGTTCGTAAGCGCTATCTCTTTCTTTGTCAGTTATCACTTTCGTGGTAATTCTTCTTTCTCCTTGAGGCATTTCATCTATTAAAGATAGGTCAAGGTCACCATAAATAGTTAGAGCTAAACTGCGGGGGATAGGAGTAGCAGTCATGGAAAGGAGATGTGGGATAGTAGAGTGTTTTTTACAGAGCTTTGCTCGTTGTTTCACTCCAAATCTATGCTGTTCATCTAAGACCACAAAAGCCAGATTATCAAATTTTACTTTGTCCTGAATTAGAGAATGAGTGCCTACTAAAATATTTATTTTTCCATTTAAAGTATTTTCTAAAAGTTTTTTCCTTGAGATCTCAATCGGCTGATTAAGTTTTTTTGAAACATATTTGTCTGTTTTTGAAGTTAAAAGTCCGATATCTACTCTAAAGCCCTTGAAAAAATCAGCTAAAGTTTTAAAGTGCTGTTTTGAAAGAATTTCAGTAGGAGCCATAAAAGCCACCTGATAGCCAGCTTTTATAGTGTTCAGGGAAGCAATAGCAGCGACAATTGTTTTCCCAGAGCCGACATCTCCCTGTAATAATCTGCTCATTGGTCTTTTTTTCTCCAAGTCCTTTAGAATTTGCCAACTCACTTTTTTCTGAGATTTGCTGAGCGTGAAGTCTAGAGATTTTACAAAATCTTGTATTTTTTCAAGATTTAAAGGAATAGCAATGGAATTTAACTCTTGCAATTCTTGTTTTTTAGACAGAATGAAAAGTTCCAAAAAGAAAAGTTCTTCAAAAGCAAAGCGTTCTTTAGCTTGCTCTGCGATTTTTAAATCATCAGGGAAATGGATTTGATAAAGGGCTTCATTCAGACCTAAAAGCTTATTTTCTTTTATAATTTCCTTTGGTAAAGTTTCTGGAAGCCTGTCTTTTAAAGAAAACAATAATGGCTTGATGATATATCTTAGCCAGCGAGAGGTAAGCCCTCTGGTTTCCTGATAAATAGGCACCAATCGGGCCATGTGGGTTGGTCCTATCTCTTGATCTTCAAAAGTTGAGATTTTTTCGTAAGTAGGATTGGAAAGATGAGCACCTTGCTTTGATATGGTAATTTTTCCAGTTAAAAAAACCTTGTCCCCCTTTCTTAGAGAATTAACTAGATAGGGCTGGTTAAACCAAGTTGCTCCGATAATACTTGAGTCGTCTTTGATAACCGCTTTTGTAATAGATAATCTTCTTCTATAGCTAATTTCATTTTTTATATCTTCAACTGTTCCCTTAATACAAGCAGGTTCATTTATTTTTAAATCAGCGATTTTTTTGATTTGAGAAAAATCAATATATCTTACAGGGAAATGAAAAAGGAGATCTCCAGTTGTTTGGATCCCCATCTTTTTTAATCTTTTAGCATAAACCGGTCCGATTTTTGCAATATTTGATACAGGAGTTGAAAGTTTCATAGTGCCCCCATCCTGACTCGAACAGGAATCGTGGCCTCCGCAAGGCCATGTTCTATCCATTGAACTATGGGGGCGATTAAGCTTAATTTAGCATTAAAAGGGCTTTAAATCAAACATATCTCGGCACACAGAGATACGAGTCCATTGTTTTAAAGTTTATATTTTATGGTATAATGGAGGTATAGTAAGCTGATTAACAATTATGAGACTGCTTTTAGACAAAAAGAAACAAGAGCAATTAATGAATGCTATTTTATGTAAAATAACAGTGGGAAAAGCTGCAAAAGTTTGTTCCCTTTCAGAGAGAACAATTAGAGATTGGCGAAGAGCCAAGTTTTCTATAAATGCAAAATGTTTATACAAACTATGTCGTCTATCAAAAATAGATTTTCCCAAAAATTGTGAATTAAGAAGTGATTATTGGTATGCTCATAAAAGTTCTTTGGCGGGCATGAAATCTGTTTGTGAGAAATATGGGAGCATTGGTGGTGACCCCGAATATCGTAAGAAAAGATGGCGTGAGTGGTGGGAGAAAGAAGGAAAATATAAATCTAAGCTACCGATAACACCTATTAAAATCAAGAAGCCTAGATTTTCGAAAGAACTTGCAGAATTTGTCGGTATAGTTCTAGGAGATGGTGGCATTACTAAGACTCAAGTTAGGTTCACACTTCATATCAAAGACGATAAGGATTACGGAGAATTTATTAGCAAGCTAACCAATAAATTGTTTGATGTTAGGGTAGCTATTTGTACAAGTACAAAATATTCGGCAAGGATATATTATGTATCGAGAAAGGAGTTAGTTTCTTTTCTTGTGAATAAAGTTGGATTAAAGATCGGAAGCAAGGTTGGGCAACAGATTGATATCCCCGAATGGATTAAAAACAATGAGTCATATTCTAGAGTTTGTGTTAGGGGGCTAATTGATACAGACGGGTCGGTATTTATTCATAAGTATAAAGTTAACGGTAAAGAGTATAGATATAAGAAATTAGTCTTTACTAATTACTCAAGACCCTTGTTGGATTCTGTATTTAAGATATTGGTCACCAATGGCTTAAATCCTAGATTATCTCGTGGAGTTGATGTCTGTCTTGACAGTAAGTCAGATGTAGAACAATATTTTAAGAAAATTGGCTCTAACAATCCGAAACATTTGAATAAAAGAATAAAATGATGTAATCTGAAATAAACTAGGAGAGGTGCTCCGAATGGTAAGGAAGCAGTTTGCTAAACTGTAACGGTGTAAAAAGCCGTTTGAGGGTTCAAGTCCCTCCCTCTCCGCCAGTAATTATCTTAAAAGTATGAAAACAATCTTAGTTGATGCAATAGATGGTTTCATAATAGAGAATGAAGGTAAATTCATTGTTTTTAAAGAAATGCATGATTTACTAGAGACTTTTCCAAATCAAAAAATTATTTTAACAGGTGCAAATGATGAACAATTTGAGAAGTTTGGATTGAATCAGATGCCCTATGAAATTTTTACGTTAAAGCATAATCCCGAAAAAACTGATCCAAAGTATTATGAGATGATGCTTGAGAACTATAATTTGACTAAAGATGATGTTCTTTATTTCGAGCATGATTTAGAAGCAGTAAAAAGCGCTGAATCAGTTGGGATAAAATCATATTATTACGACTCAGAGAAAAAAGATTTAATAGCTTTAAAGAGTTTCCTTGTAGAGAATCTTTAAATGGAAATGGTTTTATGGAGAGGTCAGATAACGGCTATTCTACCACTCTTGAAAAGTGGCGTCTTAACAGACATGTGGGTTCGAATCCCACCCTCTCCGCCAAGAAAATTAAGTATCGGAGCGACTCAAAAATAAAAATATTAATATGGATTTACAGAAACTTAAGAATCAGGTTATCCGCGGAGAATTAGAGATTCCCGATGATTGCGGAAGGATTTTTTCTTTCATAGATTTTTCTAATGTAAACAGATGGTTTGAAAAGGATAACCAAGATTGGAATAATAAATTAATTGCCGATGATGAAAAACTTGATATAGATCTTGAGAAATTAAAATCATTTGTTGATGTTTTTAATGGAAAAGTAAGAATATATTATGGAGAAGATTTTAGGAATCCTGAATCAAAAAAGTTTACTTATGTGATTAGAAAGATATTTGGGAAAAGGAAGGTAGTAATAAAAGATTTACAACGAATAAAACATTATATTGATGTAGACAAGATAGATAACGTCAAGTATATTATTAAAGATAAGAATGGTAGATATTATACAGAAATTAGAAAATGTAATTTTGATGTGGAAATTTCTGTTGATGCCATCAAAATGATTCGGCATTATGATACTTTTTGTATTTTTTCTGGCGATGCGGATTTTACGTATCTGAATAATTTTTTAAGGAGTCGAGGGAAAAAGATTATCATAATAAAAGGCGGATATATCACCGTTAAACTGAGAAAATCTGCTGATCTAGTCATCAATGCTCAAAAGATAAAAAAGCATATAGTCCGGATAATAAAGACAAAAACCTGAGCAAGTCAGGTCTTTGTGGATAGTTATCCCGAATTAACCTCGGGCAGGTATATATCCAATATACTATACTCAAGATTAAAGTCAATAGATTATCCACATAGATAAAATTAAGATCAAATTAGTAAATTATTATTGAACAAGTTTTGAGCGGGTCACACCCATTCAATCAATTAAAATTCTAATCTCTCGCAACAACCACGCCCCAGACCTCTATGGCGTGATTTTGTTTTAAAACTTTTGCGCATTCCTGCATTGTGGTTCCCGTGGTATAGACATCGTCAATCAGAATGATTTTTTTGCCCTCAATCGCATTCTTGTTTTCAGGATTAATAGCAAAAACGCCAGACACATTTTTTAGGCGCTCTTTTCTACTTAAGTCCATTTGAGATAATGTTTTTTTTGTTTTGAGTAATACTTGCTCAACCAAGGGGATGCCCAACTTTTTAGACAAAGAGCGGGCAATTTCTTCTGATTGATTAAACCCTCGCTCTTTCATTCGCGATTTATGAAGCGGTACTGAAACAATGATAAATGCTTGTCCGTCTGTCTGCTCTAGAATAGGCGAATAGTTTAAAAGATTAAAATAAGCTATAATTAAATCAGTCAGTTCCTGTGCTAGATCTTTTACATATTGGTATTTTAGATAGTGGAGACAAGACCGGACTATTTTATCCTTATATGGAGTTGCCCAGAAAAGATAATCAAGATAATCCACATTAACCTCATATCTTGTTGCAAGGTTAATGAGCGCACAACAGTCAATACACAAATATTTACCCTGCCTTGAACAGTTAAGACATTGCCTGGGCCAGAATAAATCCAATATTTTTAAGTAAAATTTAGTTTTCCACATCTTTTAATAAGTGAGTATAGAAAAAAAATAAAATAAAGGGTAGAATAAGTAAGATAAGCTTATTATAACCTATCTATTTTATACATGTCACTTTTTGATATTTTGTCTAAGAATTTTGTGGGCATAGATATAGGCACTAATTCAATCAAGTTGGTTGAGCTTTCGAAGCAGAAAGGAAAAACCCTTACTAATTACGGAATTTTGGGAGCGGAACATTTTTCAGGTAATTCTTTTCGTAGCAGAGAGAGAGGAGTGCTTTCTATTGAAGAAAGTAATATCACTGGAGCAATATCCAGTATTTTGCGGGAATCAGGTATTAAGTCAAAACAGGCATTTTTTTCTATTCCCGATTATGTGAGCTTTTTTACCACCTTTGATTTGCCGCCAATGTCAGAAAAGGAAGTGCCTCAAGCCGTTAAGTACGAGGCACCGAGAAGAATACCTTTACCATTATCAGAGGTAACTCTTGATTGGCAGATTATAAAGGGAGGGCCTGACTCAAAAGGCGCTGCACCATTAAGGGTTTTATTGGTGACTGTGCCAAATGATGTGATTAATCAGTATCAGAGAATTGCTCAAGGCGCAGGATTAAAGATAATGGCCTTGGAAGCGGAGGCCTTCGCAATGGTAAGAGCACTGATCAAATATCAGGATACAAGTAATGTGATTTGCTTAATTGATATTGGTGAGCGGAGTAGTACTATCAATATTGTTTCCCAGGGTATATTAAAGGTTTCCCACAGTTTAGATGCTTCAGGAGAAGATTTTACTAGGGCACTTACAGGTGCTTTGGGGATAGAAAAGAGTAAAGCATCTACTATAAAATATATTTATGGTTTGTCTGACAAGAATCTAGAGATCAAAAAAATTCTTTTACCTAAAGTAGATTTAATTTTACAAAAAGTTAAAGATGTGTTTAACGAACTTTATACTAAAGATAAGGAAGTGCCGGGAAAGATTATTCTAAGCGGAGGCGGTGTTTCAATGCCAGGGCTTGTTAAATACTTTGGTCAGAATTTAGATATTCCCATTGAGGTGGCAAATCCTTTTATTGATATCGCAACCCCTTCAAGTCTGGAGGGAACATTAAAAAACCTTGGGCCAGCCCTTACAATTGCTGCAGGAATGGCCCTGAGAGGATTTAATTAATAATTTATTGTATGGTTCAAGTTATACCAAGAGTAAGTAAAAAACATAAAACACGGCTGAACTTAATTCTGCCTTGGTTTTCTCTTGTACTTGTTTTTATTGTTATCGTTGGCGTGTTTTTCTTTTCTGCTAAAATAAGTGCGAGCAAGAACAGGATAGAGAAGCTTGACGAACAATTGGCTGCAGTAAAGAGCCAGGAAGAGGTAAAAATAGAGAAAGAGTTAATGGCTTATAAAAAGAAGGTCAATAATGTGGTTAGTATTTTGGAAGGAAGAGAGAGGAGCTTGGAATTTTACTTATTTTTAGAAGGTTTAGTCCACCCTGATATTTATTTTACCGGCCTTTCTTTAGACATAGAGCAAGGCACTGCGAGCTTGACTGGCATTGTCAATGATTTTAAGAGTTTGGGTCAGCAAGTTTCAGCTTTTAAAGAGAGCGGCTATATTTATGATGCACAAGCAGAGACAGTTTCTTTGGATACGGAAGAGGGTATTGGTTTTACAATACAGATTACTATCCTTGAACCAGAAGAGGAAGAATAGTCGCAAGTACTAATTTTACTTTATATATGAAATATAGCTTAACAATAATATCAATAAGCTTAGTCATTTCAATCATTATTGGAGCGTTTTTCCTTTATCCCCGATATCAAGAGTTCGTCAAGCTTCAAAATCAGGCAGATCAAAAGGAAGAAGAACTGGAGAATCAGCAGAGCTATTTCAAACTTTTAAATGAGATAAATAAGAAAGTGCAGGGGAAAAAGGATTTAATTAATAAAATTTCAAGTGCAATCCCTGACGAGCCAGACATTCCTTCGTTTTTAAATTTTTTAAGAGAGGAAGCAAAAAATACAGGCGTTGGTTTAGAGCAGGTGAATTGGAGCGAGTCGAGTTCCCAGAAAGACGAGAAAAAGCAGACTAATCAGTATTTAATAAATCTTGAGATTTCTGGTTCTTATTTCGCTTTTAGGAATTTTCTCTCCACGCTGGAATCAAGCGCTCGCTTAATAGAAGTTTTGACAACTGATTTTTCTATCACTCCAGAAACGGAAGAACCAACAATTTTTAGTTTACGGCTTAAAATTCATTCTTATTAATTTTATAAGCTATGGTAATTCTATTTTCCAAAAACAATAAAAAGAATTTATATCTCTTAGGAATAGCGATGATTTTAGTATTAGGCATGATTATCTTTTGGCTCTTTTTTCTTAATAAAGAAGATATAATTCCTGAAGAAATTGAAATAAGCGGAACAGAAATGCGCGAACAGAGGGTTGATATAGATTTTGAATTATTGGAGAGCGAGCTGATTAAACAGCTTAAGCCATTTGAGTTTATCGTGAGTACTTCAACCGAGAATTTTGGCAGAGATAATCCTTTCACCCCAAATACAGAGCTCAGCACTACCACTCCTGATTTATGAGTCCACATAACAGAGCTTAGGCAATGGTTTTTCGAGCGTAGCGAGAAAAACATTCAAGGTTCTGAGAGCGAAGAGAGCAGGTT
>CAYNAD010000004.1:9260-12758 GCA_964395215.1 uncultured Candidatus Saccharibacteria bacterium | reverse complement strand
CGAGCGTAGCGAGAAAAACATTCAAGGTTCTGAGAGCGAAGAGAGCAGGTTCTTAGACAATGGCTTTTCGAGCGTAGCGAGAAAAACATTCAAGGTTCTGAGAGCGAAGAGAGCAGGTTCTTATTTTCTTTGATATATCCACTTCAACAGTGGCTCTATTATTAAAATGCCTTTAATTAAAATATTATTACAAAATAAGGAGATTGATGAAGGAGTAGCTGAAAAATTAAAGAAAAGGATAGAGAGTGGCGAAGCGACAGAGGAAGAACTTCTTATCAAGGAGAAGGTTTTGCTTGAAGAAGAACTTTTTCAATTAAAAAGTAAGGAGTTAGGAATTCCTTTGGTAAAAAATTTACCCAAGGATATTCCACAAAAGATTTTAGAATTTATTCCCAGGGATTCAGCTGAACATTATAGAATGTGTCCTATTGAGAAAAAGGATAACAAGTTGGTGGTGGCAATGGTTTATCCGGAAAATCTTAAAGCTCAAGAGGCATTGAATTTTTTGTCTAGACAGAAGAATTTTAGCTATAGGGTGGTTTTAATAACAATCAGCGAGTTTGAGAAATATCTTAAACAATATCAGACACTGGGCAGAGAGGTTAAGATGGCTTTGCAGGAATTGGAACAGCAGTTGCAAGCCGAGCCCGGAGCGAAACTACCCGTATCCTCTCTTGATATTGTGAAAAAAAAGGGTGAAGCGCCTATTAGTAAGACAGTGGCTGTTATTTTAAAACATGCAGTTGAAGGTCACGCTTCGGATATTCATATAGAACCAAGTAAAGATAAAACCAGAGTAAGGTTTCGGCTTGATGGGCTTTTGCACTCTAGTTTATTTCTGCCAAAGGAAGTTCATCCTTCTATTGTTGCAAGAATTAAAATTGTTTCCAAGCTTAAAATTGACGAAACAAGAGTTCCTCAAGATGGCAGGTTTTCGGTATTTATAAATGGCCAGAGCATTGATTTTAGGGTTTCCACTTTTCCTACTACTTTAGGAGAGAAAGTGGTGATGAGGGTTTTAAATCCCGCTAATAAGTTGGGTAAGTTTGAAGACTTGGGGCTTGAAGCAAGTAATCTTAAGTTAATCAAAAAAGCAATCCAGGAGCCGTATGGCATGATTCTTTCTACTGGACCTACTGGTTCTGGCAAGACAACTTCTTTGTATGTCATGTTGGAAAGTTTAAATAAAGATGGAGTGAATATTGTTACATTAGAGGACCCGGTAGAATATTTTATTGAAGGAGTGAGTCAGTCCCAAATTAAACCTGAGATTGGCTATACTTTTGCGACGGGATTGCGTCATATTTTGCGACAGGATCCTGATATTATTATGGTGGGAGAGATCCGCGATGAAGAAACCGCTAGGTTGGCAACTCATGCCGCGCTTACCGGCCACATTGTTCTGTCTACCCTGCACACTAATAATGCTGTTGGGGCTATTCCTCGCCTTACTGATTTAAAGGTAAAACCGTTTTTATTGCCTTCAACTGTTAATGTAGTGATGGCACAGCGTCTATTAAGACGCCTTTGTCCACATTGCAAGAAAAAAATTAGGCCCATTGGGGCGACAAAAAAGTTTATTACAGAGGAAATAGAAAAGTTTCCTGAAGCGATTAAGCAGGAGTACGGATTTAGCAATGACTTTTGGATTTGGGAACCAGTCGGTTGTAGTCAGTGTGGAGGCAAGGGTTATTCCGGCAGAACAGCTGTTTTTGAAGTTTTATCAATGTCAAAGGAATTATCAGAGATTATTTTAAGTGGTTTTAGTCGGGAGAAAGTTGAACAAGAAGCAACCAGGCAGGGGATGATAACTATGCGCCAGGACGGAGTGTTAAAATTATTGAAAGGAGAGACCTCAATTGAAGAAGTAGAGAGAGTGACTTCAGGGGATCAGTGATTATTGATCATCTATGATCAGTTCGTCTTCACATCGCCCTCGCCTCAATTATTAATTATCAATCCGTTCTCCGTTGTCCCGACCTTTTTGAGAGTTCGGGGGCGGGAGATGGGATATGTTTATATGACAAAGATACTTTTAGTGGAGGATGATCCATTTCTTATTGATATTTATATGACTAAACTCAAGTCAGAGGGGTTTGATTTGTTGTCGGCAAAAGACGGAGAAGAGGCGTTGGAAAAGATAAAAAAAGATAAGCCAGCTTTGATTATTTTGGATATTGTTTTGCCAAATATGGATGGCTGGCAGGTTTTAAAACAGATTAAGAATATTAAAGGAGCAGAGAAGATCAAGATATTAGTGCTTTCTAATTTGGGTCAAAAAGAAGAGGTGGAAAAGGGCTTGAGATTAGGGGCTGATAAATATTTAATTAAATCCAATTTTACTCCAAGTCAGGTAGTGGCAGAATTAAAGGAACTCGTTAAACTAAATATCTAAATATGAAAATACAGAATTATAAAAAGTTTTTAGATGATTTGCTAGAATTAGCTATTGAACAAAATGCCTCTGATATTCATCTTGCAAGCAATAGGAAGCCGATTTTAAGGATAGACGGGATACTAGGAGTTGTTTCCGAATTAAAAGAAGTTGTATCTGAAGATATTAAAGAGATCTTAAAGATAATGCTTTCTCAGGAGGATGGAGATGACAGGTTCTCAAAACTTTTAAGAGAAAGAGAAATAGATTTTTCATATAATTTTAAAGAATTAGGCAGGTTTAGGGGTAATGCTTATTTCCAGCAAGGCATAGCAAGCTGTTCTCTCCGTTTTATTTCTCAGAAAATCAGGACCATTGAAGAACTTGATTTGCCTTCAATTCTTCATTTATTTTCTAAGGCACATCAAGGTTTTGTTTTAGTGACCGGACCTTCGAGTCATGGCAAGTCAACTACTTTGGCCGCCTTAATTGATGAAATCAATCATACAAGGAGAGGGCATATTATTACTATTGAAGACCCAGTAGAATATCAATTCAAAGATGATTTATCAATAGTTGATCAAAGAGAGGTCTATACTGATACTCTTTCTTTTGCTCGGGCATTGCGTTCTACTTTCAGACAGGATCCTGACGTTATTATGGTTGGCGAGATGCGGGACCCAGAGACAATTGCTACAGCTATTACTGCCGCAGAAACAGGACATTTGGTTTTTGCCACCTTGCATACTAATTCTGCCGCTCAAACCATTCATCGGATCGTAGATAATTTTGAGAGTCATCGCCAAAGACAAATTAGAGCACAATTATCCGGCTCTTTATTGGGAATTGTTTCGCAGCGCCTGCTTCCAAAAATTGGAGGAGGACTTATACCAGCAGCAGAAGTTATTTTTAATAATCCCGCCATCGCTAATCTCATAAGAGAGAATAAGATTCACGAAATACCGGTTGTGACGGAAACCTCGTCGGAAGAGGGTATGATTTCTATGAATAAATCATTGGCTCAATTAGTGAGCGATGGTCTAGTGGAAAGGGAAATGGCGTTTCGCTATTCTTTAAATCCAGACGGACTTAAGGTATTATTAAGAAGCAAGTATTATTGAAAT
>CAYNAD010000004.1:2369-9160 GCA_964395215.1 uncultured Candidatus Saccharibacteria bacterium | reverse complement strand
CAAGCAAGAACAAAAGACGGACTTATACAGGTGGGAGTGATAGAGGTTGCTTCTAAGAAAGAGGCAATAGGACTTCTTCAGAAAGAGGGTCTTTATGTAACCAATTTAGAGCAAGTAGAAATTAAGCCGTTCTATTCTAAGCAGATTGAATTTTTCAGCAAGGCAAGAAAGAAGGATATTATGATTTTTTGTCGCCAGTTATCTTTAATGCTTAGCTCAGGAGTTAGTTTAGTAGATTCTTTGAATTCTTTAGCAATTCAGGCCAGCAAGCCGATTTTTAGAGATCAGATAAGTCAGATTGCCGAGGACGTTGAAGGAGGCGTCTATTTTTCAGAGGCATTAGCAAAATACCCGGGTGTTTTTTCAAACTTTTTTATTAATATGATTAAGTCAGGAGAGGCATCGGGAAAACTTTCAGACAGCTTAAGCTATTTGGCAGAGCATTTGGAGAGAGAATATAATTTATTTAATAAAATAAAAAGCGGAATGACATATCCTGCTTTTATTTTGGTAGTTTTTACTGGAATGGCTGCTCTGGGAATATTTTTTGTTTTACCTTCTTTTAAAGAAACCCTTGAATCGTTGGACGTTGAACTTCCTGCATTAACAAGAATAGTTTTAAATTCTGGTGATATAATTAAGCAATGGTGGTTGGTTGGGCTCATAGGTTTTGTGGTTATTGGTATTGGTCTCTGGCGCTACTTTAAGACAGAAGAAGGCAAAGATATAGTTGGTAGAATTTCTTTGAAATTACCCATTATTGGCAAATTAGTCAAAAAGACCCAATTGTCCAGCTTCACGGAAAATCTTTCTACTTTGATTTTAGCTGGCCTTCCTATAACTCAGGCATTGGATATTGTGAGCGGAACCACTGGCAATAGCGTTTACCAAAAGATAATAGGGAAAGTCCAGGAAGGGGTGAGAAGGGGAGAAACAATGAGTTCAATTTTAGAACAATATCCTAAATATGTGCCTGCTTTGGTTAGTCAAATGATAAAAGTAGGAGAAAGAACTGGAAAATTAGATGAGGCGCTTTTAAATGTTGCTAGCTTTTATCAGGAAGAAGTAAATCGGGGTATTGACGGTTTGGTTACCATTATCGAGCCGATTTTGATTGTTGTATTGGGTGGTTTAGTTGCTGTTTTAATGATTTCCGTCATTGTTCCTGTTTACAAAGGGATGTCTAGTTTTGGTTTCTAAATTATCAACAGGTTGCGGTTGCTTTGTAGCTTGTTTCCTTATAAAATATACTAAAGGTTTGAAAAAAATAATTAAAAGGTCGGAAATGTAATTAAAATATTATAAGAATATGAAAAAGAATATGAAAAATAAAAAAGGTTTTACTTTGATTGAGTTATTGGTAGTAATTGCTATTATTGGAATTTTAGCTGCCATTGTTTTGGTTTCTTTGAGAGGTGCGCCGGGTAAGGCCGCAGATGTCCGCATCCAAGCCGCCTTGAATCAGGCAAGAACCCAAGCAGAAATGATTTGGGTAGATGATCATACTTATGCTGATTTATGTGCCTTAGCAATATTGAATGCTGGACATGGCACTTACGGTACAGAGCTTACCGCTATACAGAACGACATATATAGTCAGCAAAGTGCTGATAGTGTTCAATGTTATGCTAATAAAGATTTTTATTGTATTAGCGCTGCCTTATCAAGTGATGATACCGCTTTTTTCTGTATTGATAGTGAAGGTAATGTAATAAAGGAAGCCACTGCTTGTAGTGCCGTAGATGTCCCTTGTGTTTTAAAATAATAATTACTAGTTGATAATGAAGTTTTTCAGCGGTAAACAAAAAGGTTTTACTCTAATTGAGTTAATGGTAGTTATAGCTATTATTGGTATTTTGGCTTCTATTTTAATAGTTTCTTTGCGACAGGCATCTGATAGAAGTAAAAATGCGAAAATTGTAACAGATATTGTTCAGATAAGAAAGATAGCAGTGCGGATGTATGCGGAGGAGTTAATAGGTTATGTTAATTTATGCGGCGAAGATAGCTCAAATTTAAATTCGGAGGATTATCCGGATTTAGGTACTCTTCAGAGAGACATTGAAGGATTCAACAGTGTTATAACCTGTTATGCTGATAAAGACTCTTATTGTATCAGTGCTTCTTTCATGGCTGACGATCAGTATTTTTGCATAGATGATGAGGGCAGCAGTATAGAGGTTACTGGAAATCCCTGCTTATCAGCCGAGAATACTTGCCAATAAGTTTTTAAGAGTATAAGAGCATAATCTTAGAATTAAACTAAAAACCCTTCAATTTGAAGGGTTTTTAGGTTAAAATAGGTGCAGATGTTTAACGTCTATAATTCTTACTTAATATCTTATATACACATGACATACATATATATAATAATCTTTATATTCGGAACTCTTATCGGTTCTTTTTTGAATTGTCTAATTTATCGTTTGGAAAATAAAAAGAGTTTTGTTTCTGGCCGTTCGTTTTGTCCAAGGTGTAAGCATAAATTGGCTTGGTATGATTTAATTCCTATTTTTAGTTTTATTTTTCTAAAAGCCAAGTGCCGGTATTGCAAAAAAAAGATATCATGGCAATATCCTATAGTAGAACTTACGACAGGCCTGCTATTTTTATTAATTGTCAGTTATCAGTTATCAATTTTTAATTTTATAAACTTGGTATTTTTATTTTTTATCTTCTCCTCGATGCTTGCTATCTTTATCTACGATTTAAAACATTTTATCATTCCAGATAAAATTATTTATCCCCTCATAGTCATCACTCTTTTTTACTCAATTATTAATAATCAATTATCTATTATAAATTGCCTATTAGCCGGTATAGGGGCAGCTTTATTTTTTTTATCTATATATTTAATTTCAAAAGGCAAATGGCTTGGATTTGGTGATGTGAAATTGGCCTTATTCTTAGGTCTTTTCCTTGGCTGGCCGAATATTATTTTATCTTTATTCCTAAGTTTTTTTATTGGTGCTATAATAGGCGTAGGGCTTATGCTTTTCAAAGGCAAAGGACTGAAAAGCCAAGTTCCCTTTGCTCCATTTCTGATTTTAGGAAGTTTTATTGCATTTTTTTGGGGTGAGCGATTATTTAATTGGTATTTTTCTTTAATTTTTTAAAACGATAAATTTGCTTTTTTTATTTATGCTCCCGACCTCCAGGGGAGGTCGGGAGCAGGAAAGCGATACCCTCTCTAGCAGGAGGACGGGGGCGCGAATTAGAACAAACAATGATAAATAATAAATGATAAAAGATGACTTGTCACAAACTGGTTCCCTAGGAATAAGCTTGATAGAGCTTTTAATAACAATTTCAATGATTACAATTCTTTTAGGAATTGCTTTTTGGGGATACAAAGAAAGGAGTATTGAGCTTGATTTAAAGCGCTCTGCGCTTGAATTGGTCGTTAATGTAGAAAAAACAAGAGAGATGGCAATGTCTGCAAGAGTAGTAAGCGGAACGACAGAGAGGCCTGTGGGCGGTTATGGGATTCATTTTGAGAAAGGTTTTCAGAATTATATAATTTTTATTGATAGTGATACTGATAAGAATTATGATTTAGGTGAAGAAATAGAAGAATTGAGTTTAGGGCAAGGAGTAAGCATTACATTATTGAGTCCAGACGATGTCGTAGATATTATTTTTATTCCTCCCTCTCCAGATGTTTATATAAATAGTTCAGAAACAGATAGTGCTGAAATTGTAATTGGGAATTTAAGTGGAACAGGAAAAATTATTATAAATCCAGCAGGTTTAATTTCAATTGAAGATTAGTTTTTAATATTCCCCCCGCTTTTTTTGTTTTCGCCGTCACTTTCGCTCCCGACCTCCAGAGGAGGTCGGGAGCGGGAAAGGGATGCCCTCTCCCGCAGGGAGGACGGGGGCGGGGGAATAAATCAATGATTAATAATAAATTATCAAATAAGGGATTTACCCTAATCGAGCTTTTGATAACCATTAGCGTAATAACCGTGGGTATTATTGGTGCCTTTACTGCCATTCAGCAAGGTATTTCGACAGTTGATTACTCTCGCTCCCGCCTAACCTCCGCTTTTTTGGCTCAGGAAGGTGTGGAGATTATTAAAAATATAAGGGATACTAATTTGCTTGAGCGTAGTGTTCTTTGGGACGAGGATTTAGCTCCAGGTGAGTATGAAGTGGTGTATGATGACGTGCAGGGCTTTAGCCCTGGGCTTTTTGCCTGTGTTTCTCCTTGCTCATCTTCAACTTTGAATTTTTTAAAAAAAACAGATAATGGTTTTTATAATTATGTTTTAGGCGACGATACAATATATAAAAGAAAAGTTAGAATTGAAAGAATTTCTAATGAGCATTTAAGGGTAAGTGTAAAGGTGTATTGGAGAACGAAAAAAGGATATAAAGAATTTGAAATAATGCAGGAAATGTATAAATGGTGGTAAGTAGAAAATCAATGCTTAGTTTTAGATTCCCAATGATAAATTAAGTCCCCCGCGTTACTCGCTCTCTCTCTTGCTCTCGCCGTTCCGCCCCCGTCCTCTTAAAGAGGACGGGGGCGGGGATTACTCGGACGGGGTGGAATAATAAATAATAAACTATGAATAAAAAATCTAAAAAATCAGGGTTCACTTTGATGGAGGTATTAATTGTCTCTGGTATGTTTTCTATTTTGATTATTGCAATGGCTTCAATTTTTGTTTCTGCATTAAGGACAGAGAATAATATTTTTGCCGCAAAAAAGGTTTTAAGCCAGGTAAGTTATAGCGTAGAATATATGACTCGGGCTTTGCGAATGGCGGAAAAAGATATAGTCGGCGACTGTATTGATAGGGGTAGTAATTATGAGGTTGGAGTAGAGAGTATTAAATTTAAAAATACCTTACAAGAAGGCAATTGTCAGAGTTTTTATTTAGATAATGGACAGATTAAGGTACAAGACCTTAACGCTAACACTGATTTTGATTTAACTTCTTCCGATGTTAATGTTACTGACCTGGATTTTATCGCTCACGGCGAGAGCCAGGGCGACGATTTTCAGCCCTTTGTTACAATATATCTTGAAGCTCAATCCTTTGACAGTCCGATATTAGAAATTCAAACCAGCGTTTCTCAGCGAAATCCGGATATAACACGATAATTGTCCCCGTTCCGCCCCCGCCCTCCTTAGGAGGACGGGGGCGGGGATTGCTCGGGCGGGGGCGAAGAAACCAATAATTAATGAATAATCAAAAAGGCACAACTCTATATTTCGCAATCATCATAATGTCAATTCTATTGGCAGCGGTTTTCAGTTTGGGCACAGTTGTTTTAATACAACTAAGAACAATCAAAGGAATGGGGGATTCAATTATTGCCTATTATGCTGCTGACTCTGGCATAGAAACAGCGCTTTATGATGGAAAAAATTCTTTACCCGATAATATTGTGGCGACATCTACTTGGAGTGGAGGCTTTGCTTCTTTCGAAATTCTAATTTCTGCGAGTAGCAGTTCAGAATGTTTTGGAAGATGGTATTGTATAAGTTCTATTGGTAAGTATCTGGAAACTGAAAGAAGGATTAAGGTCACTCGTTAGCGAGAGAGAGCATGGGCGTAAGAAATCGTAATGTTCCTGTGCACATAACGTTTTATGTGCGTGTTGCTAACAATAATCATCATGGATCAAACTAAGGCTCAAGCCAAAAAAAGAATAAGTAAACTTAAAAAGGTGATTAATTATCACCGTTATTTATATCATGTATTAGACAAGCAGGAGATTTCTGATACTGTGCTTGATTCTCTGAAACATGAACTTTTTCAGTTAGAAGAAAAATTTCCCGATTTACAAACTAAGGACTCTCCCACTCAAAGGGTTGGTGGCAAACCTCTGGACAAGTTTGGCAAGATAGAACATAGGATAAGGATGTTATCAATTGAAGATATATTCAATATAGATGAGCTTGAGAAGTGGCAGGAGTATTTGAAGCGATTAGCTCCTAAAGAGGATATCAATTATTTTTGTGAACTTAAGATTGATGGCTTTGCTGTAAGTTTGATTTATAAAAATGGGATTCTATCGCAGGCAGCTAGTAGGGGTGACGGTAGAATAGGTGAAGACATAACGCAAAATATTAAAACCATAGAAAGTATACCCTTAAAACTTGATATCGTTAATAAGATTCAAGACGGGGTAGCGAGAAATAAGGTTAGACAATTAATTACAGCAGGAGAGATAGAGGTAAGAGGAGAGATATATATGGAAAAGAAGTCCTTTGAACTAATTAATAAGAGGCGAGAGGAACAAGGAGAGGCTCAATATGCTAATCCAAGAAATTTAGCAGCTGGTTCGATTCGTCAACTGGATTCCAAGTTAGCTGCATCAAGAAATTTAAAGTTTTTAGCATACGATATACCATCCGATACATCATCCGATATAGGTCTTACAACGCATTTAGATAAACATGTTCTTTTATCAGCCATAGGATTTAAATCAGAAAAAGGTAAACTTTGCAAAAACCTTAAGCAAATAAAGGATTTTTGGCAACAAACAGCACAACAAAGGAAAAAGCTCCCATATCAGATAGATGGTATAGTAATAACAGTAAATAGTAATTCTTTATTTAATAAGCTAGGTGTTGCCGGTAAGAGTCCAAGATGCGTTAGAGCGCTAAAATTCGCGCCAAAACAAGCAACTACAGTGATAGAGGATATAATAATACAAATTGGTAGAACTGGAATTATAACTCCCGTTGCGCTTTTGAAACCAGTTAATATTGGAGGTTCTACTATTACTAGAGCCACGCTTCATAATAAAGATCAGATTAAAAGATTAGATGT
>CAYNAD010000004.1:0-2359 GCA_964395215.1 uncultured Candidatus Saccharibacteria bacterium | reverse complement strand
TTATCATAGAGCGGGCTGGAGATGTTATTCCTGCTGTTGTAAAAGTTTTGAAGGATTTACGTTCGGGTAGGGAAAAATTTTTTAAATTTCCTGACAAATGCCCAGGTTGTAAAGAAAAACTTGTTAATTTAAAAGATAAAGTCGCATGGCGTTGTGTGAATAAAGATTGTCCTGTCCGTAAGGCTGAACTTTTAGAGCATTTTATTTCTAAAAAGGCCTTTAATATAGATGGACTGGGTCAAAAAATCATAGCTCAACTATTAAATGGGGGCATAGTTTCAGGACCCGTCGATATTTTTAATTTGAAAGAGAGCGATTTGTTGCCATTGGAAAGATTTGGTGAAAAGTCAGCTAAAAATTTAATTGCAGAAATAGGGAAAAGCAAGAAAATATCTTTAGATCATTTTATATATGCTTTAGGCATAAGGCATGTAGGTGAAGAAACAGCTCGTGATTTAGCTGATAGTTTTAGGGATATAGAAAGATTGAAAAGCGCATCTATCGAGGCCCTTTCAGCAGTTTCTGATGTTGGTATCAAGGCTTCAAGTACGATTTATGATTGGTTTCGGCAAAGTAAAAACATGGAACTTATTGCAAAACTAAAGGATAAAGGGATAAAGATTGTTGCACCCAAAACTCTCGATAGCAGGGCTAAGTTAAAGGGAAAATCGTTTGTTATAACCGGTTCGTTGATCTCTATGCCAAGAGATAGGGTGTATCAATTGATAAGGGATAATGGCGGAGAGGCATTGAACTCTTTGAGCAAAAACACGGATTTTTTAATAAAAGGAGAAAATCCAGGAGAAAAATTGGGAAAAGCTAAGAAAATGGGAAAGAAAATAATAGATGAGCAGGAGTTTTTAAAAATAATCAACGATTAATCATTTTTCTCCCGCACCCTGCCTTCGCTTTTTCCTTTTCCCGCACTCTGCTCCCGTCCTCTTCTTTACTCCACCTCGCCCCCGCCCTTTCCAGTAGGGAGGACGGGGGCGGGATTAGAATGATTAATAATCAACAATAAATGTTTCTCGCCTTCCTATGAGACCCGGCCTCATAACGAGGCCGGGTCTCAACGAGAGATAATAATAAAGAAGAGCACTCGTCGCTCCGCTCCTCAGAATCTTTAAATTAAATTTACTATTTATATAAATGCTTTCTTATTTAAGAAAAATTGATTGGCCTATTGTTTTGATTGTACTGGCTTTATTAGGCATTGGAATGACCTCCATCTATAGCTCTTCCAGTACGGAAAGCAGTTTTTTAAATTTTTATAAACAAGCTATTTTTATAGGGATTGGTCTTATTTTGATGTTTATTTTTGCCCTTATAGATTATCGTAACCTTAAGGATAACTCCTATTTGATATTAATATTTTATTTTATTTTTATTCTATTACTAGCAGGATTATTCGTTTTTGGCGATAAAATTAGGGGAGTGAAAAGTTGGTACAGAGTAGGGCATTGGGCATTTGCTCCCACTGAATTTATCAAGTTTATTTTAATCATTCTTTTAGCAAAATATTTTTCCCGGCGCCATGTAGAAATGTATAGAATTGTTCATATTATTATGTCAGGTATTTATGTGTTTTTGCCGGTATTTTTAATTTATTTACAGCCCGACTTAGGTTCAGTTTTGGTTATTTTATTCTTATGGATCGGCATTTTAATGGTTTCTGGTATTAAATTACGCCACTTTCTCGTCCTTGCCTTAGTTGGCATAATGATATTCGCTTTATCTTGGAATTTTTTCTTAAAAGATTATCAAAAACAAAGGATTATAAGCTTTGTAACGCCAGAATATCAGCCGCTAGAAGTCGGTTGGAGCCAGAGACAAGCGAAAATCGCTATTGCTAGCGGTGGGTTTTTAGGCAAAGGATTTTTAAATGGTAGTCAAACCCAAAATGGGTTTTTGTCAGAACCGCAGACCGATTTTATCATTTCTGCTATTGCCGAAGAGTTTGGATCTATAGCTATTATGATTGTTTGTGGCCTATTTTTGTTACTTTTTTGGAGAATTATTAAAATTGCTTTTGAGGCAAACGATAATTTTGCCCGTCTGTTTGCGGCTGGCCTTGGGATTATTATTATTGCCCAAGTTTTTATTAATCTAGGTAGTAATCTCGGCTTTTTGCCCGTGATTGGCATTCCCTTGCCCTTTGTGAGTTATGGTGGTTCGTTTTTAATAGCTATTTTCATTGCCTTGGGCATCATTCAAAACATTAAAATTAATAGTTGATTAACGCTCTATTTTCGATCTCTCTATTTACTCCGCTCCCGTTCTTTTTATTCCGCTATTCTCTGTTTTCGGGAGATTGTGGGTTGTTGCTCAACGACTTAAAGTTATCTCCATCGCCGTCTTG
>CAYNAD010000003.1:0-33955 GCA_964395215.1 uncultured Candidatus Saccharibacteria bacterium | reverse complement strand
CCAGCTGAGCTAATCGTCCCATCCATATTACATCTTAATACTTTAAATTATATGAGTAAAGGTGTAGAATAATATAATATGCAGGTATTTGACTATCATTTAAACCCAAAATCACGAAAGGATATAAACTTTAAAAGTTTTTATTTTAAACCAGAGGTCAAAGAGGAAGAAAAACTTGGCAGTTTATGTGTTGTTGGTGAACTTACTAACTTTCTTTCAAAAGATAAAAAACTGCTTGACCAACTTGCAGAAAAGATCAAACAAACTTTTTATTCAAACCCAAATTTAGTTCCAGAAAAAGCTCTTAATAGAGCACTTGACAGTGCTAACCAATACTTGAACTCTATCGCTGAGAAAGACAGCCAGGGATGGCTTGGCAATCTTCACTTGGCTGTTGTTAATATCAAAAATGATAAAATAAACTTTTCAAAATCTGGCAATATTCGCTTACTTCTATTGCGAAACAGCGAATATGTTGATATTGCCGAGAACTTAGAATTTCAAGCCAATCAACCAGAATCTAAAAAATATTTTACAAACATTGCCACTGGTCAAGTGGCTTCAGAAGATAAGATTATTATTATCACGCAAAATCTAAACGGATTTTTTGAAACATATCTTAGTAATCACTTGCTGGGTCTAAAAAATTTCAGCCACAAGAACATAAATAAACTAATTAAAGAAAAAAGAGAGGAAACAAAAGATTTTTGCGGTGTTCTTTTTATAATATCCGTAAACGTTCAGCGATTTAAAGGGAGCCTAGGAAAATATTTTTTTCCTAAAATAAAAATTAAATTAAGAAAAGAAATCATTTTAGTCATCACTTTTTTTCTTATTCTCTTTTTCTCGTATTTAATATTTAGATAAAATCAAAAAAATGCCCATTCGAAGCTAATAAAAGACCCGTCCTCACAAAGAGGACGGGTCTTTTTATTCAATTTCTAAGAATTATTTCAATTCCACTCCGGCGCCAGCTGCTTCAAACTTTTTCTTCAATTCTTCTGCGTCCTCTTTTTTGGCTTTCTCTTTTATTGTCTGTGGTTCAGTTGCGGCTGCGTCTACTACATCTTTAGCTTCTTTTAATCCTTTACCAGTAGCATCTCTTACTGCTTTGATTACCTCAATCTTTTTATCCCCCACTGACTTAAGAATGATATCATATTCTGATTTTTCACTTTCGCCTGCTTCTGCTGAGCCAGCTCCTGGGGCAGCGGCAATTGCTACGGGTGCAGCAGCGCTAACACCAAATTTCTTTTCTAAAATCTTTACCAATTCTGCCAAATCAACAACTTTCATCCCTTCAATTTCATTCACAATCTTTTCAAACTTCTTGGGAACCTCTATTTCTTCCTCTACTTCTATTTTTGGTTCCTCTTTCTTCTCTTCCTTTTTGGGCTCTTCTTTTGGCTCTGGCTTTTCTTCTTTTACTTCTGCTTTTGGCTCTTCTGCTACTGGAGTTTCCTCTTTAACCTCTTCAGGTTTAATTTCTTCAGTTTTATTTTCTTCTGCCATAATTTTGTTTTTAATTATTAACTATTTTTTTCAACAATCGCATCAAATGCATAAAACAGACCTTTAATATTTTGTCTTTGAACATTAACAAAATTCGAAACTGGCGCAAACATTGTTCCTACAAGCTTTGCGTAAAGCTCTTGTTTAGACGGAAGTTGTGCCAAGGCAATCATCTCCTCTATTCCGGCTTTTTCGCTTTCCACATAACCGCTAATTATTTTTAAATTATTTTTTTCTTTAGAAAAATTATAAACTGCTTTAATAGGAGAAAGTTCATCTTCAAAACCAAAAACAATTGCAAGTTCATCTTCAAATTCCTGCTTTTCAAAATTTATCTTTTTCTCTTTAAAAGCCAAACCAGCTAAGCTCTTCTTGGCAATCATTATTTTAGCTCCCACCTCATTCAACTTCTCCCTCAAATCCTCTATATCTTTTGCCTTTAAGCCAGAAAAACTAACAAAAATCATTGCTTTTTGTTTAGCAATTAATTCCTGTAGTTTCTCAACCTTATTTTGTTTTTGTTCTTTTGTTAAAGCCATATTAAAAAAAATAAATTGTCTGTCGGATTTCCGCAGACAAATTTTTTATCAATGATAAATAATCAATGACAATTTTCTATTATCTCGGCAGGACTTATTGATTGCCTACTGTCTGCGATTTCCTTTATTATTTTCAGTATATATAATTTAAAAATCTTGTCAAGTAAAAAAGTAAAAAATATTTAAGGAATTAATTTCCAAGCGCTTGAACAATTGTTTCGGCAAATTCTTGTGCTGAGGTTGGACCATTTGCTGTTATAATTTTCCCATCCTGAACAACTGCTTTATCTAAATATTCTGCTCCGTTTTCCCGTAGAATCTTAATTGTTTTTTTATCCATTATTGAAGACCAAATTGTCGCTTTCTTATTTTGCAAAATACCTGCTTTTGCTAAAATCGCAGGAGCAATGCAAATAGCAGCCAAGAGTTTTCCTTTATTTCTTGCCTGCCCAATAATCTGCCAAACACTTTCGTCTTCAATAAAAGCATAAGCACCTGGACCACCTGGGAACACTAAAGCATCAAACTCATCAATATTCAAATCAGCTAAACGCAAATCAATCTCTGTCTCTCCTCCATCCCCGCCAATAGCAATGCCTATTTCAGTGCTTATTGTCTTAACCTCAAAACCATTCTCCTCAAAAATATCCTTGGGAATAAAATACTCCTCATCCCTAAAATTCTTAAAAGCAATAATAATTGCTACCTTTGTCATATTTTTATTTCAAATACTTTTCTTTTAAGTAATTATAATCTAAAATTAAGAAAAGTTAAAATTAAAAATGCGAAAAACAGTTTTTAAAAAAATCTTAGTAATATTTACAATCCTACTGGTTGGGTTTTTCCTAATAAATTTCTATCTCCAATCAAAGCTAATCTCTCTATATAATGACCAGCAGTCGCAAATAATCCTAGATAGAACAGGAAAAATTATAGCTACCCTACCTAATTCAAAAGGTTATTATGCATCCTATTATACTGACTCTCTACCCGATGAACTGAAAAACCTGCTAATCAGAAAAGAGGACAGGTTTTTTTATTATCACCCCGGTTTCAATCCTATAAGCATGGCTCAGGCGGCTTTGACTAAAGTAGGCATGGCTAAACGAAAGGGCTCTAGCACTATAACTCAACAATTAGTCAAAAATCTCCTGGGCAATGAATTAGACAGGAATATAAAAAATAAAATTGTTGAAACATTTTATGCTGTGGCTCTAGAGACCTTTCAGACAAAAGAAGAAATTTTAACAATGTACTCTAACTCTATATATCTCGGAAATAGTAGCCAGGGCATATATCAAGCCAGTCAAATGTATTTCAAAGTTCCGCCAGAATTGCTTAATCAAATCCAAGTTTTACAACTTTTAGCTACCATCAACAGCCCGAGCACGAATAATCCTCTAAAACAGAGTAATCAAGAAGTCGCCATAAATTTAGGTAAACGATTAGATATTAATTTTAATGAATTAGCCCCTACTAGCCAAAGCGAAGTAAAAATAAACATTTCAAAATTCCAACCTATTAAAACCTCGTATTTTGAAATATCATCTTTCTTAAGAAATAAAAATATTAAAGCAAGCCAAACCACGATTGATTTAGAGCTCACAAAAAAAATAAGAAAAATCATAAAAAGGAATATAGACGAATTAAAAATATATAACGCCAATAATGCGGCCGCTATAGTTATCAAAATACCTGAAAATGAAATTATTACTCTTATCGGCTCTCCAGATCCTGACTCATTTGAAGAAACCTATAAAATAGATATGCTTCACCAAGCCCGACCCATTGGCTCCACCGTAAAGCCCCTTATTTATTTAAAGGCCTTTGAAAGAAATCTCCGGCCCTATACTTTAGTGGATGATAGGGAATATAAATATATTACTGCCATTGGTCTGCCTCTTTATCCAAAAAATTACGATTTTAACTATCGCGGGATAGTAGATCTACACTATGCTTTAAGCAACAGCTTAAATGTTCCTTCTGTTAAAGTATTAGAATGGGTGGGATTAGGGCAATTCTATGAGTTTCTAACAGATAATTTAAAATTTAAGCCAATACAAAATCTTGAAGAATATCAATTAGGCATTGCCTTAGGCTCTTTGGATATGAAAGCAATAGATTTGGCAAAATATTTCACTCTTTTTGCCAACAAGGGAATATTAAAAAATATTAAAATAACTGATACGCAAAACGAAGAAAAGCTAATCGCTGATGAAAAATATATCCAATTGGTTAATCGAATTATTAGCGACAGAAAAACAGGGATAGAACAATTTAGTTTAAAAAGCGAACTTAATTTATCTCAAAATAACTACGCGTTAAAAACAGGAACCTCTCGTGATTTTAGAGATAGCTGGATAGTCGGCTTTACTCCCGACTTTCTTGTTCTTGTCTGGGTGGGGAATGCTGACAACTCACCAACAGAAAAAATTTCCGGACAAATCGGCGCCGGCAGAATATGGCATGAAATAATGGAACTGCTTTTTAATACTCAATACAACAAAAAAACAAAGCTTGATTTTGATCTGCTCCACGAATTTAACAAACAAGACAAGGTTGAATACGGCTTAGTCCAAGACAATTACGAAGAGTATAAAAACCTGTTACTTAAAGAAGACGAAACCCTTGTTTTGCTACCCCATCAAAATGATACTTTTTTCTTAGAAGAAAATACTCAAATCGTTTTAAGGGCAAAAGAATCAGTAAGTTGGTTTGTTGATAATATTCATTTAGATACAGGAGTAGAGACCATATTTGTTCCAGAAAAAGCAGGAATTTATATTATCAAAGCAGAAACTAAAACTGGACGTAAAGAAATAGTAAGCGTCCAGATTTTAGATTGACTCTTTATTTCAAGAGAGCGAAAACTAAGGGTTTACCCGTGGTTGAAGCGATAGGATGTTCAACCGAACACATAAAATTATTTTATGTGCTCGGTTATTACAAAGCGAAAAAGAGCGCCACGGCTTTAGCCATGGGGATCTATTTTATCTCAAAAAGAGTACCGCTTGTTCTGCCAAAATTTTCTGGGAAATACATTTCCGAAACCTTGGCTGGCAAATGAGCAAATTTCCCCTTTATCAAAGCCCTAACAAAATAATCAAACTCATAAACTCCGGGCCTTAAATAATTAATATATAGAAAGGCCCTGTCATCATAAAACTCCCTATATTCTGGTCTCAATTCTCTTCCCTCAAGCTCTGTTTCCTGTAATCTTAAGGATTTTTGCTCTGTTGCTAAATCCAGATTAACAATCTCCATTCCAGCAGGGATAAAGTCCTCTATTGCCACAAATTCCCTTGTCTTGGGCACGGTAATCTGGAGATGGACTCTTAAAACATCTCCTACTTTAGCATTACTAATTGGTTTCTCGTTTTCCTTATCATCTAATTGATGCAAACTCCTAATGATACTAAAGCCCTCATCTCTTGGCCCTATATTCTCAACTGGCAGATAGTATTTTAGAGCAATATCATAATATAGGGCATTGGTTGAATTATTATGATTCTCTTTTGCAAATTCAATCACATTATTCTTTTCAAAATCTAATTCTTGTAAAACCATTTGACTACTAATCTGTTCCAGAATGGTCTCACTATTAAATCTGAACTCCTTTTTTGATTCATTATTGACAAGTATATCTAAACTAAAGTCCGACTCTGTCTCCCCTTTCCATTCTAAGAAACTCACTAAGCCCTCAATCACAGCCAAAGTATTCTTAGTGGAACCCCATGAGCCGTCTTTATATTTAGAGTTCAATAACCACCTAACAATTTTATCAAGTCGAGCATCCTCTTTTTCTCTGACACTCAAAGATTCCAGATATACAGCTGTATTTTTAATCGTATTTTCAAAATAACCCCATCTATAGTTTGCGCTGGGTTCTAAAAATGCTCCCCGCGCATCAATCTCAATCCTATTGTCTATAACTTGAGATACTTTGTTTGTCAATTGACTATCAAATCCTCCTTTGCTCAATAAAATCGTTAAATCAGCTAAAGCATAATTACTTGCTCTGTCTTGTAGATAAGAAGTATTATTAGCAAGCCCCACAATCTTCTGCTTTAAAATAGAATTAAATGTAGCAGGAGAGGCATCGGCCATTATCTTAGAAGCCAAAATTAATAAATCACTATTCAAATACAAGCGTTTTGTGCCTAATAATTCCTGGGTTAAATAAAGAAACAATTTCTCCACTGTTTCTTGATTAACTGAATACTCGGCTAACTTTAAATTATTCATTGCATCCAAAACATTCAAGCTAAGATAAAAGTTTGATTTCCCATTTCCCCAGTAAGAAAATCCTCCATCAAAATTCTGGCTATTATAAAGCTTTGAAAGCCCAAGCTCTACCGCTTCGTCAATAGTATACTCTTCTCCCTCAAGCTTAATCTTTTTTAATTCAAGCTTATCTGCCAAGTTGGGCAAATTTAATCCCCTTTTTACAATGGCTATTGCATTCAGTTTGCTGGCAATCTGTTCGGAACCTGTATAAGGGAATTGAAGCAAATAATTTAAAGCATCTGAAATAAATACTGCCAAAGTAGCTGAACTCTGAATTTTTAAATTTCCCTTGTCTTTGACCACTCCGCTTGGTAGATAGACATATTCTCGAGTAATTGGTTGATCAGTATAATTGGCAGTTGCAGTTACCTCATAAGTATCGTTAGATACAATCTTAATATACTGAATAACCGTGTCTTCCACGTCCTTGGCTTTAGCAGATATAACAAACTGGTGTTCGCCTTGTTCGAAATTATCAGGTGCTCTTGCTTTAAAATAATAAGTATTGGTTTCATTATCTTTTATCCCGCCACTCTCTATATCATCATCAAAAACTAATGTATCACTGCTTATCTTAACCTCTAAATTCTGGCTTTGGCCTGTTTGATTAAATACCTTAGCTCCAACAAAGAACTCATCGCCAGGCACTACAAATCTCGGCTTCAAAGGAACCACCATTAATCTTTTACGAGTAACGAATTCGTGATAATTAATACCAATCTTGCTATCTTGAGTCACACCTAATGTCTCTGCCTGCCAAGCAGTCAAGTTATCTGGCAAAGTAAAGCGTATTTTCGCTCTACCACTTACATCAGTCCTAATAACTGCCTGCCAAAAAGCAGTTTCTCTAAACTCTCCCCTTGCTTTTCTAGCCAAGTCTCCTTCTGACATTCCTGGAGCATTTGCCCCTCCCCCTCCTTTGGTAGGTATTTCCTTTTCTACTAAAATATTCTTGATATTAGAAGCTGTACTTACGGTCAATGGAAATCCGCCATAAAAGAAAACTAAAGGATTCTTTTTTATATTGCCCTTAAGCGCTAAGACGCTCAAATCCACAACTGACAAAGATAACTCTGCGGAAACTGGTTGATTTTGATAATCCTTGGCAATTATATCCAAAACCACTTCTTCTCCAGGCAAGTAGTGCTGTTTATTGCTTGAAACCTCAATATCCAACTCTTTTCTTTCTGTATCAATCGCAAAACTAATATTCCCAAACTTAACTTCTGGTTTTGGTGACTGGATTAAAACAGATAAATAGACATTTGGCAGATATTCTTCTTTAATCGGGAACTGATATTTGTATAAATTACCTTTAATTTCTACTATCTCATAATCAAAGATCTTTCCTCTTTCTATAGAAATTAATGCCTTGGCCTCTGGATAGGGCGATTTAATAATTACTTCGGCAATATCTCCGACATTGAGATTAGTATTAACAGCTTCCAGTTCAAGCTGGGTGTTAGTGGTTGGCCTGATTGAAGCAGATCCTTGGCCATAGACATACAAATTATGACTACTCCTGATTAAATTGCCTCTCTCGTCTTTTCCTTCGGCAATAACCTCATAAGTCCCTTCTTTTGAAATGCTCAATTGTTGCGAATAATTTCCATTTCTGTCAGTAGAAAAATTATATTCTTTTACAAATTCCTTCTTCTCTTCCCATTTATACGAATATCCTCCGCCTGCTTCCTGTCTTTTAGAATGAATCCATTCTACTTTATACAATTTAAGCTTTAAGTTGTTTTTCTTTATCTCCTTACCCTGTATATCAACTGATTTAATCTTTAAATTAAAATTCTCGTTCTTTGACAAGAACCATCTGTCTGGCTTAATCCCAAGGTAAAAATCACCCGCATGAACAATAAATGACTTTTGTGAAGAAATGCTCTGGCCCTCAAGATTAATAACAGTAACATCTATCACAAGAATCTTGCTTTTCCTGTCTTCTTCATTTTCAAATAGGGTTTCAAAATCAAGCACTTGAGAAATCTGTGCCTTGCCGTCTTCAGAAAGAAAGGCCTCACCTCTAAGCAGGAACTTTTCTCCAGAATATGGAGACCAATAATTCCAGCCAGAACCAAAGTTAAAATATTCTCCAGTATATCTGTCAAAATAATAATCTTGACTGCTGATTGTATAGCTGACTTTACCGCCCTCAAGAGGAACGCCGAAATAATAGTTTGCGTCCACATCTATATTTACAGTATCTTTAGAAATATACTCTGTCTCATTAGTGCTGACCTTCACTTCAAAAGCAGCTGGCTGATATTCTTGCACATCAAAATAGGAACAGTACCTCTGCCAGCTACTGTCAATACAATACCTATACATACCAAGAGGCGCACTGCTTTCCAATGTTAATTTAGCGTCAAAAGTACCAAAATTACTGATTAAAAGCTCTTGCTCAAAAATTTCGTCATCTTTAGAGTTATAAACTTTTAGATTTATTTTGCCTTCAGGAACCTCATATTCTCCATCGTAACCAATTCTATAAATGCCTTTCATAGAAACTTCCTGTGTTGGACGATAAATCGGTTTATCTGTATAAAGATAAATCTTTTTAGCCAGATAGGCGGAGCTTGCCCAATTAATTCTGCTATCTCTTGAGGATATCACAGTGCTGTCGTTGCCCTTACTAGCTACCACTCCCTTTAAACCATATATAACATCAGTCCTAGCAATTCCTTCTTGGTTGGTGTAATAAGTACCAGCTGGAACCAAATTATCTTTATAAAAAGTAATTTTAGCCCCTGCTTCCGGTTCTAAGGTAGAAATATTAGTAACCCAATAAAGATTGTTCAGTTTTTCAAGTTCAGTGGCTTTAAGGTTCCTATAATCAGAAAAAGTGTAATCACTACTATCTGGATCGATTTTTTTCTCTGCCATCCCTAAGTTAGTAACTGTCAAATAAGTTCTTTCAAATGCCGGCTTTTCTCCCCGAGAACCACCACTCCATACCCTTCTTGTATAATTGGGATGATGAAAAGTGACAATATAATGACCCAATGGTTCTGAAAAATAATCGGCTACATCAAGATGAAAATAATTTTTAATCCAATATTTCGCAGGTATAGCAATATTGTCCTTTATCCGTTCCTGACATCTCGTGATTGAGCCAAGTCCCTCGCTGGAATTAGGTTTATCCTCCAAATAATATAGAAAATTAGCTGGGCTCAATTTACAAATATCAACATTCACATATTCCATATTTCTGGTCGCATAGGTTAACTTCTTTTCTTCAGGGCTTGCCACCACATAGGTATCTTGAAATTGATAAAAATTCAAATATTGAGAAGACATTGCACTGGTTCGAAAATCCAAAGATAAATCTTTTTTCTGTAAAAACACGTCTTCTAATTTTAAATTCAAGGAATAATCAGAAAGCGGCATCAATCCATAGCTAATGTTAGTCCTAAACTCTCCCAACCCGCACTTAGTGCCAGTATAGACATGATTTATTCTATAGGAATTACCCCAATAATTTAATTCATAATCAAGGTTAGATTGAAAATGCTCCGAATACTCTTCTTTAACTGGAACTAATATCGGCGAATTAGAGCAAATTACCAATTCTGTAAGGACTGCTGATTCTTCTCCGCTTAATGGAAGGGTTTTTGATATTCCAAACTCTGGATATGAAACAGCGTATTCTGTGATCGGCTCTTTGTTTATCTGCAAACCTTCAGAATTAACTATTTTTTTAAAAACAATTTCCATGTTTTCGTTTAACCCCACTTCTCTCTCCTTAAATTCAAGATAAATTTTCCCTTTGTCTGCTACTTTTTCGCAATCAACACTAGATGATGTATATAAATCCTCGTCTTTGCATTTTA
This sequence comes from uncultured Candidatus Saccharibacteria bacterium, assembly GCA_964395215.1. Classification (GTDB taxonomy): domain Bacteria; phylum Patescibacteriota; class Minisyncoccia; order Minisyncoccales; family PEYH01; genus JAHIEL01. The sequence continues at coordinate 23,781 of CAYNAD010000003.1, read as the reverse complement.
AACCATAATCAATATTTTTTAATTTGTCTGATTCTATTCTACTACGACTCAAATCAATGTCCTCATAAAACTCTACCCACAGCTTTCCTTGAGGATCAAAAAAATCTTGAGACGCCCAATTTGTTTTATCTGATTCAGCAGAAATATTTTTTATAATGCTCGTCACAGAAAAATTTGAGGATCGTTGTTCTTCTAAATTAATATCTCCCTCTAAAGGATACGCTTTTCTAACTACTAAAGTATAATTATTTTCAAAATCCCAGAGTTTTTTTCTTCCAAATCTATCTCTGGCATTATAAACATTGATAATTGTTTTGTCAGTTCCTGTTTGTTTGCTTTCTTTAGAAAAAATATCTAAAAAACCAAGATTATTTCCAACCGCTGCAAAAAAATTAATTCCATCATCAAAAAAACCTACTGCTCCCTGTTTCTCTTGTAACTCAATTTCTTGATCGCCTCCATACTCAGCGACAAAAGACACTTCTTTCCCGGTAGTATTGTTCCTTAGAGTAATTTCCCTTTCTGTTCTGTCCAAATCAACCGATTGATTAAACTTAATAGAAATTGGCCTGTTATAAACTGTTTCTCCACCGGACATTCCAACATACCTTAAATTACGAGTAGTAAAATTAGATTCCTGACTTCCCAATTTTAACCCCTCTACTGATTCCAGCCCTTGATTCACTTTTACTGTATAATTTGACGATCTCTGCAATCGGTCAGTAGGAATAAATTGAAGATTGCGAGTGGTAATCCACTTAAAGCGACCCTCTGTTTTAGGACTAATCACAACTGGAACTTCTCTTTTCTCCAGCTCGCCCAAGGTGGTTAGTGGAACCATTGGTCTATTGAAAACTATAGTAATATCTGAATCTTCAGGAACCTCACTTCCCTTTTCTGGGAAAATAGCTAAAATTTCGGGATTTTTAACTGCCAAAAAATCTTCTTTAATGCTCCCGCCGTCAGAAAAAGCCAACTCTACTTCATAATATCTGTTTAAATTTAAATCGCCATCTGGCTTATAATAGACAATACCCTCTTCCACAGAGCCGTTTGAAGCGGCAAAAACTTTGAAGTGTTCGTTTAGCCACACAAACAGAGATGAACTGTGTTTACTTGCAACCCAGTCGCCCTTAATTTCTGGTGAAAATTTAATATTATTTTTAGCAAATTCAGGACTAATACTTGGAGGCAAATAAATTCTTATAACAGCTGATTGAGATATTTTTTCCGGAATTAAACGATAAATTTCAGTATATTCTGGTTCAGCTTCAGGAGAATAAAAAAAGAAAAAATAAACGCCCAATGAAAGGGCGATGACAAAGAATATTATTATAAAGACAAATAAGGACTTTTTTTTCTTAATATCTTGAGGTTGATTAACTTTAATGGGGTTATGTGTTTTTTGGGGGCTATATGATTCCCGTTTTATATCCTGCTCAATGGGGCTATATGTTTCCTGCATATTGTTATTGTTAAGAATTAGTAAATTTTACCATAAAAACCTATTATTTTAAATATTTTGCTTTGGCGATATTGTGTTCTTCAAAGGTTCTGCTAAATATGGTCTCCCTTTCTGGGGTTGAGAGATAATAAAGATAATTTGAGTCCTCTGGATAAATAGCTGCTATAATGCTATCCAAAGACGGATTGCAAATCGGACCTATGGGCAGGCCTGTATATTTATATGTGTTATATGGCGAATCAATCTGGGTTTCTTCTACTGAAATCTTGGTTGAGTTTTTGCGAGTAATATAAGCAATAGTAGCGCATGACTGTAGGGGCATGCCTATTTTAATTCTTTTCCAAAGGATACCTGACACCAATTTTTTATCTTCTAAGGTTATAACCTCTTTTTCTATAATGGAAGCCATTGTTATTATTTCAAAAACTGTTTTGCCCTGCTTCTCAATTTCAGCTCTTAAATCCGAGGTTAATTTTTTGTCAAAATTATCCCTCATCATTCCGACTAAATCAGATGGTGAGGCAGTGCTTGTTATCCTATAAGTGTCTGGAAATAAATAGCCCTCATTGCCCTCTGCGACTCGCAGAAACTCTTCTTCTGAACATATATTAAGACCTAAAAGATATTCTGCAATATCTTTTATATCCCAACCTTCAATAATGGTAATTTTCAGTCCTTCTGCCTCTCCACCAATAATCTTATCAGCAATTTCTTTTATAGACATAGAGCTGGAAAGCAGATAATCCCCTGCTTTAAGAGCTGATTCTTCGCCCTCCAAATAAACATAGATATTAAAAAAAATATCGCCTCTAATAAATCCTTGGCTTTCCAAATTAGAAGCTATCCTGCTAAGCCCGTCTCCTGATTCAATCCTAAATATTTGCTCTTCGCTATTTATGGAAAGAGGAGCATAAATCTGAAATCGCGCCAGAAAAAATAGGGCTAAAAAAGATATTATAAAAATTAGTATAGTTTTTGCTAACATTTATTTTGTTTTAACTAATGGAACAAAAACGAATCCGGGATAGCATTTTTTCAAAAACTCTTTGTCTGATATTTTATCAAAAACACAAATTGAATTCTCAATTGGAATCACGATTCTGCCTCCAACTTTTATTTGCTTTTTTAATTCTTTTGGCAGTTCCTTGGCTTCAGCAGAGCACAAAATTTTGTCATAAGGTGCTTCTTTCTTCCAACCTTCTCGTCCATCAGTCAAATGAAACTCTGTAATACCTTGTTTTATAAAATTATACTTGGAAATATTTTTTTCTCCAAACTCTTTTAACCCTTTTATAATTTCCAACCCAATAACTCTCCCTTTCTGCCCTACTATATGGGATAGCAAAGCAGTAGTCCAGCCAGAACCAGATCCAACATCTAAAATCTTTTCACCTGCCTTTGGCTCAAGTTTTTCCAACATAAAAGCCACAACTAAGGGTTGGGAAATTGTCTGGTCATAACCAATGGGCAAGGCAGAATCAACATCAGCTAAACTTTTATCAATCACAAAATCCTTTCTCTGAACGCTTTCAAAAGCCCTGATAATTTCTACGCTCTTAAGCCAGCCATTTTTAACTAATTCTTTAATTAAATTCATAAATGTATGTGTACAAGTGAGCGAAAATATCTTATTTTAAAATACATCAAGTAATTGAGCGAATATTATTCATAACTTCTTAACGCCTCTGTGGGTTTGAGTTTGGCAGCCCGCCTTGATGGAAGATAACCAGCAATACAACCGATTAAAAATGAAAACAATAATCCAAAAATAATTAGTTGAGGCGAAATATATGCTTCTAAACCAAAAGCAGAGTCCCCTTTTGCATAATATTCTACAAGTTTAGCAACGATCAAGCCGAAAATTACTCCGCCAGTACCTCCGACTAAACCGATAATGCCTGATTCTATTAAAAAGATATTAATTACCGCCCTATTGGTGGCTCCGACAGCTTTCATTACCCCTATCTCCCTTGTTCTCTCCCTCACAGCCGTATACATGGCATTCATAATATTCAAGCCACCGACAAAGATAGAAATAGCAGCAAAAAGAAAAACTGCAACCTGAATAGCACCAGTAATTCCTCCGGCTATTGAACCCATTTTTTCCGAAGTCACAACAGAAAAATCTGAAACATCTGTTCCTCTCCTTCTTTTTCTTATCTCGTTTAAGGCATCTTCTATCTCTACTGCCAAATCGTCAGGAAGAACACCATCTTTAGCCTTTACCATGATAGCAAAAGCATCGCCAGAACGGTCTCCTGTAGTTTCTTGATAAACAGGCCAATCAACATAAATAGCCATATCGTCCTGTTGGCTACCAACTGAATTTAAGATTCCTTTTACTTTAAACTTTTTACCATTAACAACAACTGTATCTCCTGTGCTCAATCCTCGTCCAAAAAAATCCTTATCAGCCACTACGCTACCTGCTATTAATTCTCTTTTCCCAGGCGTGGGCCAAGTTCCCTCTCTCAAATCCCATCCTTGAAAATTAATCAAGAAATCTTTTCCATCATCCCACGGCATGCCTATTAGATAAACAGATTTTTGAATATTATTAAATCTAATAAATTCAGATTTTTGATCTGTAGGTAAGGCAACATCTACATTTCTTATATCTTTTACTGCTTGAATATCTTCTTTGCTTAGCTTCTGACCACCAGCCATAGTCATCATTAAATTATCTAAAGAACCTGGCATAACCATTATTATATCACCGCCAAGAGCATTCAACTGTTTCATAATGGAATTCTTCAATCCGCTACTTAAAGATATCAAAGTAACAACCAAGAAAACTCCTACCACAATACCTAAAATCGTGAGCCAACTTCTCAGTTGCCTTGTTCTAATATTTCTTATCCCTATTTTAAAATATTCCCTTACTTCTGCCATAAAGATTCACCTGCTTGTGAATGATTTTTAATAATTTGGCCATCCTTAATATTAACAACCTGTTCACTGTATTTTGCTATCATTGGATCATGAGTCACAACTACTAATGTCCCTTTTTCTTCTTTATGAAATGTAGAAAGCATATCCATTATTTTTTCCCCAGAATGAGAATCAAGATTACCGGTTGGCTCATCTGCAATGACTAACTTTGGCTCATTGGCAAAAGCCCGGGCAATTGCCACTCTTTGCCTTTCCCCACCTGATAGCTCCGCAGGCAAATGACTTCCTCTTTGTTCTAATCCTACTAATTTCAGCAAATGCTCCGCTCTGCTCTTCCTTTTTTCCTGTAAAACACCTTGAAAAACCATAGGAAGCATAACATTTTCTAAAGCATTCAAGTTGTGTAAAAGATTGAATTGCTGAAAAATAAAGCCTATTTTAGCTCCCCTAACTTGTGCTAACTTGCTTTCAGAAAAAGTACTCGTATCTTCTTCATCAAGAAAAATTTTCCCTTTACTTGGAACATCAAGACAGCCAATCATATTTAAAAGCGTTGACTTTCCAGAACCACTCGGCCCCATAATAGTAACAAAAGAACCTGGATCTACCTCCAGATTAACGCCCCGCAGGGCTGACACATTAACACTTCCTAACTGATAGACCTTCCAAATATCTTGTAAGCGAATAATAGACTTGTTTTCCATAGAAGAAATAATTCTTAATCAATGATTACCTGCTCATCCATTTCAAGTCCAGAAATAATTTCAATCATATTATCACTGCCCTCAAGGCCTAAAGTAACTTCTCTCTCTTCAACCTGTTTATCCTTATATACCCTAACCATTGTCCTATCTCCGTCTTTGTAGACAGCATCATCGGAAACCAATAAAACATCTTCTACAGCGTCAGTAATAATCAAAACATCAGCTGTCATTCCCGTTTTTATTTTATCCGGTACACTTTCAAAAGAAATTTTTGTTTCGTAATAAACTACTGAATCAAGCAGTTTTTCCGCTGGGTCAATAAATATCACTTGACCAACGAAATCCCTATCGGGAAAAGCGACCAAAGATATCTCTACCTTATTTCCTATCTCCATATTAACGATATCTTCTTCGTAAATATCCACCTCTATGTCCAATTCATGACTGGGCAAGATTGTGATAACAGGAGTAGTAGCCTGAACTACTTCACCTGTAAATTTATGAATATCTATTGTCTGGCCGTCAATCGGACTTCTTAAATTAGTATCAGCCAAACCCTGTTCTAAGCGCCTGACATCTGCTTTTGCGCTATCAACTTTTGCCTGGTAAAGCTGAATATCTTCTTTTCTCGGGCCGGCAGTTACCAATTCCAGATTATTTTTTGCCGTTATCAAACTATCCTCTGCAGTCAAAACAGTATTTTCTGCAGTGCTAATATTGGTTTGGTTAATAATCTTAGTTGAGGATATGGTTTGTTTAGCATTTACCACATTTGCAAAAACAGAAATGACATTACTCCTATTGGTATCAAGAGAAGTTTTGTCAGTAGAAGAAATCTGATTGCGCCAAATAGGCTTTTCAGTAATATTTTTGATTACTGATAAATGATTCTTTGCATCTGATAAATAATTTTCAAAAACTTCTAACGCAACATCAACGTCGCCATAAACTAAAGCTTGTTCAAGTAAATTTAAATAGCTATCCATTTCTTCCAGCGCTGAATTTATTTGGCTTCTTCGCTGTTGAATATCAACTGAATCCTGATCATTAGCAATAAAATATGTTCTCTGGATAGAATCAATAACAACAAAAGCATTGTATAGATCCAGATAAGCGTCATCCATTGTGTTGTAGGCATCCTCATATGCTTCTGCTAAGTCCTGGCCTGCGTCTGCTTCTATGTTCTCTAAACCCTCCTGCTTGCTTTCTAATGTATTTTGCGCATTTTCTACTTGTGTCTGGGCAACCTGAATTTCTTCATTACTTGCTCCGGCCAATAATTTACTCAATTCAGCCTCTGCTAAACTTAGATTTGCCTTCGTCTGCTGAAGCTGATAAAGAATCGTTGTATTATCAATTTTAGCAAGTAAACCATTTTTAATAACTTCTTCTCCTTTTTGGATATAAAGTTTTTCAATTCTTCCGCTTGTTTTGAAACTCAAGTCAATTTGTTCACCTTTCTTGACCGTGCCTGTTTCACTAATTTCCTGACGCACATTTCCTCTCTGAACTGTAAATAAGTCATAATCATTATTCTTATTGGTTGTTTTTACAATAAAAAAAATAACTATAGCAACGATTATTATTACAAAAACAATAACAAGTTTTTTAGAAAAATGAAATTTCATAGTTTTTTATTTATTACTAATTTTTGGCAGGCCCGCCGTGACTCGAACACGGAACCCTCGGTTTTGGAGACCGATGCTCTGCCAAATTGAGCTACAGGCCTATCTCTTTGTTTCTTTATGCAAAGTATGCTTTTTACACTTTGGGCAATGCTTTTTTAATTCCAATACAATACCAGCAGTTGTGGCATTGTGTGATTTATGAACAATATAATTAATTGATTTACATTGCTCACATTTCAACTTTATAAAATTTTTCTTTTTCTTTGCCATATTTATTTATTAATTATAAGCCGAAGATGGGAATCGAACCCATGACCTCTTTCTTACCAAGAAAGCGTTCTACCACTGAACTACTTCGGCTCAAAGCGTTAAGTGTTTGTCCGATTAAACCACCTTGACGTTTGTGGGCAGGGAGGGATTTGAACCCCCGTAGCCCGAAGGCATCAGATTTACAGTCTGACCTATTTAACCACTCTAGCACCTACCCACAAATACAAATCATTGATCACTTGCCCAACTCGGACTGGTTAATCATTGATTAATATCAATCTTAACAAAAATTACTTTATTTTTCAATACTTTTACTATTTTTTCTCTTCCATTCCTCTATTCTTTTGTGATGTCCTGAAATTAAAATTTCAGGAACTTTCCATGTTCTAAATTTCTCTGGTCTTGTATATTGTGGATATTCCTTTTTAAGTCCTGAAAAACTTTCTTCTCTTAGCGACTCTTTCTTAATCACCCCAGGAATTAAACGACTCACAGCATCTATAACAACCATGGCTGGGATTTCCCCGCCAGTTAAAACATAGTCCCCTATTGAAAGTTCTTCATCTGCGATATGTTTAGCCACCCTTTCATCTACCCCCTCATATCTACCGCAAATCAAGACTATTTGCTCATATTTCTTTAACTTTTCAGCTTTTTTTTGGTCAAATTTTTTACCTTTTGCGGAAAACAAAATAACTCTTGTTTTTTTATTTGTTTTCAAAATCTTTTTTACTGCCCTAAAAATAACATCAACCTTGAAAATCATACCTGCTCCTCCACCATATGGTTTATCGTCAACTGTTCTGTGCTTATCTTTAGTAAATTTTCTTAAATTATGAACTTTAATTTTTATTATTTTCTTTTTCTGCGCCCGCTTCAAAATACTCTCTTTAAAATAAGAATCAAAAATCTCTGGAAAAATTGTGATAATGTCAAATTGAAGCATATTTACGAATTACGAATCTTTATGAATTATGAATACTCACGCGACTCGGCCGAGACGCATTGCTAAATAATTAAGCGAAGCAATAAGGTTTCAGGACAGCTCCCGCAGGCCTGTTTGGCATGGTCCCCGAGTGAAGCGAGGGGCAAACAGGTTGAGGGACGCAGGCTGACAAATCACGCTGGAGATTTGGACAGCCAGTGACCTGAGGCCTTGTTGCGGAGCGATAATTATTATGTAAATGAAGAAATCGACTGCATCATTTTAAAATAAGATATTTGAGCAAATCGTTGACGAACAAAACCAACTTCGTTGAAAAACAATAAACCAAAAAACCGTACCATTATAAGAATAGCACGGCTTTTTGTTTTTTGAAATAACTTAAAGTTTTAAATCTTCAAGCTTTCCTTCTGGTTCTTCACTTGGAGATGGGGCGGGCTTAATACCACCTGTTCCACCTTCTGGTTCTTCAATCTTCAAGTTGACGCGAGCGTGATTCTTCAAACCAATAATACGAAGTAGAGTTCTTATAGCTCTGACAGTTGAGCCTTCTCTTCCGATAATCTGACCCATATCTTCTTTATGTAAGTTTAAAGTAAGTAAAACACCCATTTCATCAACCGTTCTCTCAATTTTTACATCATCTGGGTGGTCAACCAATGTCTTAACCACATAATCCAGAAAAGCTTTCTCTATATTCTCATCAGCCATATCTTTTACAATAATTAGTTATTCAGCGACCTTTCATTCAATTACTCATATTTTATCTTTTTTAAAGAAGATGTCAAGTTTACTTGCTTTCTTTCTCGACGTCCCTTTTAGCTTCTCCCTTCTTTTCCTTTTTCGGCTCCGGCTCTTTTTTTGACTCCTCCTTTTTCTCTTCTTTAATTTCAACTGGCTTTTCTTCTTTAACTTTAACCGGCTTTTCTTCTTTGCTTTCTTCTTTTATTTCCTCCTTTGTTTCTTCCTTCACATCCTCTTTTGGGGCTTCCTTCGGAGTTTCTACTGCCTCTTTTTTAACTTCCTCTTGTGATACCTTTCCCTCTGTTGGTTTTTCCGCTGGACTCTCTTCTTCTTTTTCCTTCCTCTTCCTAGAATGCACAGCTCTTTTCTTGGCTTCAATAATACCTTCAGTAACGAGTAAATTATGAACTGTATCAGAGGCTTGTGCGCCAACTGACAACCAGTACTCTACCCTTTCTTTATTCACGGATTTTTCTTTAGTCAAAGGATTATAAAAACCAAGCTGTTCAATGAATTTACCGCTCTTAGGTGCTCGTTTATTATCTATCACCACTATTTTGTAAGACGGCTGGTGTTTTCTACCTATTCTTAAAAGTCGTATAGCTAACATATTTATTAAATTAATTTATATCCACTTTCTTTTATTAAGGCCCTCTCGAGCTGCCTCTTCTTCTGCTTCTTGTTTTGCCTTGCCTCTACCTCTGGCAATTAACTCATCTCCTAAAAATACTCCTACCTCAAAAATTTTATTATGATCTGGCCCCCATTCTTCCAAAACTTCATATCTTGGAGTTATTTTTTCTTTTTCCTGAGCGATTTCCTGAAATCTGCTCTTATCATCAATGAAATCCTCATTTTCTAGAATCGCTTCCAATTTTGGCATTATGTTCTTCTTAATAAAATCATCGCAAGCATCATAACCCTGATCAATATATAGGGCTCCGATAAATGCTTCTGTTGTGTTTGCCAAAATTTCTTCCCTTGCCTTGCCTTTTTCTTTTTTTTCTCCTTTAGATAATAAAAGAAATTTTCCAAAATTAAGCTCTTTTGCAATCTTACACAACATTTTACTATTAACAAGAGCGGCTCTCAAGCTAGTCAATATACCCTCTTTGTTTTCAGGATAATTCCTGAACAAATCGTCGCTTACTACTAACTCAAGTACTGCATCACCCAAAAACTCCATTCGCTCATTATTCCCTCTTTTGAAATCAGGATTTTCATTCAAATAAGAACGATGACAGAAAGCCTGGGCTAAAATTTCTTTATCTTTGAAATTAATACCAAGTGCTTCCTCTAATCCACTAAATTCAATCATTATGATGGCTCAAGCAATTGCCACTAGCCAAGGTTTAGCAAGTCGCAGTTAATTAAGTCGGTTAATTATTAATTATTTCTTGTTGGCTCCAGGATCTATCTCACTATAGATCGTGCCCAGAACACCGTTTACAAATCTACCAGAGGCCTCACCTCCAAACATCTTTGCCAATTCTATTGCTTCATTTATGGCCACCTTCGGAGGAACCTCATCTTTATCAGAATAAATAAGTTCATACATACCTATCCTTAAAACATTTCTATCCACAATATTTATCTGATCTAACGGCCAATCAGGCGCTGCTTTTTCAAGAATTTTATCTATTTTTTCCGCTTCTTGTTCAATGCCTTTGGCAAGCTGTTTTATAAAATCAGTATCTTCTAAACCAGGTCCAAATTCTTTAATATTTCTTTCTAATATATCATCTAAAGATTTTTTCCTGTCTGAAAAATCCCACTCATATAGAGATTGCATCGCAATACTTCTTGATAAATGTCTGCTTCCCATTTTCAGCTAAATTAGGTTAATTTTTCTTCGACAGTCCTTCCATTGTCAATCCTTTCTTAGGCGCCTCATCTGCTTCGTTGATTTCTTTTTCTTTCTTTTTCTTTGCTTTCTTATCCAATTTTTTCATTACGTCAATTATTTGTTTGCCCTTATAATAACCACAATTTTTACAAACAGTATGTGGCAAAATAGGCTCTTTACACTTTGGACAAACGCCTAAAGTGGGTTCATTTAAATGAATATGCATCCGTCTTTGATTTCTCCTTGATTTAGTTTTTCTTTGTTTTGGAACTGCCATAGTTTTGGTATATCGATATTTCTAAATTTCAAAATTAATAATCTATTAGTATTCTGATATTAGCAAACTAATTACAAAAAATCAAGAAAAACAGTATGAGAACGGGTCTCATGCTGAATTATTGATTATTAATAAATAATCATTACTCTTCTATCCATCCAGGCATTGGGTAATTTATATCAAGAGAAAGCTCTCTGTCACAAACAAAAGTATCAGAATCAGTTACTATAAGGGTGATTATTCTATTATCTCCAGCGCTAAAAGTTGTAGTTGCAACGGCTCCGCTTGCTGTCGCTGGATTACCACCATCAAAATCCCAAAGAATAGAGGATTTAAACGCTCCGCCATAAACAGTACTTGTGTCTGTAAACATTACCACCTCGTCTGCTGTTGGCTCTAAAGGATCATAATTAAAGCTTACATCAGGCCAAGGGTGATCTGTCGCGCTGAAATTAACCACGTTAGACCATTCAGACCAATTGTTTCCGTCATAAACACTAACTTTAAATTGATAGTTATCGTTATATCCAACTTCTAATTGGTTTATATCTGGCGATGTAACGATTCCAATCCCGCTTGTATTAAAAGAATTGCTTCTTTCAATCGTCTTAAACACACTTCCTCCTTGATATCTAAACTCAATTTTATACGCTTGTTGAGGAGCATCGCCTGTATAATCCCAAGCCAATCCTTGCGAAGGACTATTCAAACAATAATTAGGAGAAGTTGTTTTGCGAAAACTAGTCACTTGTGGCGGGTTATGAAAACTAAGACTTGTTTCAACATGATAATTATTTGTGCTAGCGCAAGAATCCGAGCTCTCTGGATTATCACAATTAAAACTAATCCATCCCATTACATTACCTCCCCATGCCCAACCATTAAAAAGACTACTACTATCAATAGAAACTCCATAATCCATAGGTTCGGAGGGATCATCATTTCTTAATTTTATCCAACCGTCCCAATCACCGCCATATCCCACAGCCCTTGCCCAACCAGAAATCTCCCCGTTTAAATCAACTTGAGCTGAATAATCTGGCGGACTTGGATAAGGACCAGGTGAATCAAAGTCAATCCATCCTGCTTCATGCTCCGCGGTATTAGGATCATTCATACCATCGTAGTAAGCGTAACCAGTTAAATTACCATCTGCTTCAATATCAACTCCATAGTCTGTGCCAGTATCTAAATTTTTACAACTAAAACTTAGCCAACCCATACCTAATTTCTCCCCACCGCTTGATTGTGGTGCTCCTGCCCATGCCCAGCCCCAAACATTGTGATCTTCACAGGCGACGACAGATAAAGCGGGCCCAAACACCACATCCACCATTCCATACATATAATCAAAAAGTTCACCATGAGCGGCATCAAAATCCCCTGAAGGACTCTGATAAACACAGGAATTGATTAGAACATCTCCGCATGTTGATGGTAAATCTCTTAAGAGTCCGTTGTAACAGCCATCGAGACTATCAACATCAACTACTACATAATAAGTAGAACCGCTAGACACACTTACCGAACTTATATCAGAGCAAGACCAACTATTAGCACTTAAAATATTAACTGAAGCGAGAACCGAATAAGAAGAGTCAAACAATCTGACTGTTTTTGTTCCGGAAAAATATCCACACAGCTTTGTTATCTCTCCATTTACTTGAGGGGTAAAACTGTATCCTAATGTAAAAGGCCAATCGTGACCACAAAGAATAATGAATCCTTTTCCACATGGTTCCCAAACTTGACCATTTTCTGCTCGTAATTGAGCGGGTGTGGATAATAGCATAAAACCAATAACAGAAATTGTTATCCCTAAAATTAAAACTATAAAAAATAATATTCTTTGTAAATGAATCATTTTGTTTATATTTTAATTATGCAAATGTCGAGCATTTCTATCTTTATTTTAGCACAATTAAGTTCCATAAAACAAAAACTTTTCCACAGGCATTGATTGTAAAAAAATCAATGAAGCATTACAATTAATAAATAATTAACCATTCAAAAACATGAATACAAACGAAAAGATAGAGTCAACAAAAAAATGTAATTGTATTGCCTTGCTAATTGTGACTGCAATATTATTTTGTGCCGGAGGATATCTAATCGGCTCAAATTTATTTCCCGTGCAATCTGGAGAAATCTGCGATGAAGAAAAGATCGTGACGGAAACTAAAGATATGATAAAAGATAGGCTTATTGAGGGAAAAATCATTAATCCTGAGCTGGAAGAAATATTTGCTCTCAGCGGAACGATTAAAGAAGTAAGGGAAAATTATATTATTGTTGCGCCTACTATAAGGCAAAATCCTCTTGGAGATACTTTCCCAGAAACAATGAAAATATTGCTGGACGAAAATACAAAAATTGAAAAATGGACACTTAAAAGTCCTGAAGAATATGGGAAAGATGAAGAACAGAATCCAAGCCCCTATAATAAAGAAATGGTTCAACTAAATGATTTAAGTCCTGATTATTTCATAATCTCGGCTAAATCAGAAAATAACATTAAAGGGCTTAACGAGCTAAATGCTATAGAAATTAATTTCTCCACAGAAAATCCTTTTCAATAATTTATATATAACTGAATCTCAAAAAGCCCTATTCACAAATAGGGCTTTTTTATAATACTAATCTTTAAAATATAAATTACTGACACTTACAATAACACCAATCATTGAAACTTCCTACACAAACGCCAGAAGTGACATGCATAATGGTATTACAATTTCCGACACCAGTCCATCCAGCACATCCATCATATGGGGTATAATAATGACCTTCATATCCACTCATACTAAAAGATCTTATACCAATACAACTTTTTCCGTTTCGACTACAAATTGTATTACAACTTACTTCTTCGCATATATTCATAATTTCAACAACCGGTGGTCCACAATTATCGTTGGTTGAACATGTGCTAGCAGGACAAGAGGCAGAAGCATTACAACTCCCCCAATAGCAAGTACTCCCGCAGGTTCTCGTCCCAGAATCAGTCTTTGTGCCTGTCACACAACTACTTCCACTACAATATTTATAAGAACAGGAATCTGAACAACTTTGAGTACTTCCCGCACTACATTCTCCTGTACAGCTTGAGCCAGAGCAACAATAACTACAATCTTGATATCGCTCTTCTCTATTGCTACATGAATCATACCAATAGACGTCGTTATCATAACAGGAGCTATACGAGTGTGAAGTACAACAATCACTCTTTGAAACTCCCGAAGGAAGATTATTTAAAAAAGAATACCATTCGTTACAACTTTTGGTAGGAATAAAAATTGTGGCCCCGGTATTATTCGTAATTTTTTTACAAGGATAACTGCATCCTTGGACATTAACTGAATAACTTGTTCCATTATTAATACTACAATATTTATAATGATTAGCAGAAATATACTCGTAACAACCAGTAGAAGCGTTTATTTCTTGAATAATTACAACCAAAGAAAAAAGAAAAACCAAGATTAGTAAAAAGAGAAGTTTTTTATTAAATATTTTTAACATAATTTTAATTTTTTATTTTATTCTTATTTTTATCTCTACCTTATTTTAACTCAAGCCATTCTTTTGGTTCAAGTTTCGTTTTCCATAATTCTCCAGTTTCAAAACCTTCTGCCCAAGGAACAAGAATACTATATTTTATAACTTTTGAACTTATTCTTGACTTCTCTTTTTCACAAAGTTCTGAGTAAGACCAACCATAAGCTACTAAATGAGCACCATCTCTATCAAAATAAATATATTTAGGAGCATCAATGTCGCGAAAAGAAGTTAAATAATGAATTTTTAAATTACTACTTTCATCTTGGGATTGATAGACAAAAATAAATGAGGAAAAATTGTTTTCATAAAGGATGTAGCCTGCAAAAGATGCAAAATCTTGAGCTTCCCCCTTTTTTTCTTGGAAAAATTCTTCTGGGGTATATGCTTCCTCATTATTTCTATCTTCAATTGTAAAATTCTCGTTTAAATAATCAATTAGTTTTTCTGATGTATCAAGATCAGCAATCACTTCTTCGAATTCCCTATCATCAACAATAATTTTTTCAAAATCTGTATCGTCTTGCGTCGGTCTAAAATTCAAATATCCCAATACTCCAAAAACAATCCCTGAAGTAATCAATAATACAATTAATATTTTAAATTCTCTTGTCATATCTATTCACAAAGTGAAATTACTACCTTAATTGCTCAATCTCATTACGCAGTTCGTCAATTTCTTTTTGCTGTTCTTTAATTGCTTCTATTAACGGAGCAACAAGTTTTGCGTATTCAATAGATTTTAGTCCTTCTTCGTTGGTTGAAACAATCTCCGGAAATATTTTTTCCACATCTTGTGATATAAGACCAATAGATGCTTTTCCATTGTCTTTCCAATTAAAACTTACTCCTTCGAGTTCTAAAATTTTATCCAAGCCACCTACTATAGGTCTAATATTTGCCTTGAGTGTAATATCTGAAGCATAATAAAAATAATTGGCGTCAATCCTATAAAGTCGGGAGGTTGAATTGGGGTCAAGATAATAACCAGTATTATCCCAATCATATAATTTATCTGCTATATACATATCTGCTGAATCATCTCCTGCGCTGCTTCCAATGAAAAGGTCGTCATACATATAAAGGTCATTCAATCTTGAGGTACCATTTGGATCTACGCGATAAGTTGTATCGTTACGATCATAAAAAATATTAGCCCTTACATCATTTAAATAAGAAGTAGAGGCAGGATTTACATAATAAGAAGTATTGTTAGAATCATAGAAAATCGGGGCTCTCATCGAACCACTAGCCCAGGCAACTCCCGTTGAGGCATCAAGAATGTGACGAATATCTCCGTCTGCTGCTACGTACATTCCCCAACCAGTAGTGCCACTTCCCCCTGTCCAAAAATTATTATGAGAATAACCTATACCATACATATTACCTAAAGAAGTATCTGTTGGTTTGTAGCTTGAACCCATTACGTAAATTGGATTTGATTTAGCACTATTTGCACCGACATTGTTATAGGAGCCTTCTAAATAACCTGTTGCATGAGCATTTCTTTTAATTCCCTGAGTAGCTATATGATTTCCTAAATTATCACCACCAGCAAGCGTGCTTGCCCATTTACCAATAGCTCGGATATAAACATCGTTGGCATCGATATTATTATGGGCATAAATATCGTCATTGCCGTAATATAATTTCATTGCCCAATGGTCGGGAATATTATCCGGGCCTAAGTCTCCCATTCCAATATAGCTATATCCATCGCCAGTATAGGCAAGATGCAAAGAAGCAGATCCTCTTCCTGATTCCCCTAGAGATATTTGAGCTGATTGCTCGTTTGTATTACTACCCGAGCCAGAACTATCTAAAACCAAATAAGGATGATTCATATTTGGCGTGCCAATCGGTCCATTAACTGTTAACTTATATCCCGGGCTCGCTGTGCCAATACCGACGTTGCCACCACTAGTCAATGTTAGCGGACCGCTTGCCGACAAATCACTAGCATTAGAAAACCAAAAATCGCCATTTGCCTTAGACCCAACTGTCCACCAACGCACTCCTGGTACATGATATCTCATATAAATATCAGCAGCAGCGGGTTGATTTAAATATAATCCTAAGCCGGACTTATTAATTTCTAATTTTGCTCCAGGTGCTACCGTCCCGATGCCGACGTTATCAGAATCATAATAAATATTAGTACCGCTTTGAGTCCAAAGAGAGCCACCCAATCCGCCTATACATCCAGTGCTATCGCAAATCTGACCACCAGCGTCTATATCACCACTAGTATCTATATCACCATCAAACCAAGAATAACCGGTTGCTTTTATACCTCCCTCCCTACCCATCCGTCCGATAGTCAGACCAAATCCTTCATCTATCTCATTAGTATATACCCCTAATCTTCCTTCTTTGTATTGATTCGAGTTTCCTGTATTTATCGGTGCATAAACATTGCCATCAGGCGGAGCACTTGCTGGCTCCTCCCATGCAACCACGTAAAATCCCAAAACAAACAAAAGCACAAAAATACAAAAAGTAATAGAAATGGTCTTTGAAGAGAACTGTTTTTTCATTTTCATAATATTAAGTTTTTATTATCATTAATTCTTTTATTTTATCACTATTCTTGATTTTAAAAAAGGCAAACTGTGGAAAACATTTATAAAAAGATTTGGCAAAAGATAAATAAAATTATAAAATGATAAAATAATTAATAAAATAAAGACATGGAGAAACAATCTATTATTTTTATCGCTATCGCTTTAGTTATTGGATTTGTATTAGGTTTATTAGTAGTGCTATCAATCAATACAATTATCTTGCCTAACAAAGATATTGAAGTAAAAAAAATGTTTGTGGACGAATTAAGAGAAAAAGGAATTTTGCCATCAGAGCCGGAAAGTATTACCGATGCTTATGGCAAAGCAAAAAATATTGGAGAGAATCAATTATCAATAATTGTAGAAGAACGATTTGATGATCCTTTAGGAGAATTTCTTCCAAAGGAAATGATTATAAAAATCAGCGAAGAAACAGAAATATTTACGCATGAGGAAAAACCATCTAATGTCTTTGAGCAGGAGCAACGAGAGTTTGATAAACAGATGAACCAATACGACGCAGATATGCCTGCCGAGCTAATGCCTCCCGACCCTTTTGTGAAAATAATGATTAAGCTGTCTGACATTAAAGAAGGAGATTTTATAATGGCGTTTTCAGAAAACGATTTTAAAGGAAAAACAAAATTTACAGCTATATCCATTCAGATTGAACAACAGATTGAGCCGATTGAAGAAATGCCCGTAGAATAAAAACTTTTATTAATAGAAGTCCGACTTCTACCGATAACGCATATTCAATATCTCTCGCCCTTGACCGAGCTCTCTCGCCCCCGACCTCATCAAGAGGTCGGGGGCGGTATTATTTCGGTCTATACGGTGTTGTCTCGGTCTATACGGTATTGTTTCAATCTGGGCAAGAGAAATTTCAGTCGTTTAGGGGAAGTCGGATTTCCTCTAATGCCTTTCTCGGCTTATTCGGCTTTTCCCCACTTTGTGTTCTCTCAAAAATAATATACAATATACTAATTACTAATTACTCAATTACAAACACAATCTCGGATTATGGAACATCCTTTACAAAGATTAAGTAGCGAGGAAGTGCTGACGGAATTGAGAAAGGCAGAGCAAGAAAAAAGGCCTGCTGATTTTTCGTATAAACTACTCCCCGAATTTTCCTTTTCAAACAAAGAAATCTCCACAAATCTTATTTTCAAAGGTTCCACTGTACAGGGAGCCGCTTATTTTGATAACTGTAAAATTAATGGAGACTTAATATTGGAAAACGCTCTGATCTACTCTACACTGTATATCGCCAATTCTCTAATCAAGGGAAATTTCTTGGCCAGCGGGATAAGAGCAAGAGAAGTAGTCAATCTGGTAGCTTCAAGTTTTGAAAAAAATATAGTTTTTGACAATGCCGACATCAAGGGATTTCTTGGTTTGAACAAAGTTAAGCTTGAAGGAAATCTAAGTGTCAAGAATGTGTCTATTATAAACATTAGAACAAAGACCGGAATTATTAGAGGGGATATTTTCCTTAAAGATGCCAATGTTAAAGGATCTGTCATTCTTGAAGAAATGACCGCCGAGGGCCTGGCTAATCTGGAGAATAGCTTTATCGGAGAAGATCTTAATCTTAAAAACTCCAGAGTGAAAGAAAATGTTCTGCTCACCGGTACAATAATTGAGGGTAATGTCTTGAGTGCTGGTCTTGAATGCAAAAACCTAATTGCACATATGAAATGAATAAATTCACCCATCTTCATGTCCATAGCCAATATTCTCTGCTCGACGGTCTCCCCAAGATCGACGAGCTTTTAAAATATGTAAAAGAAAACGATATGGACAGCGTAGCCCTTACTGATCACGGAGTGCTTTACGGCGCTGTTGAATTTTATAAAAAAGCGAAACAAGCAGGAGTAAAACCGATAATCGGGTGTGAGGTCTATGTTGCATTTGAAAAAATGAGCCAAAAAAGGCCAAACGTTGATAACAAACGATATCACTTAATTCTTTTAGCAAAAAACGAAAAGGGTTATAAGAATCTAATTAAGTTAGTAACCAAGGCCCATTTAGAGGGTTTTTATTATAAACCAAGAATAGACGAAGAATTGCTTTTCCAACATAGTGAGGGGCTTATCTGTTCTACTGCCTGTTTGCAGGGTAGAATCCCCCGTCTCATAATCTCTAACAAATTAGACCAAGCGGAAAAAACCGCTCTCAAATATAAAGAAGTTTTTGGAAAAGACAATTTTTATTTAGAGCTCCAGAAACATCATAATATCCCCGAACAAGAAAAGGTAAATAATTTTTTAATTAAATTATCCAAAAAACATAAAATTCCTCTAATCGCAACTAATGATGTCCACTATCTCAAACCAGAAGACGCCGAAGCACAAGATATTTTAATGCTTATCAATACTGGAGCTAATCCTAATAACCCAGAACGCCTCACAATGCTTGAAGATGATTTTTCTTTAAAATCTCCGAAACAAATGATTGAAGATTTTAAGGATACTCCAGAGGCAATAGAAAACACCCAGAAAATTGCTGAAATGTGCAACTTTGAATTTGAGCTCGGAAAAGTGAAACTCCCACATTACAAAGTGCCTAACGGCAAAACGCCTGACCAGGAACTAAAAGCTATGTGCGAAAAAGAATTGAAAGAAAGGAAAAAACAATTCAAGGATGAATCAATAGCTAAAGAAAGATTAAAATATGAGTTGGATGTCATCAAAAAAACTGGCTTTGCTTCTTATTTTTTGATTGTGGCTGATTTTGTTAAATGGGCAAAAGAGCAAAAAATTATCGTAGGACCTGGAAGAGGATCGGTCGGAGGGTCTCTGGTTTCCTATTTAGCTGGGATTACCACAATCGATCCCCTAAAACACTCTCTTTTGTTTGAAAGATTCTTAAACAGTGAAAGAATTTCTATGCCAGATATTGATTTAGATTTTGCTGATATCAGAAGAGACGAAGTCATAGATTATGTAGCAAAAAAATATGGCAACGATAAAGTGGCGCAGATTATAACATTCGGGACAATGGCGGCAAGGGCAGCTATCCGAGATGTCGGTAGAGTTCTCGAATATGGCTACGGAGTATGTGATAAACTCGCCAAAATGATTCCTCTTGGATTTACCTTGGACCAAACTCTAAAAAAAGTAACTGAATTTAAACAGGCCTATGAAAGTGATGAAAAAATAAAAAGATTAATTGACTTAGCAAAAAAACTTGAAGGTGTCGCCCGTCACGCTTCAACTCATGCCTGTGGCATTGTGATTTCCTCTGATTCCTTAAATGAATTAGTTCCCCTGCAACATCCAACTCAAAATGACGAAGCGATTATCACGCAATATGAGATGCATTCAATTGAGGACTTGGGACTTTTGAAAATGGACTTTCTGGGCTTGAAAAATCTTACTACGATTGAGAGAACTATTGATTTAGTAGAACGATTAAAAAAGAAAAAAATAGATATTGATAATATCCCTGAAAACGATAAGAAAACCTATCGCCTTTTACAGAAGGCAGAAACAACATCGGTCTTTCAAATGGAATCAAGTGGTATGAAACGATGGCTAAAACAACTTCAGTCCTCAAAATTTAAAGATATTGTGGCAATGCTCGCTCTTTACCGTCCCGGACCTATGCAATTCATTCCCGAATATGTTGCGCGCAAAAAAAAGAAAAGAAAAATTGAATATATTCACCCTAAATTAAAACCAATTCTTGAATCAACTTACGGTCTACCAATCTTTCAGGAACAAATGATGCAGATTGCCACAGAAATCGCTGGCTTTTCTTTAAGCGAAGCAGATGTCTTAAGAAAAGCAATTGGCAAAAAAATGCACTCTCTTTTATCTGAACAAAAAGGAAAATTTATTCAAGGTGCTATTAATCAAGGGGTTGATGAATATATTGCGAAAAAAATCTGGTCATGGTTCTTACCTTTTGCTTCCTACGGATTTAATAAAAGTCATAGTGTGGGTTATGCGACTATCGCATATCAGACCGCGTTCCTTAAGGCTAACTATCCTATAGAATATATGGCTTCTGTTCTGGCAACAGAAAAACAAGATGTGGAAAGAATGGCTTTTCTAATTAACGAATGTAAAAGGATGGGAATCAAAGTTTTACCTCCGGATATAAATGAAAGTCATGCTAATTTTACTGTAGTCGGTAAAAATCAAATCAGATTTGGTTTGTGGGCCATAAAAAATGTAGGACACAACATTGTCACAACCATTATCGGCGAAAGAAAGGCCAACGGAAAGTTCCAGTCAATTGAGGAATTTATTGACCGAATCAATTCAAGAGACCTTAATAAAAAATCAATGGATGCTTTAATTAAAACAGGAACATTTGATAAATTAGAAGAAAGGAATATTCTCCTTAATAATCTACAAACCCTACTTTCTTATTCAAGAGAAATCAAAGGGCATAAAAAAAACGGACAAAAAGGGCTTTTTGATAATTCCAGCATAAAAACAAATATTTCTCTCTCCCCTACTGATCCAGCAAGCCAAAGCGAAAAACTTAAATGGGAAAAAGAACTTTTGGGTGTTTATGTTTCCGGCCACCCATTAGAAAATTGCCAAAAAGCAATTTCTAAAAAAGTGATTGCCATTTCTAAAATAAAGCAAGATTTATTGAACCAAGGCGAGAAAGTTAAAATTCCAATCGCCAACGCGCTTGTTAAGAAAATAGTTCCAGGTAATAGAGTGAGTGTCTGCGGATTAATTACTAAAATAAAAAAGATTTTAACAAGGTCGGGCAGGCCAATGTATTTTATAAACGTAGAGGACTTAACCGGATCCATAGAAACAATCCTCTTCCCCAGCACTGCTGAAGCGATGTCTTCAATCTTACAAGAAGGTAAAATTATGATAATAACCGGCCGAACCGACCTCAAAGACGAATCCCCTAAACTCATCGCGGAAAAAATAGAAGAATTAGTGGAGAATTAAATCCTTAATTTTTATATGGATAATAATAAAATAAAAAATAAAAAACTCTACAAATTTCTGGAATCATTGATGGACAATCCAGAACTCACATCAGAAGCCTTCCAAAAAGCAATAATGCGAGATGATATTGATCCTCAAACAAAAGAAAGGTTAAAAAAATGGGTCAAAGAAATAGAGTTTTGGGAAGAATATTCAAACATATACCGTAACCTTGAGAAAACTCGTCCCTACAGTGCGCTAACAAAAACTCTAGAGCGACTGATAGAGCCTCTTCCCGGAGATACATGGCTAGATGCAGGGTGCGGGCCAGCGAAAATAAGCCAAGTGATTTGGGCGAAATCCGACAAAAAAGTGAAAGAAATTATTGGCACAGATATTGTGTTAGAACCCGCAAAACAAACCCTAAATCATCCTAAAGAAGATATGCCACTTAAATTGGTCTATGCTAATATGGGTGAAGGACTACCATTCCCAGATGCTTATTTTGATGGAATCGTCGCAAATCTTGTGGCTCCATATGTAATTGATTACGAAGGGGAAACCGGTAAATCAGCCCTTATATCCGTGCTTAAAGAAATGTTTAGAGTATTAAAACCAAACGGACAAATGATTTGGTCAACTCCAAAACCGAACGTTCATTTTCAGTTGGTATTCCTCGCCTCTCTTCCAGATATGCTCAATATTTATCATTACATCCGCTATAAAGATTTTACTCGCATCCTGCAGGGTTCAAGAATCCTCAAACATGCATTAGCTATACAGCGCAAAGGGAAAAGTGGCGATTATACTTTTTTATCAACCGAGGAATTAAATAATATTTTACAAGAAATCGGCTTTATGAAGCCTGTCTGGAAGAAATCCTTTACCCAACAGGTTCTTGTGAATAAAGTTTTTAAACCATAGTTGCGTCTCTCCTGTGTAGTTGTTAAAATATTGAATAAGCTACGAGCGTAATCTTCTTTTTATTATCTATGAATAATCTATTCGCATTCTCTGCTTTTATAAATGCAATATCTGCCGTAATCTTTGGCGGTTTTGTATTTCTTAAAAATCCAAAACGTTTAGCTAATACCTTGTTTGGTTTGATGAGTTTATCGTTGGCTATCTGGAGTTTTGGTTATGGTCTTTGGCAACTTAGTCAGGAAAAAGAAATTGCTCTTTTTTGGGTAAGAATCTTAAGCATAGGTTCTCTTTTCATTCCTATTACTTTCTTCCACTGGATTACTGTTATGTACAATTTGAATAAAAGACACAGATTTATAATTATTGGAGGATATGCATTAGCTCTCGTCTTGCTCTGTTTCAGTTTTAGCCCTTTATTTATCAAAGATGTATCGCCACAATTATCTTTTCCATGGTGGCCAGGAGCTGGAATATTATACACAATATATCTTTTTGTAGGATATATAGGTATAATCGGATATTCTTGCCTTCTGTTGTTGAAAACTCATAGGCATTCTACAGGACACACAAAACAGCAGATTAAATATATTATTTTAGCTGTTATATGCGGTTTTTTCGGAGGGGCGACTAATTTTCCCTTATGGTACAAAATCCCAATGCAACCCTATGGCAATCTATTGGTGGTTCTGTACCCCCTAATCCTTAGCTATGCCATTATCAAACATCGCTTGTTTGATATAAAGGTAGTAGTCACTAGTTTCTTCGTGGCTATTATGGCTGTACTGTTATTATTAAATGTCATTAATTCTACAACCACTTTTGAATACGCGAGCAACGGCATCCTGCTTATTGCCTTCCTAAGTTTTGGATATTTATTAATCAGAAGTGTGTTGAACGAAGTCCGACAACGCGAGAAGATGGAGGAGATGGCAAAACAACTTGCTTCGGCTAATGTAAAACTGAAAAAATTAGATGCAGCAAAATCAGAGTTTCTTTCCATTGCCTCCCACCAACTCCGCACACCGCTTGCTGCAATAGGTGGCTATCTATCTATGG
>CAYNAD010000002.1:32534-34786 GCA_964395215.1 uncultured Candidatus Saccharibacteria bacterium | reverse complement strand
CAGCCATTGGATCTCAATACGGAGGCACGGGACAAAACAGTTCTGCTTGGACAGGCCTTGTCAGAGTAACAGCAGGTGTCTGGGCTACTACTTCCATTGATATCTCTACTGATACTAACTTAGCAGTTTCAGGGACCTTGCTTGATCTCACAGATGACACTCTTTCAGTGAATGAAGGTACTTTAAATACTGGAGAGATTTGTCGCTATGTGACCGGCACAGGCCTGGTCTGTGACCAAGAGTTAGGTACAGAAGTTCAAGGATATGACGCTGGCCTAGCTTCTATCGCAGGACTTACTACCGGAGCCAACCAGATGCTCTATACTACAGGATCAGATACGTATTCCACTACAAGCTTAACTGCCTATGCCAGAACCCTTTTAGATGATAGTGATGCTTCAACAGCTAGAAGCACGTTAGAACTTGGTTCAATGGCTCTCTTAACCAACACTGGTTCTACTACAATAACTACTTTAGGAACAATAGGCACAGGTACTTGGAATAGCACAGCCATCGGAGCTCAATATGGAGGTACGGGTTTAAACCTTTCCGCTTCGACAGGGATACTCCAACTTTCAAGCGGTACTTTCTCCACTACCACCTTTACTCAAGGTTCAATTCTCTTTGCCTCATCTACGGGTTTACTTATTGAAGACAATAGCAATTTTTTTTGGGATAACAGTAACAAACGGTTGGGTATTGGGACGACGAGTCCATCAACCGCTTTACATGTCATCGGCACAAGCACATTCAGCACTAATATTATTGTAGGAGCTGGCAGTGCCACTGACGATGACTATATATATTTTGATGATGGCTCAACTGAATATCTTATGTGGGATGAGAGCGAAAGCCTATTTGTTTTTTCTGACGATATCCAGGTGGGTGATGCTGGAACGACTACAATCACTAATACCTCAGGAGATATCTATATAGACCCAGAAGGCAATCATGTTCTCCCCGGCTCTGACTCAACTGATTATTTAGGCGATACAGGGATGGAATGGCTTGGTATATATGCTGACGCATTAACTATTACAGGCAACGTCGGCATCGGGACGACGAGTCCGAATGCAAAACTTTCAGTTGTTGGTACATTTAGAAATTATGGAGGGTATGAGGTCTATTCAACTGGGGGAAGTGCGCTTTTTAGTGTGAGGACAGGTGCTGAGGCAGGTTATCTTTCGTTGTTTGATGAATCAGATACTGAAGATGTGAGAATTATGTCAAGAAATGGGTACCATAGTTGGATTAATAACGGCGGCAACGTCGGCATCGGGACGACGAGTCCGAACGCAGAGCTTGCAGTTGTTGGCGATATAACTTATACAGGAACGCTGAACGGAGCTGATATTAG
This sequence comes from uncultured Candidatus Saccharibacteria bacterium, assembly GCA_964395215.1. Classification (GTDB taxonomy): domain Bacteria; phylum Patescibacteriota; class Minisyncoccia; order Minisyncoccales; family PEYH01; genus JAHIEL01. Next base: position 33,429 of record CAYNAD010000002.1, on the reverse strand, counting down.
ATTTGCAAACGAATGGTTGCTTACAGAAGGAAATATTGTTGGAATAGCAACCAGTAGTTTGGTTTTTGATGCTAGCGACGTAGTAGGGGGGCGAGGGAATGTGATAATTAAAAATGGTAATCTTGGTATTGGCACCACAACTGCAAATAATATTTTAACTATACAAAAGAACTCTGCCACTGACCCGATAGCTGACGCTTGGACAGTTTATTCTACTCCAGAAACAAAAATCGTTTTAGGAACGGCTGATGATGAAACAGAAGAATACATAGAGAAATTTAGAGATCTGCCAGTGTATAAGTGGAAGAGGAATGAGACAGAACAAGAAAGATTAAGTGTACTTGCCGTAACTTCAACTCCTTCGGAAATACTAGCCTATGATGTTAATGGGAATATTCAGGGAATCGACTTGGGAGGATATATTGGTTTTCTTCATGAAGTAATGAAGGGTCAACAGCAACAACTTGATCAATTATTAGCAGAGTCAGAACAGCTCACAGTTGGAGAGGATCCGGAGACAGGTCAGATTGTTCAGATTGACGCAAGTAGTTTAAAACAGGGATTAATGACTCTTGGTATCGTGATTGATGAGCAAGGGGTTTTGATAGTAGATAAAATACAAGCTAAGCATATTGAGGTTGGATCGCAGGAAACTCCAAATGGCATTACTCTATATGATGACGAGACAGGTAATCCATATTGTATAAGAATGAAGAGCGGACAGCTTATTACAGAACCGGGCAAGTGTATGGTAGAGGTTTATAATGAACCACAAGTTCCAGCATCAACTGGGGGAAGTCCGACTTCCCCTGATCCTGAACCGATAGCAACCACCACAGAACCCGTGGCAACCACCACAGAACCCGTGGCAACCACTACAGAACCAGTAGTTCCA
>CAYNAD010000002.1:0-32434 GCA_964395215.1 uncultured Candidatus Saccharibacteria bacterium | reverse complement strand
ACTGGTGGAAGTCCGACCTCCCCTGAACCAGTTGCCACAAGTACAGAACCAGTAGTTCCAACTGGTGGAAGTCCGACCTCCCCTGAACCAGTTGCCACAAGTACAGAACCAGTAGCTACTACTACCGAGCCAGAGGTAGAAGTAGTGGAAGCATGTGAGAACCCAATTACTTACTATTCAGACGCAGATGGGGATGGGTATGGAAATTTAGAAATATCAACTTCAAGTTGTGAGCAGGCAGATGGTTATGTTTTAGATGGCACTGATTGTGATGACAGCATGATTTCTGTTTATCCTGGAGCAACAGAGGTTTGTAATGGTTTAGACAACAACTGTAATGGCCAAGCAGATGATGAATGTGATTGTGGGCAGAGCGTATGTAATACTGGAATAAATCTTATTGGACAATGTGAAAATTCTTGCATGGGAGAATTGGGATGTGGAACTTGTGAACCGACCTGCGGTTGTGCAGAGGGTTGGATTGATTGCGATGCTGATATGAGTAATGGATGTGAAATTCAGGGGGAGTGTGTGGTAGAGGAATTAGAATCAGAGCCCGAGCCGGAGATAGAGCCAGAGCCAGAATTATAGCTAAATTAAAATTATTAACCATTAACCATTAACCATATTCCGTTTTCGATTGATCTTTTCCGCCCCCGACCTCTTGAAGAGGTCGGGGGCGGGTAGAAAAAGAGGTCGGGGGCGGAGGCGGGGCGAAAAAATATGCTTAGCAAAATTTTACGAGTTCTATTATACGCAATCATTTTCCTTGTCCCTGTTTTCTTTCTACCTTTTACTTTTAATGTTTTGGGATTCAATAAATTATATTTATTGTTCTTCTTAAGTTTTTTAGCTTTACTGGTTTGTCTCTTAAAGGCTATTGTAAGGGATAAAGAAGTCAGAATTTACCATTCCATAATGGATTATGCAGTGCTGGTTTTTCTTTTAGTTACCATAGTTTCTTTTAGTTTCTCGGTGGATAAAATATCCGCACTTTTCGGCTTTTATGGAAGGTTTGCTAATGGGTTGCTTGCCATTTTAAGTTTTGTTATTGTTTATTTTTTGGTCAGTAATAATCTGAAGTCCAGAGACTTAAACCCTGATATTAAAAATCAGAACCTGAAAGTAAAAAACCGACAAGAGATAGGAGTAATAACAGTTCCAGGCGTCATAAAAACACTCCTTGCTTCCGGAATGGTGGCAATGTTTTTCGCTTATTTTGCTCTGTTTGGCATCTGGACAAAACTTTTAGGCATAAGTAAAGGATTCTCAGCAATCATTTCCAATATAGCTTTGCGAGTCAGTCCGATTGCTTCAAACATTGAGGGATTGGCAATATTTTTAGTAATAACTTCGCTTTTAGCTGTTTTTGTCATATTGGGCGGATTAAAATGGTTTGGGATGGAGGAGGGGGAAAAGAAAAAGAAAAAGGAAAGGAAATGGAATATAGTGAGTGGAATTTATCTCTCATTTGCTGTCATTCTTTTGGTGATTGCCGATTTCCTCTCCGCTTGGATTATTTTAATAGTGGGTATGGTCTTGCTTGTAGGCTTTATTCTGAAGCAAAGAATTCTTAAAAACGATGTCCACAAGCTGATTTTACCCATTGGCTTAGTCATAGTTTCTTTAATGTTTGTAATTTTTAGCTTTAGGGGGGTGATGAGCATTTTTCCTAATTTTGTCCTAAACTCTTCATCTGGTTTTGCTTTAGAGCGATCTCTCACACAGAGCGAATCGTGGTCAGTGGCGAGCAAAGCTGCAACTTCCAATTTTAAGGATGCCTTGATTGGTACGGGCCCGGGCACTTATTATTACGATTATGGCAAGTACAAGCCGGCTATTATGAGCGAAGGGAATTTATGGTCAGTGATTTCTAATCGTTCGGGTAATCAGGTGTCGGAGATTTTGGCCACCATGGGTTTTCTTGGTTTTTTAAGTTTTCTTTTAGTTCTGGCTACTTTTTTCCTTGTTAATTTTCTTTCTAAGGATAAGCGAACTAGATCAAAACAAAATAGAAGTAATTTTGCAAGTAGTTTCTTTATGGTTTTGCTTTTTTGTTTGGCTTTAATGCAATTTTTGCATTATCAGACACTTGTGCTTGGCTTTTTATTCTGGCTATTCTTGGGTCTTGGTATGGGTTTAAAGAATAACGAATCCATAGGAGAAGAAAAGAAAAGTATTGTTAAAAGAGCAAGATTTAAATTAGGAGAGAGAGTAGAACTCGCTCTAATTCTTGAAACGGTCACTATTATTTTATCCCTGGTTTTTATTGTCGCCTGTTTTTTTGGTGGTAAGTTTTATTTAGCGGATGTTAAATATGTGCAAGCGCTAAATACTCCAGATTTAGCTCAAAAAGTAAATCTTTTGCGTCAGGGAATTTTACTTAACCCCCATCAATCAAGGTATCAAGTGGTAGTCTCTATGGTATATTTTGTAAAGGCACAGAACGAGATGTCGCAACTTAAAACAGGAGACGATCAGTCAGCGGTGCTTAATGATCTGCGTTTGGGACGAGCTTTTGCCGAAAATGCGGTTTTGGTTGCTCCCGTTCAGGCCAGCGTTTGGCAGAGTTTGGCGGATTTTTACCAGAGCGTGGCGACAATGTCTGATAGCCAGGAGCAGTTTATAAATTTGGCTATCGAGGCTTTGGATAAAGGAGCAGAGCTGGATCCAAAGAATCCAAAAATTTACGATGATATCGGTTCTTTGTATTTGACACTGGGACAGAAAGATAAAGCAGAAGAGTATTTTACTAAATCACTGGTGCAGAAAAAGGATTATATTTCGGCAAATATAAACTTAGCGTTTTTATTAGAGGACCAGGATAAAAGAGATGAAGCCATATCAATACTTGAAGCTATTTTGTCGATAAATCAGAATAACCCGGAAATTTTATTCCAGTTGGGAAGATTGTATTACAATGATGGGCAGATTGTGAGGGCAATTACTCACTTTAAAAGGGCAATAACTATAAATGCCAATTATTCAGATGTTCATTATGCCCTTGGTCTTGCTTATGAAAAGCAGGGTAAAATTCAGCAGGCGATAGAAGAGTTACAGATTGTCTTTCAATTTAATCCAGGCAGTCAAGAAGTGGCAAATAAGCTCCAGCAGTTAAAGCAGGGCAGAACCCAAGTAGAAGCAGAAATAGAAAAGAAAGTAGAGTAACAACCCCAAGAAGGACCGAAGATTGAAGAGTAATATTAAATTGATTATTGATTATTAGTCATTAATCATTATATATTGTGGAGCGTCGTATAACATTAGTATATACTCTTTTGGAGGGTACGGCCTGGGTTTCGCAGTGTCTCCAAGGGGTTTATACTATAACGGTAGTGTGCAACATTCGCATTACACGATGTAGTCAAATTTTACTGGGTCCATATATTTATCATTTTTTATTTACTTGACAGGAAGTGTGTCTGTGGTAGAATGCTACCACAGATTATTAATTTAATAATATGACTAAAATTTTTGGAAGCATCCTAAAAGAATTACGCATCAAAAAAGGACTAGCGCTAAGAGAGGTTTGTCGTTTAGCAGATTATGATCCGAGTAATTGGAGTAAGATTGAGAGAGGGCTAATCTCCCCTCCTTCAGATACTAAAACTTTAGGAAAATGGGCAAAAATTTTAAATATTCCCGATAGACAACAATTTATAGATAGTGCAATGGTTTCTCAAGGAATTATTCCGAGAGACGTTTTGTCTCAAAAAAATGCGGCTAAATTGCTCCCAGCATTTTTTAGAACCCTCCGCAATAAAAAACCCACTAAAAAAGAAATAGATCAACTAATAGATTTAATTAGAAAGGCCTGAGCATGGATTTTAAAACTCCTTTTTTAAATAATAGAGAAATTGAGGCAGAAGTTGAGAAATTTAGAAAAATTTTTTGGGGAGAATACGTTCCTGTTGATGTAGAGAGAATTATAGATCTAAAACTTGAAATGGACATTGTTCCCGTGCCTCATTTCCGCAATTTATGTGATACCGATGCGTTGATCACTTCTGGTTGGGATATGATATATATTGACAAAAATGTTTATTTAGATGATCGTTATCGGAATCGATTAAGATTTTCGTTAGCGCATGAGCTTGGTCATTTTGTCTTGCATAAAGGTATTTACAATAATTTTAAAATAAAAGAAATAACCGATTTCTATATTTTTTTTAAACAACTTTCTCCTAAGCAATATGGTTATTTTGAAACTCAAGCTAATAAATTCGCTAATTATTTGCTTGTTCCTAGAGAGATTCTAGCCGTAAAGAAGAAAAAAGAATTAAGGAAAGTTTCTGAGCTAGAGAGGGTAGATAGAAATACATTAAATTCTTATTTATCAATCCCCTTGTCCAAGATATTTGGTGTTTCTGAAAAAGTTATTGAGATTGCTTTAAACGAAATTAATGAATAAAGTAGGTCAGTTTTTTGTTTATTATTTTCCTTTTTTGATTTTAATAATATTTTGTTTATTTCTATATTTTGGTAGTAGTAAAAATATGGTAGAACAAGTTTGTTTTAAAGATAAATGTTTTGAAATAGAAATTGCAGACACTTCTGCAATAAGACAGCAAGGGCTAATGTTTAGGAAGGAATTGCCACAAGATAAGGCAATGCTTTTTGTTTTCGAGAAAGAGGGAATTTATAGTTTCCATATGAGAAATGTTAATTTTCTTTTAGATATTGTTTGGCTGGATAAGAACAAGGAAATCGTTTTTATAAAAATTAATGCTTTGCCCGAAGAAAAAAATATTGTTCCGAATAAGAAAGCAAAATATGTGCTTGAATTCAATGCTGGCATAATTGAACTTCTGGGCGCGGGAGTTGGAGATGAATTTATTTTTAAGCATTGATTATGCTTTCTGCGAAAGAGATTGGAAAATTAGGAGAAAACATTGCTGTTAAATTTTTAAAGAAAAAAGGTTATAAGATTTTAGACAGGAATTTTCAGAAAAATATAAAGGGTTTGAAATTCGGGGAGATCGATATTGTTGTTAAAAAAGATGGGATAATTATTTTTGTTGAAGTTAAGAGCTTAAAGCAGGCGAGTGGAATAGCTCCAGAAGAACGGGTAGATTTTAGAAAAAGAAAGACGATTGAAAGAATGGCTGAAATTTGGGTTAGTGAACACAAGATTTCTCTAGATAGTCCTCGTCAGATTGATATTTTGGCAATTGTTCTTAATTTTGGTTTGCGCAAAGCAAAAATTAAGCATTTCAAGAATATTTAGCTTGACACCTTGTTTCTGTTTGCTAATATATTAAAAGAATGATAGGTCCAAGGAATTGGGCCATTTTTTCTAAAAATTCTTAACTAAAAATATGGAAGATTTAAAAACTCTCGCCTCCTCTATTGCTCAAATCGCAGAGGAAAAAGGCATTGCTTATGAAAAAATTATTGAGGTCATTGAGATGGCCTTAGTAGCGGCTTACAAAAAAGATAAAGATCGCAGAGGAGAAAATATTCAGGCAAAATTTGAGCCAGGAACAGGTGGAGTAAAGTTCTGGCAGGTTTTAGAAGTGATTGACGATTCAATGATTTATTCTGAAGAAGAATTAGAAGCATTGAAAAAGAAAACCGAAGATAAGGGAATAAGTCGGGAAGATAGAGAAGAAGATGAAGCAGAAGAGGGCGGTAAGGTAAGATTTAATTCCAAAAAGCATATTATGCTTACAGAAGCGCAGGAAACAAAGCCGAAGATTAAGGCAGGGGAAGAGCTCATTATTCCGCTTAAGCCAGAGCAGGATTATGGCAGAATCGCAGCTCAGACAGCCAAGCAGGTGGTTTTACAGCGCCTGAAAGAAGCAGAGAGAGACGCGGTTTTTGAAGAATTTAAAGAAAAAGAGGAAGAGGTGATTTCTGGTGTGGTTCAAAGAATAGAAGGTCAGAATGTGTTTCTGGATTTAGGCAAAGCGATTGGTGTTTTACCAGCCGCTGAACAAATTCCAGGAGAAAGATATAATATTGGCGATCGACATCGTTTGTTTATAAAAAATGTTGAAACATCTTCCAAGGGTCCTATAATTGTTCTTTCAAGAGCTTACCCTAAGTTTGTTACCAAACTTTTTGAAATTGAAGTACCCGAGGTTTCAAGTGGACAAGTGGAAGTCAAAAGCGTTGCTCGGGAACCTGGTTTTCGGACAAAAATAGCTGTTCATTCAACAGACGAAGGAATAGATTGTATTGGAGCTATGGTTGGTCAGCGCGGGACAAGAGTAGTGGCGGTGATAAATAATTTGGCTGGGGAGAAAGTTGATATTATAGAATGGGCAGAAGATACAGGGGACTTTATTAGAAATGCTCTGTCTCCCGCTAAAGTAACAGCCGTAGAAGTTAAGCAAAAAGGACAGGCCTTGGCTATTGTACCCGAGGATCAGCTATCCTTGGCTATTGGTAAGGGTGGACAAAATGTGCGACTGGCTGCCAAACTAACTGGATGGAAAATAGATGTTAAGGTGGATGGTCAGGATAAAACTATCAAAGCGGATAATGCATCTGAAGAGGAGTCAGAAGAAGAAAAGGAAAAAGAAAAGGCGGAGGAAGGGAAAGTAGACAAGAATAAAGATAAGAAAGAAAGCAAGAAAGAAGATAAGAAAGAAGATAAGAAAGAAGATAAAAAAAAGAAGCCCAAAAAGAAAGTTACCAAAAAGAAAAGTGATAGTAAAAAGGAAAAAGAAATATCAGGGAAAGAGAAAAAATAATTAATTATTAACTATTAACACATTTATATGAATTTCATATATATACCTTTTATAATTGCGATATTAGATTTGCTTTTTGTTTTATTTTTAATTTATCGTTTAAGAGCGGTGAGCTCTGGAGAAGACAAAATTCAGGAGATTTCTAGGGCAATCAGACAAGGAGCTGTTGCCTTTTTGGGTAGAGAGTTTAAAACAATGGCTTTGATTTTCTTAGTCATAGCAATTGCTCTATTTTTTCTCTATTCAAGCATTTTCCCTTCGATAGTGTTTTTAATGGGTGCCCTTATTTCTAGTTTGGCTGGCTATATTGGGATGATGGTATCAACCTTGGCTAATGTAAAAACAACTAATTCAGCAAAAAAGAGTTTTTCAGCCGCTTTTCAAACAGCTATTTGGGGAGGTCAGGTAATGGGTTTCTTGGTTGTTGGGCTTGGTTTGCTTGGAGTGGTGATAATTTGGTCAATATTTAAAGACGCTAATCTTTTAATTAATTATGCTTTAGGTGCTTCTTTAGTCGCTTTATTTATGAGAGTTGGCGGAGGTATTTTTACCAAGAGTGCTGACGTGGGAGCTGATTTAGTCGGTAAAGTGGAAAAAGGAATTCCAGAAGATGACCCTAGAAATCCAGCTGTTATCGCCGACCTAGTTGGAGACAATGTTGGTGACATTGCAGGTATGGGTGCGGATTTATTTGAATCATATGTTTCCACAATGATTGCAGCCATTGTTATAGGTATTGTTGCTTTTGGAATCAATGGCATGCTCTTACCTTTACTATTGGCAAGCTTAGGAATTTTTTCTTCGATAATCGGCTCTTTCTTTGTGAGGGTTTCTAAAAAGTTAAGTGCTGAAGAGTTTTCAAAACAAACAGAGGCAGTCAGAAAGGCAATGGAAAGAGGAGTTATAATAGCCAATCTTATAATGGTTATCGGTGCTTATTTTTTAACCAATTATTTCTTTGGCGGACTCAAGTATTTTTGGGTAATCCTATTGGGATTATTGGCTGGTTGGATAATAGGCAAAACAACTGAATATTATACTTCAGAGAAGAATAAGCCAACTTTGGGAATTGCCGAAGCAGGTAAAAGTGGCGCATCTAATGTGATTATCGAGGGTCTGATTGTCGGGATGAAGAGTACCTTAATCCCCGTTATTGCAGTAGGGGCGACCATTGTTTTGTCATATTATTTCGGCGGACTATACGGTATTGCCCTCGCCTCCATCGGAGTTTTAGGTGTTCTGGGCATTAATCTTTCAACTGATTGCTATGGACCAATAGCAGACAATGCAGCTGGAATTGCTGAAATGGGCGGATTAGATCCAGAAGTAAGACAGAGAGTTGAAGCATTAGACGCAGTAGGAAATAGCACAGCTGCCGTTGGAAAGGGCTTTGCTATTGGAGCGGCTGCTTTGGTTGGCTTGGCTTGGCTTGCTACTTATTCTCAACAAGCAGGCATAGCGATTATAAATCTTTTAGAGCCAAAGATTTTAGCAGGACTCTTTATCGGAGCGATGCTACCGTTTTTATTTTCTGCCCTAACTATGAAAGGCGTTAGCAGAGGCGCTTTAGATATAGTGGCAGAAGTGCGAAGGCAGTTCAGAGAAAAATTAGGATTAATGGAAGGCACAGAAAAAGCAGACTATAAGGCATGTGTTGATATTGCTACAAAGAGAGCTTTAAGAGAAATGATTATACCAGGCATTTTGGTGGTGATGGCTCCTATTTTGATGGGTTTGATTTTAGGGAAAGAGGCAGTAGCCGGTATGCTGGTTGGTGCTTTAGCTTCTGGTTTCTTGCTTGCGATATTTATGGCAAATTCTGGAGCGGCTTGGGATAATGCTAAAAAGTATATTGAAGCAGGTAATCTTGGAGGCAAGGGTTCTGAAGCTCACAAGGCCGCGGTTGTTGGAGATACAGTAGGAGATCCGTTTAAGGATACTTCAGGTCCGTCTCTTAACATCTTGATTAAGCTTATCAGCGTAATCGCCCTAATATCATTAAGTTTATTTATTTAATTTTATGCAGGTTTCAGTTAATACAATCAATGATACAGAAAAGGAGATAAAAGTTACTCTTCCTTTCAGCGAGTTTGAGAAGTTTATAAAACAGAGCGAAGATGATGCAATTAAGGAGATGGAAGTTAAGGGTTTCCGCAAGGGTCAGGCGCCAAGAGAAACAGCTCTTGCGCAAGTAGACGGGCAGAAACTTCTCTCCGATGCAGCTGACAGAGCTTTAAAAGAAATTTACCCCAAGATTATTAAGGACAATAGTTTAGAGCCACTTGGCATGCCTGAAATTCAGGTTTTGAAATTAGCTCCTAACAATGATTTTGAATTTAAGGCGAAAATTGTTGTTCTACCGAAGTTTGATTTACCTGATTATAAAGAGATTGCTAAGCAGATTGAGAGAAAAGAAGTTTCTGTAGAAAAGACGGAAATAGAGAATGCTTATAAACAGCTTGAGGAGATGCGACCGAAGATGCCAGAAGAGCAGTTGAAACAGATAAATTTTGATAACCCAGAAGAGTTGAAAAAAGTTTTGGAAAAAGATATAAGATTCCAAAAAGAACTTTTGGAAAAGCAAAAGATAAGAAACGAGTTTTTGGAAAAGATTGCTGATAAGTTGGATTTTAAAGCTCCAGCACCTTTAGTTGAGTCGGAGCTTGGGAAGACTATTGAAAGCATTAAAAGCAATATTTCCCAAACAATGAAAATGACTTTTGACGATTATTTAAAAAAGATTAAAAAAACAGAACAAGAGTTAAGTCAGGATTTGAGGAAGGATATTGAACGCAAGATCAAAAGAATTTTGATTCTTAAGGAAATTCAAGAAAAAGAAAATATTCAGGCAACAAAAGAAGAGGTTGAAAAAGAAGTAGATATTTTCAAAGCAAACATGCCAAAGGAACAAGAAAAACAGGATATAGATAATGAGAGCTTGTCCAGCTATTTTCAAGAGCGAATAGAACAGGAAAAAACATTGCAATTTTTAGAGTCCCTGATTTTAGCAAGTAAAATAATTAAGCCATAATAAAATATATGACTATTATTCCCACTATTATTGAAAAAAAGGGTCAAAGAGAGCGGGTTTATGATATTTATTCCCGACTCTTGGAGGATAGGATTATATTCTTAGCCGGTCCGGTGAGTGATTCTAATGCTAATGCCGTTATTGCCCAGATTTTATTTTTAGCTAGTAAAGACCCGAAAAAAGATATAAAGCTGTATATCAACAGCCCAGGTGGCTCTGTCACTGCTGGGTTGGCCATCTATGACACTATGCAGTATGTTTCTTCTCCGATTTCTACGGTTTGTGTGGGAATGGCTGCGTCTATGGCAGCACTACTTTTGGCAGCTGGAGAAAAAGGGAAAAGATTTGCCCTGCCCAATAGTGAGGTTTTGCTTCATCAGGTAGCAGGAGGAGTGAGCGGTGAAGCAGTAGCCATTGAAATTACCGCTAGACAGATAATAAAACTAAGAGACAAGATTAATAAGATTTTGGCAGAGCATACGGGGCAGTCCTTAAAGAGAGTGAAAGAAGATACTGACAGGGATTTTTATCTTTCTGCAGTTGATGCTAAAAATTACGGCATTATTGACACAGTTATTCAATCTAATAAAGAGGCGAAAAGTAGCAAAAAGGCACAAAACAGCTAAAACCCTTTACTTTTAGCTTTAGTTTGCTATAATCAAGCATAGTTTCAGTTATTAAGCTTGGGATTCAGTTAATTTCATAAATATGATTTGGCAGTTTTCCAAAAAGAAATATGATTACCCAACTTACCTCTTTGGTAATAGGAGCTGTTGGGGTTGGACTTGGCGCAACTTTGGGCTATTTTGCACGGCAGTCAATTGCTAAGAAGCAGATAGGAACATTAGAGGAAAGAATTGAGAAAAGGACTGCGTTGGCAAAACAGGAGGCGGAAAATCTGGTTGCTAAAGCAAGGCAAGATTCTACGCAAATACTTGAAAAAATCAGAAAAGAAGAAAAGGAAAGAAGAGAGGCAGTATTGAAAGCAGAGAAGCTTCTCTTAGAGAAGGAATCAGGCTTTCAAAAGGGATTGAGTGATTTAGAAGAGAATAAAAAAGAGGTTTTTAAGAAAGCCGATGAAATAAAGGAACTGAAAGAAAATTTAAATCAGCTCATCAAACAGGAAATTGATAAACTAGAAAAGATTGCTGGATTAGGTAAAGAGCAGGCAAAAGAAGTATTGCTTGAAAAAGTAGAAAGGGATTGTCAGAAAGATGTTTTAGAGAAAATGATAAGATTAGAACAGCAAGGACAGGAGAAAGTGAATGAGAAAGCAAAAGAGATGATTGCCATAGCAATCCAGAGGTATGCCCTACCTCAGGCCCAAGATACAACCACGACAACCATAACATTGCCCTCTGATAAAATAAAAGGAAGGATTATAGGAAAAGAAGGTCGAAATATTAAGGCCTTTGAAAAAGCTACCGGAGTAGAAGTTTTAGTTGATGAGACCCCGGAAGTCATTACTATTTCTAGTTTTAATCCTTTTAGAAGATATGTAGCGCAAAAATCAATGGAACGGCTTATAGAAGACGGTCGTATTCAGCCGGCTCGGATTGAGGAGATAGTAAAGAAGATGGAAGAAGAAGCTATAGAAAAAGCCAAGAAAGCCGGAGAAACTGCGGTCTATGAAACAGGAGTGCTTGATTTACCTCCCAGAATGATAGAGCTTTTAGGTCGGCTCCGCTTCAGGACTAGTTTTGGACAGAATGTTTTACTTCATTCAATAGAAGTTTCTCTTTTAAGCGGAATGTTGGCTGAAGAAATAGGAGCTGATGTGAAGATAGCTAAAAAGGCTGGATTATTACACGATATTGGCAAAGCAGTTGATCATCAGGTTCAGGGTTCTCACGTGGATATTGGAATCAAGATTTTGGAAAAATTCAATGTTGAACAGGAAATAATTGACGCGATGAAGTCGCATCATGAAGAATATCCTTACAGCACGCTTGAGTCCAGAATTGTTCAGGCCGCTGACCAGATATCAGGAGCTAGGCCGGGTGCTAGAAAAGACACATTAGAGAATTATCTTAAACGACTGGAGGATCTAGAAAATGTAGCAACCTCTTTTGAGGGAGTAAAAAAGGCCTATGCTATTCAGGCAGGCAGAGAATTAAGAGTTTTTGTGAGCCCAGAAGAAGTAGATGATCTTACGGCTCATAAATTAGCTAAAGAAATTTCCGAGAGGGTTGCCGAAGAGCTAAATTACCCCGGAGAGATAAAAGTTATTGTTATAAGAGAGAAAAGAGTGATAGAATATGCTAGATAACCTAATTTATAAAAAATTAAAGGTCGAGAAAAAATAATTATTATCAAAAATTATGACAAAACAAGAACTTATTGACGTTTTAGCCCAAAAGGCAGGCGTTTCCAAGGTAGTAGCAGGAGAATGTTTAAATATTGTTTTAGATGAAATCGGCAAAACTCTTGCAGGAGGAAAAGAAGTAGTGCTTACAGGTTTCGGCAAATTCTTAACTTCCAAGAGAAAAGCCAGAATGGGTAGAAATCCACAGACAGGAGCTTCACTTAAGATTCCCGCTACAACTGTTCCTAGATTTAAAGCAGGGAAGGCTTTGAAAGATATGGTTAGATAAATCGACCTTTTTCACAACCTAAAAACCCCGCCTAAGGCGGGGTTTTTAGTTACGAAAGCGGGTGAAGGGAATCGAACCCTCGTCATTTGGTTGGAAACCAAAAGCTCTACCATTAAGCTACACCCGCACTTCGCCCGTTTACCACGGGCTTCAGCATAAACTTTTCGGGGCACCCAGACTCGAACTGGGATTAAATCTTCCCAAAAGACTCGTGCTGCCATTGCACTATGCCCCGAGAAAAGCGCTGGACTCGTGTCCCGATTGCTTTGCAATCGAGGATCCTCGATATCGCAAGTGATATCGGGGCTACCATTATACTATTCCCCGATAGAGGTATTGTAGTGCAAAATTGTGTTTTTGTATAGAGTTTTGCACTTTTCTCTTTTTTCTAACTTGTGTTAAAATTAGATAAGTAATTAAAATTTTTATGGCTTTTAATTTATCTCAACTTAATATCTTCGTTCAGTGTAGGAAATACAAGATACCTTTATGGCAGTGTCCCCAATTTCTTTTTGCTGTAATGGGTTTGTTTATAATGTTTACCAGTATTGTGTTTTATGCTATCGGAGAGCGCTATATTTTTGACCCGCGAATGGTGGCTTTAGTTGTGATATTAGTGGCAATGACCTTGCTTGTGATTGCTTTTATTATCATTCATAGTTTTGAGAACCTGGCAGAGGCAAACAGAGTGAAAACAGAGTTTGTGAATATTGTTTCTCATCAATTGAGAGCGCCTTTGACCAACCTAAGGTGGGCAACCCAATTTTTACTTTCAAAAGAATTTCAAGATTCAGATCAAACTGAGAAAACAGAATATTCTGACATTATCAGGGAAAATGGCAATAGGATGGAGGGGTTAATTGGTGACCTTCTTACCATCACGAGATTAGAAGAAGGAAAATTAGACAGTAAAAAATCAGCTTTCGCGCTTGAGGATTTGATAGAAGAAATTATTAAGGAGTACCAACCATTTCTTAATGCAAATAATATTAAGGTTGAGTTTTCCCCAGACAAAAATCTGCCCAAGGCCCTTGCTAGCTATCCTTTAATACGAATTGTTTTAGAAAATCTTATGGGCAATGCTGTAAATTATAGTCAGGGGGCGAAAAAAATTGATATAGGGCTTGAGTCCCAGAAAGGCAGAATTATTTTTACTATAAAAGATAGAGGCATGGGCATTCCAAAAGAAGACCAGAAATATATTTTTGAGAAGTTTTTTAGAGCAAAAAACGCAGCCCGTGCAGAGGTTATTGGTACTGGTTTGGGTCTTTTTATTGTAAAACTCATTTTAGATGGCATGGACGGAAAGATTTGGTTTACCTCCAAAGAGGGACGGGGTAGTGTTTTCAATTTTTCTTTGCCAATAAAAAATTGATAAATGATTGTTGATTACTTGCTTATTGTTTTACAATTTTCAATATTCAGCAATTATAAAAATTATGAAGAAAATTTTGTTTATAGAAGACGAGGCCGCTATTCAAAAGACCTTGGGTGAATCGTTGAGGAATAAAGGGTACGAAGTCAAGTCCGCTATGGACGGGGAGATTGGTCTTCGTCTGTCAAAAAGCGAACACCCAGATTTGATTCTTTTAGATCTTAATCTGCCTAAGCTTTATGGCTTAGACCTCTTGGAAGACATTAGAAAAGATAAAGAGACGGAAGACATCCCAGTCATCATCTTAACTAATCTTGAAAATATAGGAGAGGTGGAAAAGGCTCTAGAACTCGGTGCAACCACTTATCTTGTCAAAGCCAATTATGGCTTAGAAGATGTTGTGGCAAAAGTTGAAAAAGTCATAGGAGATAAATAGAATTTATGAAGATTGAGTCTATTAAGCTTAAAAAATTTCTTTTAGATGCCGACCTTATTTCTGCCCGCAAGTTTAATGGGGCGGAAAAAAAGGCAAAGAGTCTAAAGAGACCAATAGAGGAAGTTTTACTTTTAGAAAAGTTGATATCTGAAAATGATTTGGCTCGATTGAAGGCCTATATTGCCGGCATTCCTTTTATCAATTTAGATACTGCCTTAGTAGAGAATGATGTTATGGGTATTATTCCCGAAGCAATAGCCACTTCTCATAATATAGTGGCTTTTAAGAAAGATAAAACTTCACTGGAAGTAGCAATGCTTGACCCTGAAGATCTACAGACAATAGATTTTATTAAGAGAAAATCTGATTTAAAAATATTGCCTCGTTTAACAACAGAGTCAGGCATTAAAAATATTTTAGCTCAATATCGTAAAACCTTAAAAGCAGAGTTTAAGGATTTTATTACGAAAGAAGCCGAGAGCATTAAGACTATCCCTACTGGCAAGGGTATTAAAAAGCAGAAAGAGTCCTTGGAAAAAGTGGCTCAGAAGATTCCAGTAATAAGAATTGTAGATACGTTATTGAAGCACGCTGTAATAGACAGAGCTTCTGATATTCACATTGAGCCCAACGAAAGAGAGATAGTGGTTCGTTATAGAGTTGATGGTATTCTCCGTGACGCTATGACTCTACCAAAACAAGTAGCATCGGGTATTGTCGCACGTATTAAAGTTTTGTCTAATTTAAAATTAGACGAGCATCGTTTGCCTCAAGATGGCAGGTTTAGGTTTAAAAAAGATCAAGATAAATTTTCAGTAAGGGTTTCGGTACTTCCTGTATTAGATGGAGAAAAGGTGGTAATGCGACTTTTAGCAGAAGGAGCCAAAGGTTATGGGTTGGAGGAATTAGGGCTTTTTAGCGATTCCTTGGAAGAGGTAGTCAGGGCAATAAGGCGACCTACTGGCATGATTTTAGTTACAGGACCAACTGGTTCTGGTAAAACTACTACTCTTTATTCTATACTTGAGATTTTAAATACTCCAGAAGTAAATATTTCTACGGTTGAGGACCCAGTGGAGTATTGTATTCCTAGGATTAATCAAACCCAGGTAAATCCAAAAATCGGATTAACTTTTTCTAATGGTCTTCGCTCTCTTCTCCGTCAAGATCCGGATATTATAATGGTGGGGGAAATAAGAGACAAAGAAACTGCTTCTTTGGCAGTGAATGCTGCGTTAACAGGACATTTGGTTTTATCAACCCTTCACACGAATAGTGCAGCTGGAGCCATCCCGCGATTAATTGATATGAAAGTAGAACCATTTTTAATTGCTTCTACCTTGAATTTGGTAGTTGCTCAGAGATTGGTCCGCCGTTTATGTGATAAAAAACAGGAACATAAATTAAATAATTCTGATATTAAAAATTTGTCTCATTCTTGTTCTCAAGAAAGATTATTGAAGGCATTGAGGCAGGAGAAACTCTTGAAAGCAGGTCGTGATTTAGAGAAAGCAATGTTTTATAAAGCTAAAAAAAGTAAGGGCTGTGCTGATGGCTATAAGGGGAGGGTTGGAATTTATGAAGTTCTTCCTATTACAGAAACCATCAAGGCGTTGATAACAGAAGAGGTTTTTACTTCTCGGATTGAAGATAGGGCGAAAAAAGACGGTATGAGAACTATGATAGAAGACGGCTTAGTCAAGGCGGCTCAGGGTTTTACCACGATTGAGGAAGTATTAAGGGTTACAAGGGAGTGAAAAAATCAATGATTAATTTTTATGCCTTTATATAATTTTATTGCCAAAACATTAAATGGCGAGACAAAGAAAGGGGAAAAGCAGGCAAAAGATAGAAAGGATTTAGCCCAAGTATTAAAACAGGAGGGCTGTTTTTTGATATCAGCCGTTACTGATGAGCCAAAGCCCAAATTTAAAATTTCTTTACCCAAAATTAAGCATGTCGCGCTTAAAGAAAAGCTTTTAGCCACGCGTAATCTTCAAGTGATGATAGCGGCAGGGGTTTCTCTACCGCGGTCGCTTGAGGTTTTGTCAAAACAGACAAAGAGCAAGTATTTCAAGAATTGCTTGATTGGAATGAGGGAAATGATTTTAAAAGGTACTCCTCTTTCTGAAGCAATAACTGAATTTCCAAAAGTTTTTTCAGCAATGTATGTGAGCATGGTAAAAGTCGGAGAGAAGACAGGAGAATTAGAAAAAGTTTTAGGGATTTTAGCTCAGCAACTTGAAAGGAATTACCGCCTCCGTTCCAGAGTGAGAGGAGCGATGCTTTATCCTATTATTATTGTCTCAGCTATGTTTTTTATAGGCATTATTATGATGGTTAAAGTGGTGCCACAGATTAGTAAGACCTTTGAGGAGTTAAAAGTAGAATTGCCAACGATAACAAAGGTGGTAATAGCAATTGGTAATGGTCTTGCCTCTAAATGGTATCTTCTAATTTTAGGTTTGATTATTTTATTCTTATTTTTTTATTTCTTAATTAAAAATAAAAAAGGCAAAAAAGCGCTTGATAAGATAATTTTGAAGATTCCTGTTTTATCTTCTCTAACGAGAAAAATTAATTCTGCTTATACTGCCTTATCTTTAAGTGCATTGGTGCAAGGCGGAGTTCCGATAGTTTCAGCTCTTAATATCGCTTCTGATGCTGTGAATAATGTTTTTTATAAAAATGCGCTTGAGGAAACAGCTAAGGAAGTTGAGAAAGGGAAAAAAATATCCAAGGCAATGGCTAAATATACTGATCTTTACTCCCCTTTATTTATTCAGATGTTGCAAGTCGGAGAAGAAACAGGTCAAACATCCGAGATGCTGGAGAAATTAGCTGGGTTTTTGGAAGAAGAGGTGGACAATAGGACAAAAAATTTATCAGCTGTTATTGAACCCTTGCTTTTACTTTTGATTGGTACAGTGGTGGCTTTATTTGCTGTATCCTTTGTCCAGCCAATTTATTCCATAATGCAGGGGATGTAGAAATATATGGGTAGGGATTTTAAAAATATAAATATTAGAAAAAGCCAAACAGGATTTACTTTGATAGAAGTTTTAATTGCTGTTTTTTTAACATCAATTGTTTTTTTAGGAATTTTTGGCGGGTTTCAGTTGGCTGTAAAAGTAACTTCCCAGACGAAGATAAGAATACAGGCAGCTTATGCTGCCGGCCAGAGAATTGAGCAAATCAAGGGGCTAAGATTTCAGGATATTGTAACAGGTCAGGAAGATATTGTTTTAAATAATATTGTTTATGATGTTCAAACAATAGTTGAAACATATGACGATTGTTTTGACGGCACTATAGAAGGGTTTGACTGTCAAGGTAGTCCAGTAGAAGTGGATTCAGCTCCTGATGATTACAAAAGGGTCAAAGTTTTGGTTTCTTGGGAAGAGCTTTGGGGCGGGGAAATTTCTTTAAGCACAATTATCGCCTCTAAAAGCATAGAAACAGGAGAGGGTAGAGGCGCCTTGAAGATTACAATAAGTTCCGGGCTTGGAGAATTGATTGAAATATCCTGTCCAGACCAGCTGTCGCCCTGCTCTGAAACCGCTATTCAGATTATTAACGAAAATTTGGTCCTTGACCAGTGCTATGGCACAAGCATAAAGACTCCAGGTATTCGGGTTTTAACTCTTCAGACCTCTGCTGTTCCTGATGACTATAAAATTATCGTGCAAAGACAGGGTTATAGCAGAACAGAAACCTTTCAATCAGGCGATGTTTATAACTCCCAAACAATAGCTGATCCATTTCGAAAAAATCCTACAATAAACGAAGGTGCGTTCTATCCCCTTACCTTAACGATTGATGAATTGGGGGATTTAGATATTCACACATTAGCTCCAGGCAGTGGGGATAGATTTTTTGATGGATTTTTTGACGATTCAAAGATTGAAGAAATTGAAGATGTGAAGAGAGTAGAAACATTAGTTGTTTTAGCGACTAGCTCTCCACTTACTTATAAGCAAAACGGTTATTTGATTTCAATTGAAAAAAATCCTTCTTTTATTACTCAATGGGACAGTTTTAGTTTTTCTGATTTTGAAGAGCTTGAAACAGATATAAAATATCAGATTTATTATGCCACAAGCAGTGAGTGGTTTTTGATTTCGAATATTGATTTGCCGGGCAATGGCTCTGGTTTTGACACTTCACCGGTTGACTTGTCCTCTCTTTCAGAAAGCGAATATCCCAAATTAAAAGTTAAGGGAAATTTTTTCACAAGCGATTTAGCCAAGACGCCTGTGCTTTATGAATGGCAGATTTCGTATAAGAATAGTCAAGATACAATTATTCCCAGCGTCAGTTTTGACATTAGGGGAGAAGAAATAGTGGGGACTGATTCAGAAGAAGATCCAATCTATAAATATTTAGATAATCATACAACTAATATTAGTGGGCAAAAACAATTATTAGAGATTGATCCGGATAATTATTATCTTTCTGGATTTAGCTATCTCGGACAGGCCTTGGATTTAAATACCGAATTAACCGAAATGCCCGTAAGATTGGCTCCAGGGCAGGCAACCACAAGCTTGATTTATCTGGAGAGTGGCGATTCTTTATTTGTTAAAGTAAATGATGCAGAGAATGATAATTCAATATCAGGAGCAGAATTAGAATTGAGTTCAGTCAGTTTAGGATATAATAAATTCCAAACTACAGATTTACAAGGCGATGGTATGTTTTTACTTTTGCAAGGAGCTGGAGATTATCACTTGGAGGTAAGGGCTGAGAATTATCAGGAAGAAGAATATGATTTACAGATTTGGTCGTCGGAAAACCGATATATAAATCTTGAAAGAATCGAGTAATATGTTTAATTATTTTAACCATAAAGGTATGACTCTTTTAGAAACATTGATTGCAATAGCTATTTTTGGAATTATTACAATTACTGTTTTTAGCGGTATTATACATATTTATAAGACATATCATTTTAGTTTACAGGCGACAGAGGCTATGGATGAGGCCAGAAGAGGAATAAAAGTGATGCTAAGAGAAGTGAGGGCGGCTGATAACGGAGAGGACGGTTCTTTTGCTATAGAAAAAGCATCAGCAACAGAGTTTATTTTTTATAGCGATATTGATGAGGATGGAGAGACAGAAAGAGTACGATATTTTTTAGGCACTAGCTCGGGTGGAGAACAGAGCCAAGAGTGCGAAAGTTTTTCAAGAGGAGGTTCTTGCTCTGTTAATTTTTCTGATTTTTTGACTGGCACATTAGAACAGGCACAGGTTCAGATTGGGGTAGAAGGCGATTTGGGATGGTCTGGGGTGGAGTTTGCGGATATCTTTGTTGATGGCATCATGATAGATAGAATGTGCTTTGATTGGGGAGAATGCAGCGATTGCCCCGGAGAGTGGCAGGATGTAACTATTTTTGATGTATCTACATATGCTATTGATAATAATCTGACTTTTGTCGCTGATTCTTCTTATCAAGTTAATCCTGCTTGTGATTGGCAGGACAATAATCATTCTATTAAAACAAAATTTGACTTGACGTGGACAGAGCAGGAGTTAGGTCAAGATAGAGACCTGAAAAAAGGAATTATCCAGCCACAAGGGAGCAATCCAGTCGAATATCCAAAAGAGCAGGAGGAGATAAGCGTTATTTCTCATTATGTGGAAAATGTTGCAGGAGGGTTTCAGGATTATATCTTTCGATATTTTGATAAAGACGGACAGTTGATTGAAAATCCCGTTCAAAGGATTGAGCAAACTCAATTAATGGAAATTTCTTTGTTGATAGATGTGGTGCAAGACAAACCATCTGAATATTATCGCCTTGAAACCAGTGTTCAATTAAGAAATTTAAAGAAAGAAGAATAAATGTCAAAAAACAGACAAAAAGGTTTCATTATTACCTATATCCTGATTTTTGCAGTTATTTTTGCTATTCTTTTATCCGCCCTATTGGGTTTTATCCTTTCCCAGTTAAGAATCTCAAAATATGAAACAGCCAGTGAGCAGGCATTGTATATTGCAGAAGCCGGTCTTAATCGGTATCGCTGGTTTTTGATTCATAAAAGTCAGGAAATTTTAGCAGGCGAAGAGCTTGGTTGTCCGCCTTCTGATTGTTCTGGATGCGCAGAGTGTGAGTATGAATTTAATTTGCCGGGTTTAGGAACTGTCGGTGGCTATACTTTAGAAGTGGAAGAAGTGAGACCTTGTGAGATTACAACTGCTGTGAAAGTAACAGCAGAGGCTTGGACCAGCAGTTTTCCTAATTCGTCAAGAAAGGTGGAATTAAGATATATTAAGCCCTCGGTGGCGGATTATTCATATATTTTGAATCATAGTGTCTGGGCCGGCTCGGACAGGATAATAGACGGTCCATATCACTCCAATGGCGGGATTAGAATGGACGGAGAGAATAATTCTCTAGTCAGCTCTGAAGAGATTGACTGGATTTGCACTGATTCCTACGGTTGTTCTTCTTGCCCGAGTGAATGCAATCGTGTTGTGGGGCAGGGTTGCGTTTGTCCGGGAGTTTTTACTACTGCCAATGGTCAGGATGATCTTTTTGTAGTAGGGGCGCATCATTTTGATTTTGAAGGAATAACGGTTAACTTAAATCAAATTAAAGGGCTCACTAAAGACGAGGGTAAGGGCTTATATCTCCCTCCTTCTGGAGAATTGGGTTATCATGTTATACTTAATAACAGGGAATTAATTGTGAGCAAGATTTTAGAGTTAGGCAGGGTTCAGGCATACAATGAGGAGCTGGGTGATTTCTGGGAATATTCTATTATTAGTCAGGAAAGTGTGCCTCAATATTATGCTTTGGCAGATTGTGGTTTGGCGTTTATAGAAGATAGTATTTGGATTGAAGGAGAATTATCAGGTAAGATTACCCTTATTTCCGCTGACCTTATTGATCAGGAAAAAGAAACAGATGTTTGGTTAAAAGATGATATTGAATATCTTAATGGACTTGGCACGGATGGTTTAGTTTTAGTGGGTCAGCACAATGTTCTAATTACTCCAGATGCGCCCGATTATATGGATTTATATGGAGTTTTTATCGCCCAGAATGGACACTTTGGTAGAAATCATTATTCACCTTGGCAGTATCCCCAATATGCCAAGAAAGAAAAGCTTGTAATTTATGGTTCTATTGTTAGCAACAAAAGAGTCGGTACCCAATGGACATCTGGCGGTTCCTGGGTTTCGGGCTATAGAGAAAGACAAAATATTTATGATACCGAATTAAGCCTTGGCCCTCCACCTTTTTTGCCATGTTTAACTGAAGAGTTTGGTTTTAGAGAGTGGCACGAAGTTCAGTAAATAATAATTCATTATGTTTGATATATTAAATCTTAATCCTGGAAGTTTTGGTCTGGATATTTCAGACCGGACTTTGAAATTGGTGCAAATCAAGAGGAATAAGAGGGGACTTAGTATTTGGGCATTAAATAAGATTGCTTTACCTTTTGGAATTATAAAAAAAGGCGAAGTTAAGGATATAGAAAAGCTCTCTATATATATTAAAAAATTAGTGACTAAATCAGGTAAGGTTAGCAGTAGATATGTAGTTGCTTCTTTGCCGGAAGAGAAATCTTTTTTGCGAGTGCTTCAGATGCCAAGAATGTCAGAACAGGATTTGAAAAAAGCCGTTCGTTTTGAGGCGGAAAACTATATTCCTTTTTCTTTGGATAAAGTTTACCTTGATTCCGAAGTAATAACCTGCCCCAAGCCCAAGGGAGAATATGTGGAAGTTTTAATAACCGCTATGCCAAAGAAAGTAGTTGACCCATATATTAAAGCCATTAAAAAGGCAGGACTAATTCCTTTAGCTTTAGAAACCGAGTCCCAAGCCGCAGTTAGAGCTTTAATAAAAGATGAAGTAAAGGGAAAGCCAATTTACCTAATTGATTTTGGAGCAACTTCCACAAGCTTCAGTGTCTATTTTGGGGACTGTCTCCGTTTTGCTTCTTTTATCCCTATTTGTTCTGAAGATTTTACCTTATCAATTGCTCAAGCGATAAATAAAGATAGAGAAGAGGCAGAGGTATTGAAAAAACTTCATGGATTAAACAATAAAGGAGTGACGGGAGGTAGAATTGCAAAGATTCTTAAGCCACAAGTTAATGAATTGGCAAAGGAGATCAGAAAACATATAGAGTACTATATGAATTATGGTAAGGGTAATAGCTTAAGTGATAAGGAAAAAACAGCGGATAAGCTTTTGCTTTATGGTGGAGGGATGGAAATGAGCGGTTTACCAGAAGCGCTGTCAAAAAAGTTGAAAATAAAAATGGAAAAAACAAATCCCCTAATTAATCTTTCTAAACAATCCAAGAATACTTTTTTAAAACATAAAAGGAAACCTTCTGTTTTTACTGTTGCCATGGGTTTAGCATTAAGAGAATTTTATGATTAGTTTATTGTCTGGCAAAGAAAAGAGAGCTCGAAAACAGGAAAAAGACCTTAAGCTTATTTTCATAATAGGAGTTTTTATATTAAGTGCTTTAGTGGTTGCAGTATTATCTTTTTTATCAATTAAGTTTTACCTTGCTAACCAAGTTAAATATCAGGAAATCTCGATTGAGGTGCACACTGCCAAGACCAGCAGTATCAAACTATTAGACGAAAAAATATCTAGAATTAATAATATTTTATTTGAATTTAATAATTTTTACGACCAACAATTTATGATTTCAACTTTCTTGGATTCACTTAATAATATACTTTTGCCCAGCGTTCTACTTGAATCTTTTTCCTATACTGGAGAAGACAGTCGAGTGATGATTACCGGCACTGCCTCGGACATAGAGGAGGCGTATGAGCTTAGAAATACATTGAGAGAGCAAGAGGAGCTAAGTAACCTCGTTTTTACCCTGCCCGACTGGCTTCAGGTCGGAAAAATTGATTTTAGAATTGAGTTTGATTTAAAAAATGAGTCATTCTAAAAAAGTTTATCTTTATATTAGTATTTTAATAATTATTTCAATTATTTTTATTGTTTTTTTAATTCAGCCGATTATTAAAAGTATTATAAATAAGTCAGCAGAGTTTGAGGTAGCGAAAATGAAGCTAAACTCTATTAATCTATTAGCGGATAACTTTTCTGATTTTGAGGAAAATTATGACTATTATGGAGAATTTTTGAAGGAAATGGAGGACATTTTGACTAGCGAATCAGCTATTGACCCAGAAATTCCAATAAGTTTTATTAGTTTTTTTAAGCAGGAAGCAGAAGAATTGTCTCTTGTCTTGAAAGTCATTCCAATAGAGACAAAAGAGATAGATGATTTTTGGACATTTTTGGATTTCAGGATTGAGGGAACGGGAGAATACAATGATTTTAAGCAGTTTTTGCAAAAGCTTGAATTTGGGCATTGGTTTGTTGAAGTTAAGGGCCTGAATATTAGAAAAGAAGAAATATCTAAATACATCCAAGAACAGGAAGAGCTAGCGAATAGGAATCTAATTCAATTTGATTTATTTATAAGAATTTATGCTCAAGAAAAAGATTAACAAACAAATTACGAAGACAGCGATTAATTCTTTTTTCTGGTTTTTAGCAGAAAGAGCATTTTTGAGTTTTATTATTTTATGCTTTATGGTCTTTTTTGCGGCAGGAACCGTCTTTTATTTTTATGCTTATTTGCCGGCAGTGAGTGAGTCGAAAGCGGAGATTCGAGAGTTCAGTATTAACGAAGAGATTTACCAGCAGTTTATATCTAATTATTCACAGAGAAAAGAAACGATTTACACAATAGGGTTAGAGGACTTAAGAGATCCGTTTTACGGTGATTAGCTTGGGCATATCAGTTCTCTTGTTTCTTTTTTAAGCTATAAAGCTTGATTTTTTTGAAATTCTAGCTATAATATCTTTGTTTGCCCCCGTAGTTAAACGGATATAATGCTAGCCTTCTAAGCTTGAGTCGGAGGTTCGATTCCTCCCGGGGGCACATGGTGGCTATGGTGTAATGGCAGCACAGAAACTTGTGGAGTTTCCAGAGGCGGTTCGAGTCCGCTTAGCCACCCAAAATTAACCAGAGCCCTTGTGAAAACAAGGGTTTTTGGGTGAGTAGCTTGTTCTATTGTAAATTAACGCTATATTGACATATTATCGTTAATTATGGTAATATACTAACATAATTAACCTAAAATGATATGCCTATTTCTAATCCAATAAAAAACAGAATAAAAATTCTTAAGGCTGAATTTGATAATCTAAAAAAAGACAAAGAATCGCTTTTGATAGTAATTGACGAAGCAGAAATTCCTGAAGTAGTATATAATTCCAATGCCATTGAAAATTCTACTCTTACTTTGAAAGAAACGGAAAAAATTCTTTTAGACATGAATGTGTCTCGCGATGTATCTGTGAGAGAAGTTTTTGAAGCTAAAAATCTTGCCCGAGTGATTAAATATATCCGTAATAAATCACAGGCACAAAAAATTAATGAAGAAATAATTTTATCTTTACACCAAATACTGATCGGTGGCATAAATGATGAAATAGCCGGAAGATTTAGGGTTAAGGGTGAATATGTCCGAGTTGGCACTCATGTTGCTCCGGCGCCAGAGCAGGTTAAACAAATGATTGAGTCTATATTAACTGAATATACCAGCAGTTTGTCGGCTTATTTTTTGGATAAGATTGCTAAATTTCATTTGGATTTTGAGACTATCCACCCTTTTAATGATGGTAATGGTCGGATTGGCCGAGCACTAATTTGTTTTCAATTACAACAATTTGGTCTTCCAATGATTATGATTAGAGATAAAGGAAAGCGGAAATATTATGATGCTTTTGGCGATTATCGTCAGAAAAAAAATACAAAGACAATGGAAAAAATCATTGCCTTAGCAATAATAGAATCGCTTCATAAAAGAATTGCTTATCTTAAAGGAGAAAAAATTATTACTGTTTCTGAATATGCAAAAGGACACCGCAAGAGTGCCTCTGCTATACTTAATGCCGCACGGCGACAGACCATTCCTGTTTTTAGAGAAAAAGGAGTTTGGAAAATTGGAGAAAAATTTAAGATAAATAAGAGTAACAGCAATTAATAACAATATAGCTTTTACTATTAAAAGTCCAAAAATTGATTACAATAATATTGGGTTTCTGACTTAATATAATGAAACCTGTATAATGAAAACCTGGTTTCCATTTCCATTTGAGTTTCTGATCTTAGGCTCTTGGTCGTGCGTTTTTGACCAAATCAATTCTAAGAGCCCACAATCGCGGGTTTTTGGGTGTAATCTTGTTTTTTAGCTCTGAAAATGATATTCTTATTGAAGTCGCCCCTGTAGTTTAACGGATAGAATAGTTCCCTCCTAAGGAATAGATCCAGGTTCGATTCCTGGTGGGGGCAGAGGGCCCATAGCGCAGCTGGCCAGCGTGCCTCTATGGCATAGAGGAGGTCGTGGGTTCGAATCCCACTGGGTCCACAATTAAATATTTTTTATGAAAAATAAAATTCAAAAAATAGAAGATATATTAAATTGCGGAGTAGAAAAAATAATAGATAAAAAGCATTTTTTAGATGTTTTAAAGGACTCTAAGAAGCTAAGAATAAAGCATGGTATTGACCCGACTGGTAATAGAATCCATTTAGGCAGAGCTAGTCAGCTTTGGAAATTGAAAGATTTTCAGGACTTAGATCACAAAGTAGTTCTAATTATTGGTGATTTTACGGCTAAGATAGGCGATCCTTCTGATAAACCAGAAGGCAGAAAAGGATTGAGTGAGAAAGAAATTAAAAAGAATATGGCATCCTATTTGGAACAAATAGGGAAGATTTTAGATATTAAAAAAACTGAAATTAGGCATAACAGCGAGTGGCATGACAAATTGGACTTAGGTGAATTTTTAAGCATTGCCAAAGTGTTTTCTGTCCAGCAAATGGTGCAAAGAAGAAATTTTAATGAAAGGTGGAAAAAGGAACAGCCTATCACTATGCAGGAGATTTGCTATCCCTTGCTTCAGGGATATGATTCAGTGGCTATGAAAGCGGATGTGGAACTCGGGGGCTATGACCAGCTTTTTAATTTGAATATAGGCAGGGATGTGCAAAGGCATTATGGCCAAAAACCGCAGGATATTATGGCGTTGAAAATGTTATCTGGGCTTGATGGAAGAAAAATGTCAACAAGTTGGGGTAATGTCATCAACATAACAGATGAGCCCAATGACATGTTTGGCAAGTTGATGTCAATGAAAGATGAGATGTTGGAAGAATATTTTGAGCTTTGTGCGAGAATGGATGAAAAGGAGTTAGAAATTATAAAAAAGAAATTAAAAGATAAAAAAACGAATCCAAAGGATATAAAGGAAGAATTAGCATTGAGAGTTGTTTCTTTGTATTGGGGACTTGCGTCTGCTCAAAAAGCAAAAAAGGAATTTCAAAAAGTTTTTAAGAAAAAGGGCCTGCCGAGCGACATAAGAGTATTCTTTTCGCCCAGAAAAGAATATCCAGTGCTTGAGCTTTTGTTTCATTTAGATTTAGCCGTATCAAAGGGTGAAGGTAAGAGGTTGATTCAGCAAGGCGGAGTAAGAGTTGATAATAAAAAAATAGATGATTTTCAGAAAATCGTTAAAGTGAGAGAGGGACTGGTTATTCAGGTCGGAAAAAGAAAATTTGCCCGCTTAACAATCAAAGATGGAAGAGAAGAATAAGGTTGCCGTCATAGGGGCTGGCATAATAGGCCTTTATACTGCCGTAAAACTCCGACAGAAAGGTTTTTCTGTCGTTGTTTTTGAGAAGAACGATAGGGTTGGAAAAAAGCCTTGTAGTGCCTTGATTTCTGAAAGAATAAAAGAGCACATTTCTGTTCCAGATAATTTGTATCAGAGGAAAGTTACTTCAGTATTGGTTCATTTTCCCAAAAAAAATATTGAGCTGATAGTCAAACCCAATTTTCTGCATTTTGAGAGGAAAAAGTTAGATGAATTCGTATTTCAGTTAGCGCAAAAAGCTGGGGTTGAATTCTTTTTTGGGAAAGAGATAAAAGAAATTCCACAAGGGTTTGATAAGGTTATCTTTTGCACAGGCGCTTTATTCTCTAAGTGCAGGAACTTCCGCTTAGGCATTCAATATTTTGTCGAAAATAGTGAAGATCAAGGGATAGAGATATGGCCAAAGGTTTTTACAAAGAACAAATATGGATTTTTGTGGAAGATTCCAGGACAGGAATCTATTGAATATGGTGGTATCGGACAGGCAGATAGAATGTTACCAGAGCTTAGTAATTTTTTACAGCAGAAGAATATAGCTTTTGACAAGAGCAAAGTCAAATCAGCAATAATTCCTCAGGGGCTTTGTTTTTCCGAAGATAATAATGTATTTTTATTAGGCGATGCTGCGGGCATGACCAAACCAACTACCGGAGGAGGGGTAATTTGGGGAATGACAGCCACAGACATTTTAATTAATAATTTTTCTGATTTTAAAAAAGCAGAAAGAAAGATAAAAAGATTTTTTAAGCCAAAAATATTAAAAGGTAAGTTAGAAGTAAGAGTAGGTTATTTTATAGGAGAAAAGTTACCGTTTTTACTACCTAAAAGATTTCCAATAGACGCGGATTTGTTTTAACTATCAATAATCAACTCGTCCCCGCCCTTCCTCTATTTCCTGTGGGATCGGGGATAGAAGGGAGCTAATCAATATTAACTAATAAATAACAAAGAATTATGAAAGAAGTTTATAACGAAGAATTTTCTATTAATAAAGCTCTTTTTAATATTTCTATATTTGTAACTGTCTTGGCAATAGGAATGATGCTTACAGAATTTTTCAGTAGAGGCGCTTTTCCTGCCACCAAGATAGGGGTCTTTTATGTGGGAGTTTTGCTGATTTATTCTTTTCATAAAGAGGCATTACGATGGATAAGTAAAACAGAGGATAAAGAAATAATCCGTAGAGGAGAATATTTTGTTTATTTTTGGATAGTTTCGACCGCCATTCTCTATCTTGTTAATTTTTTAACAAAAGACTACTTTGTAATAGGAAGTATGGGTCAAGAGCTTACGGCTTTATCAGAAATTACTTTTACTGCTCTTGAGGTTTGTGCTGTATTTATTTCTGCTAGAATTTTCAAAATAGTTTTCAATTTACTTGATCAAAAAAGGAAATAGAGGTTAAATAGAATATAATTGGTGGGGTGCGTCGAACGGAAAGACACTGCTCTCGAAAAGCAGCCCTGCTTTGCAGGATTGTGGGTTCAAATCCCACCCCCACCGCTTTTATGGATACACAAGATACAAAAATTTATTATTCTATTGTTGTGCCCGTCTTCAATGAACAGGAAGTTCTTGAGGAGTTTTATAAACGATTATTTGTAGTAGCGGAGGAGTTGAACGAGAGTTATGAAATTGTATTTGTAAACGATGGTAGCGAAGATGAGTCTCTTAATATTATGAAGCAGTTACAGAATAGGAACAGCAGGATTAAGATTTTAGATTTTTCCAGAAATTTTGGGCATCAGATAGCCATTACCGCGGGCATGGATTACTCAAATGGCAGGGCAGTTATCATTATTGACGCTGATTTACAGGACCCTCCAGAAGTTATTTCAAATTTCGTTGAAAAATGGAAACAGGGATACGATATAGTCTATGGCGTGAGAGAGCAAAGACAAGGAGAAAGTATATTCAAGAAATTAAGCGCTAAGCTTTTCTATAGGATTTTAAGAAGAATGACAAATGTTGATATACCTGTTGATGCGGGCGATTTTAGATTGATAGATAGAAAGGTGGTTGATGTTTTTAGTCAGCAGATTAGAGAGAAAAATCGTTATATTAGAGGACTAACAAGTTGGGTAGGGTTTAAGCAAGTAGGGGTTTTATATAAACGAGACAAAAGGTTTGCAGGGGAAACTAAATATCCGCTTAGAAAGATGGTGAAATTAGGACTCGATGGCATCATCTCTTTTTCAAACATACCACTAAAGATAGTTAGTTTTTTTGGTTTTCTTGCGGCTGGTAGCAGTTTTTTGTATGCTATTTATGCTTTGGCTATGAGGGTATTTACCAATCAAACAATACCTGGCTGGACTTCATTAGTATTAGCAGTAGTTTTCCTAGGTGGCGTCCAGTTATTATCTTTGGGCCTTATCGGGGAATACATAAGCCGGATTAACGATGAATCCAAAGGTCGTCCCCTATATATTATAAAAAAAGTTTTTAAGAAAAATGAACAAGGAGAATAGATTTAAGAGAGAGGCATTGTTTCATGACAACTGGGCAATATCTGAAGACGTAGACGAGGTCATTATCTCAGGATTTTTTGAGAATATTACTTCTTTAGAAAATAGGTTCATACTTTCTCATATTGGTTCGCTAAAAAATAAAAAAGTGCTTGATATTGGATGTGGCTTAGGCGAAAGTTCCATTTATTTTGCTTCAAAAGGAGCAAGAGTTACGGCTATAGATATTTCTTCGGAAATGATAAATAAGGCTAAAGTGATGGCTAAACGCGAAAATGTAGCAATCGATTTTATAGCTTCGCCGGTTGAAAATCTAAGCTTAGAATTAGAATCTTTTGATATTGTTTATTGCGCAAATCTCATTCATCATTTACCGGTTGAGGGTTTGTCAATATTTATAGAAAAAATTCATAGTTTTTTAAAAAAAGGAGGATGGTTTTATTCTTGGGATCCTCTTATATATAATCCTATAATTAAAATATACAGAAAGGTTGCCACAGAAGTTAGATCTGCAGACGAGACCCCTTTGAATTTTAAGGTTTTGAAACTTTTTAGGAAAAAATTTACTAAGGTTTATCATAAAGAATTTTGGCTATTAACACTGACGCTTTTCCTAAAGTATTATCTTATAAATAGATACAACCCGAATACGATAAGGTATTGGAAGCAAATCTATAAAGAAAAGCCAGAAGAAATTGGTTGGTGGTTCGGTAGATTAGAAAAATGCGATGGAATATTGTTGAAAATTCCTTTTTTAAGGAGATTAGCTTGGAATATTGTAATATATGCGCAAAAGCAATAATTTTGATTTCCTTGATTAATTAAGGTTATTGGGTTAATATAATGCCCTGTTATGAAAAAGAAAGAAAAACAAAATTTAATAAATCGTCCGCCAGTGGTTGTGGTCTTGGGCCACGTTGATCATGGCAAATCCTCTCTTTTGGAGGCAATCAGAGATTTTAAGATTACTTCCAAAGAGTCAGGAGGAATTACTCAGCACATAGGCGCATATGAGGTGGAGCACGATGGTAAGAAGATTACCTTTATTGATACTCCAGGGCACGAGGCGTTTTGTGCTATGCGTTCAAGAGGTGCTAGAATAGCAGATATTGCGATTTTAGTAGTGGCTGGGGAGGAGGGAGTTAAGCCCCAAACCAAAGAAGCAATTGATTGCATTAAGGAAGAAAAGATTCCTGCTATCTTGGCCATTAATAAAATGGATAAACAGGAAGCTAATGCTCAGAAGGTTAAAAGTGCATTAACTAAAGAAAATTTTATAGTAGAAGACATGGGTGGTGATATTCCATCAGTAGAAACGTCTGCTACGCAAAAAACGGGTATTAAAGAGCTTCTCGAGATGATTATTCTAGTGGCGGAAATGCAGGATCTAAAAACAGATGCA
This sequence comes from uncultured Candidatus Saccharibacteria bacterium, assembly GCA_964395215.1. GTDB lineage: Bacteria > Patescibacteriota > Minisyncoccia > Minisyncoccales > PEYH01 > JAHIEL01. The sequence goes on along the minus strand of CAYNAD010000002.1, from coordinate 1,715 downwards.
GATACACAAGCCAAGGGGACGGTTATTGAAACTCATATTGATGAAAAAAGAGGGTCTACAGCTATTTTATTAGTACAACAAGGAACTTTAAACTTGAAAGATATCGTTGCCACTCCAACAGTTTGTGGCAAGATAAAAAAGATGGAGGATTTCGTAGGCGATATGGTTAATGAAGCGCCTCCATCAAAACCAGTGGCAGTGCTTGGTTTCGAGAGCCTGTCTAAGATTGGCGAACAATTTGAGGTTTTTGAAAGCATTGAAAAAGCAAAAGAGTATATTATGACTGCAGAGCCAAAAATGAAGGAGACGGTCGAAGAAGCAGGGGGTAAAAAAGCTTTAAAGATTATTATAAAAACAGATGTGTTGGGTTCTCTTGAGGCGATAGAAAAAATGATAAACGATTTGCCACAAGATGAAATTACGATTCAAATTTTAAAATCAGGGGCAGGGCTAATTTCTGAAGACGATGTCCAGATGGCTTATACTTCTGGAGCTAAGATATTTAGTTTTCATACGGCTCCCTCTGGCTCGGCTGCCAATCTTGCTAACCAAAAGGCGGTTAAAATTTTGTCATATGAGGTGATTTATGAGTTGATAGATAATTTGAAGAAAGCTATGAAGTCAACGGTAGAGTCAGAGACTATAAGGAGGGATTTGGGTAAGCTTAAAATTTTGAAAGTATTTAGAACAGAGAAAGAAAGACAGATTGTCGGTGGCAGTGTAATAGAAGGAGAGGTTCTAAATAGTGCCAGAATTGAAGTATTGCGAAACGATGAAATTATTGGGCGAGGCCGAGCAGATCAGCTTCAAAAGGAAAAAAAGAATGTAGAGAAAGGAGTGATTGACGACGAGGTAGGAATTCTTTATATCGGGAATGGCAAGATTCAAGAAGGCGATATTTTACAGTTCTTTGTGGAGGAAAAAAAGAAATTTGAATTTTAAAATGTCTCAAAGAATAATCCAAATTAATGGACTTATAAAAAAAGAACTTTCAAGAGTTCTTTTAAAGGGAGAGGGCTTTGATAGACATACCTTGATAACCATCACAAGAGTTGAAACAACTAAGGACTTAGCGCAAGCAAAGGCGTATATAAGTGTTTTACCGTCTGAAAAATTTCCTGAAATAATGGACTTTTTGAAGAAAAACATCTATTATATTCAACGAGAGTTGAATAGAAAGATTTCTACAAAGAGAGTTCCTAAAATAGTTTTCTATAAAGAGGGTAAGACAGAGGAAGCAGACAAGATAGAGAGATTAATAGGAAAAATTCATAAGCATGATGATTGATAATTAATAATTGATGATTGTGGCCAGGTAGCCAAGGGGCAAGGCAGCGGTTTGCAAAACCGCTATACGCGGGTTCGAGTCCCGCCCTGGCCTTTTTGCCCGGGTGGCGGAATCGGGATACGCGATGGACTTAAAATCCATTGGGCGTAAGCTCTTGTGGGTTCGAGTCCCACCCCGGCCACATGGGCGGTTAGCTCAGTTGGTTAGAGTGTCTCGTCGACATCGAGAAGGTCACAGGTTCGAGTCCTGTACCGCCCACCAGCCGTGGTAGCTCAGGGGTAGAGCACTTCTCTGAAAAAGAAGGGGTCGTCAGTTCAATTCTGACCCACGGCACATGCGGGTGTCGTATAATGGCTATTACGCTACCTTGCCAAGGTAGTGATGGCGGTTCGACTCCGCTCACCCGCTTAGATAGGGTAAAAAGCTC
>CAYNAD010000001.1:0-44017 GCA_964395215.1 uncultured Candidatus Saccharibacteria bacterium | reverse complement strand
ATTCAATAAATTCTCCCATATTTCTATCTGAAGCGCTCTCATAAGCAACTGCAAAATAACTTTTAAAGCCCATGTCTTGTATAGCTTCTTCTTCATTTTCTTCGTCCAACTTGGCAATCATAGCGGAAATACCTGAAATTCCTCTTGTCTCTTCCCAGCCTTCTGGAATTTCAATCGAAAAATATTCTTTGGTTAAAATATTTTTCTCAATTTCTGTATATGGCTCATCTACTCCCTTGCTTTGAAAAAAATAAAAAGCCAAACCAATACCAATTAAAATTAAGATTATAATAGCTGTAATAATAATATTTTTATTCCACATAAATATTCCTTAATTGTTATCTTACTATTATGCCATTTTTAATTTCTTTTTTCAATATTTGACTAGATTTTTCAGCTAACTCTTCCAAAAAGATTTCCCTATTTTTGTTTACGATCCATTTCGGCTGACCTAAGTTTATTTTTACGACAAAGAGCTGAAAAATATTTTGAGTTTTCCCAAGACATAATTTAACCACCAGACCTGTCTGAGTTTCTTCTGAAAAATGCTGGTCAAAAACAAAATTACCAAGCGAATAAAAAATCAATTTTCCCTTATATTCCTCAATATTTTGAACCACATGAGGATGGTGCCCGATAATTAAATCGGCCCCTTCGTCAACTAGCTTGTGAGCAAGCTCTTGCTGGGCAAAAGAATTTTCTGGCTTATACTCAATGCCCCAATGGATACTCGCAATCAAAAACTTATTAGGAAACTCTTGCCTAACGAAATTTAGACTATCTATAACATCTTGGTCAGAACAATTAAATGTAAATGTCTTATTAACAGCGAAAAAAATCACATCATTTTTTTCAGCTACAAATTCTTGCGAGCAGGTTATCGGATCCCCTGCCGGGAAAATGCCTGAGCTCTTCAAAAAACTTCTTGTGTGCCCTAGGCCAAAATTTCCCATATTAAGAGTATGATTATTAGCCACGGATAGAACATCAAATCCAGCACTTGTAAGAGTTTTCAAAGTAGTCGTGCTGAAAGCAAACTTTAATGATTTACTTGAGAAACTTTTAGGATAGGCAACAATAGGCCCTTCTAAATTACCAAAAGTTATGTCTGCTGTTCTCAAAAGATTACTAACTTTTTCCAAAGGATAATAAATATTTTCATTTTGCTTGGAATAATGCTCAACTCCTCTATCAAACATCATATCCCCGACGAAAAATAAACTTAAGGGACAATATTCTTGTTTGATACTCTCCATAGTCTTTGAAACAATACCCGAGATATTAGCTTTTAGAAAGCTGATATCTCTATTTTCTAAAAATAATATATCTTTATTCGTGCCTTTTATTATTAAAAACCCAATACTTAAAATTAAGCAAAAACCCAATAATATAATAAATATTTTTATTCTAAAATTCATATATCTTGTTTGTTTCATTATATATGCAGATATGAAAATTGAAAACAAAAATCCCCTAATATGCGGAATCTTTATTCTGTCTTTTCTCTATATTTTATATTCTCCCCTTTAAATATGCCTGTCTTTTTGTTTCTGGAAATCTTTCAATCGCATAGCGGAGCGTGGTTCTCGACATATATTTATAATGTTTTTTCAAAAAACTTTCTTCTATTTTCAAATCCCTTTTCCCAACTTCTCTTAACATCCACCCTACTGCCTTATGGATTAAGTCATGCTCATCTTTTAATAAAATTTTAGCAATTTTCAAGCAATCTTTAAAATCACTGTTTCTAATAAAAGCGAAAGTAGTAATTATTGAAATTCTTTTTTCCCAAAGATCCTCTGATATCGCCAACTTATAAAGAATTTTTCTATTCCTTCCAATCAACCAATCTCCTAGAATATAATAAGCCGACATATCAACCAAGTCCCAATTATTAATAAATTTAGTGTGTTTTAAATAAAAATCTACTGTTCTCTTATTCTTGGCTTTTACATATTGCTTCTTTAATATTCCCAATGCCAATGATCGCTCTTCGTGAACCTTGCTTTTTAAAAGCTTTTTTATATCTTCTAAAGAAATATCTTTATACTCAATTGCCAATGCTTTTTGGTCTAGTAATTTAATACCGATAAAAACATCTCCTTCTCCATACTCTCCTTTGCCAGTTTTAAAAAACCGTTGAGAAGCTTTTGCTCTTTTCTTGTCAGACAATTTTTTTAATTTATTTCTAACCTCATTTATCTTAGACATATTTTTTCCTCAAATATTTTATATACCTTAATTTTAGCATAATCAATTTAAACCAAAAACAGGGCATCCGCCCTGCTTTTAGTTATATAAAAAATTATTCTTCTATCTCTATAACCTCAACAGCAGGCACTGGCCTCATGTATTCTAATCGTGTTGAATTTAATAAATCCTTTGCCAATGGTACAACTATATTCTCTTGGTATATATATACTCCTTCTGGCACTTCTTGAATCGGGAAAAGCAAGGCAGGGACATATAATTCATTTCTCTCATTGTTCTGATAATTTGTAATCCTCATATAAACTACCGAAGGTGTGCCTAGCTCAACTTCAAGTGGTTGCTGACTTGAGAGAGAAGGCCAGCTGTGTGTCCCTCTTTTCTCTGCTACCTCTAATATCTTGCCTGCATCAATTTCTCCTTCGTACATAGATCTTTCGTAATTACGTGTGTTAAGATTGTAAAGCCCTGAAACCTCTTTGTCACGAATATTAATATTCACTATTAAACCGAATGCTCTGCCCGATTCGTCATAAACCAATTTACCATCGAACTCCAAGGGATAAATAATTTGCACAGAGTCTGAAATATATGGCTCCTGCTTACCAGTTGATTCTAAGACTCTGAAAACTGGAGAATCCTTTTTAATAATCGGCTCCCCATAACCGCTTCTATTAATGCCATATTTCGTTAAAAAACTATTACTAATTTCTATTAGTTTCTCATCAGAAGGAACATCAGATGGCACTAGGGGTTCTTGCGGATGCCAACACTTACCAGAAATACAGCTTTTTTCAAGCATTTCGTTGACTTTATTAATTTTACTTATGCTAATGCTTCCGTTTACTAAATCTATGTATAATTTATACCCCTCATCGCTATCCTGACTTAGACTTAAATAATCAATCTTTAAATTAGATAATTTTGAAAGATTAATCAAACCAAAGTTCATTCTGCTAAATAAAGAATTAACTCCTGAATCAAAACCCTGATTTACTCTTCTAAACACTTCTACTTTTTCTTGTTCTAAAAGAAAATCATCTCCAGCATAAACATATTTATATGTCTGATAATAATTTGGAGCAATAACTTTTACTCCGACGGTAGTGTCAGATACGGACATGGATAGTCTTTGCTCCTCTGTGCTAAAGAATCCTTCTTCTCCAATCCCAGGCAAAACCGTGGCCTCTAAATTTGCGTCACTTATGCCCTGTTGCATTACTAATGGACCAAAAGCATTATCTCCTTTTTCCACGAAAGAAGGCGTTGTTTCAATCTGTGTTTGAGGAATTACTCCTCCTCTCCCAAGCTGAAGCATAACCGGAAGGAGAATCAAACCCAATAACAGCGCTCCACTAAAAGCATATGCCAATTTAGGTAAAGCGAAATAATCTCTTAAATTAAATCTTTTCCCTTGAATCATATTTTTTGTTTTTAATTGTTCGATGGTCTCTAACAAATGAACTTTTAAATCATTTTTAAACTGCTCACTTATTTTAACCTCTGGTTTTTGAGCTAAAAGCCTTACAACAACATGTTTTAGCTCGAGCTCGTATTTTTTAAAATTTTTATCAATTTTGTAAATATCTTGGAGAATCTCTTTTATCATTTCTTCATTCATAATCTACAATGTTAATGATAAGGCGAACAAACAGACGACAACATTTTTTCTTAAACCTCTGATGGTTCGCGAAAATATAACTCGACAATTTTCTTCTGTTTTTCCTGTAATCTCTGCAATTTCGCTATAAGACAAATTGTCCCAAATTCTTAAAATTAAAATTTCTCTCTGTTTGGGCGTTAATTCTTGTATGCTTTCCTTAAGTTCATATATTTTTTCCTGATTTTCCACATCTATTTCTATGTTCTCGTGCGTTTTTAAATCCCAAATATCTGAAATATCAATATCTTTTTTCTGGACGCGATAATAATCAATCACATTATTCCTGGCAATCCTATAAATCCAGGCAGAAAAACTCCCTTTATCGGCGTTAAACTGTCCAATATTTTCAAATGCCTTAAGAAAAGTCTTACTCACTAAGTCCTCGGCAATCTGCTTACACATTGTTTTGTAATAAACAAAACGATAAATCTTTCCAAAATACATCTCATACAGACCTCCAAACTCTTGTGAATTTCCTTCCTGGCACTTTTTAACCAATTGGTTAATTTCTTGCATATGCTTTAGAATAATTACTCTTTAATATAAATACGATGAAACACCAAAAACGAAACAATTTCTATAATAATATATGGTCAATTAAAAAGTCTTTTCTTAAAACAAGTTAAGAAAAGTTCTGATGATACAAATAAGAAAAATCCTGATCCTCGATCTCTTCCTGCCACTGCTCAATTGTTTTGTTGTTTAACTCTCTTATACCAAGTGCTTTCATTCCGTTAACAGTCATCATTTTGACAACTTCTCTGGCAGGCAAAAGAGCTGGGTCATAGTTAATCCCTTTCTGAAGCAGGCCAGCGAATTTGCCTGCCTCCCAAATATCCAACCGGTTTGAGCTGGCAGGCCCATCTGTTCCTAAACAAACTAAAACATTTTTTTCAATCATTTTGGCAATCGGAGCAATACCTGAACCAAGTTTTAAATTGCTCAATGGGCAATGAGCAACGCTTGTTTGTCTCTTACTCAATATCTCTATATCGTCGTCATCGAGCCAAACGCAATGGGCAAGCAAAGTTTTTTCATCTAAAACGCCTAAGTCGTCCAAGTACTGAACCGGGGTCTTACTATGCTCTCTTAAACAATCATCAAGCTCCTGCTTGGTTTCAGCACAATGAATCTGATAGATAGTATCATATTCTCTTGCCAAGTCCTTTGCTTTGATTAAATTTTCTTTGCAAACAGTGTAAATAGAATGAGGAGCCACAGAAACTTTAACTAAATTGTGATTTTGATATTTTTTTAATAATTGCTCTGTAATTTTTAAACTCTCATCAAAATCCTTACAACTGGTTGGATTGTCAACCAAGGCCTTGCCAATCATAACAGGCATATTCTCTTCTATTGAAGCCTTTGCTACTTCTTCCTGAAACATATACATATCAACAAAAAAAGCAATTCTGTTTGCTTTCATTTCTCTAATCGCCTTTTTAGTTTCGCTATAAACCATTTCAGGATTAACCTCTTTCCCTTCCATCGGCCAAATATGCTTTTCCAGCCATTCTTGCAGAGGGATATCCTCTGCTCTACCTCTGAAGGGGAACATTGCTGCGTGGCAATGAGTATTTACTAATGGTAAATTAAAATTTTCTTTCATATTATTTGAAAAAAATAGTTATTTCTTTGGCATCATCGAATTCTGAAAGTCCTGATGGGTTATCTTTCTGAAGTATAAGAGAGCCCCTTTCCCCGTATTTCGGCTTTTCAAACTCAAGCTGTCCTGAAAAAGATACAAAATCCTCTGTCATCCATTCTCCCTTTGCTGTGGCATAAGATTCTGCAATAATCTTGCCATCCCAGTCAGTAAGAATAATCGGAAAATCGCCTTCAAAAAACCAAGTTCCCCTGGCTTCGCCCTCAATCAAAAGTGGCGAGCTGATATATGTATTTGGCTCAGGGCTTGTGATTATTATATCCTCTGTTGGACTAGGAATTTTGTCCTGCTCTTCTTCTGTATTTTTAGGCAAAAAATACCAGATCAAAATAATGACTATCATAACGAAAGCTAAGAAAATAAGAGTTCTATTTGTATTAGACATAATAAATATTTCAATAATTGAAACTAAAACAAAAACAAAGACAAACCGACTAAAAAACTGAGCTCTACAATCCATGCCCATTGATATTCGTGCTGAATCTTCGTATGGAAATCAAGCATCAAAGGTTTGAATATCTCTATTTTCCATAAAAATCTTAGCAACAGAAAAAAATCTGGCAATGTCGCGAAAAAGCAAGTGGCTAAAACTATAAAAATCCCCGGCGCATCCGGCGCATAAAACAAATAAAGCACAACAAAAGCTGTGGAAATCAGAGCATCAATAAACATTTCAATGACGTAACTCTTTCTGGTAGAGTACTTAACTTTATAATGAGGCACTATGTCCAAAACAAAATGACTCACAAAGACAAGCGGAAATACTAAAACAGGATTTCCGAAAATCTTTAACAAAAAAAGCGCAAATGCTATGTGAACAATTTCATGCATAAATATATTTCAATAATTTTATTTTTCCTTCCCAAAATTTTTGGCAATTAGATAAAACTCTCTACTATGCTTTCTAACTGCATTTGGTCGAAAAGGTTTAACAAAAGAAAATAATGTTTTTATTTCTTTTAAAAATTCTTCTGTCCCCTCTCCTTCAAATATTTTACAAAGAAAATTTCCATTTGGCTTTAATACTTTTTTGACAATATCTAAAGAAACTTTAGCTAATTCTAAAGACTTAGCCACATCAACAAAATGAATGCCTGTGGTTCCTGGCGCTGCGTCAGAAACAATAACATCAAGCTTTTTTTGAAAAAGATCAACACATTCTCTTATATCTCCTTTAATAAACCTCATATTGTCTTTAAGTACAATTTTTGGCTCCTCAAGGTCAATCCCTGTTATTCTTCCTCTTCTACCGACTTTTTTACTAAGATAAAGCATCCAAGAACCAGGAGAACAACCAATATCCAAAATAAAATCGCCCTGTTTAATAAGTCGGTGTTTTTTATCAATCTCTTTTAGTTTATAAACAGAACGAGCCGGATAGTTCTCTTCCTTAGCTCTTTTAGAATAAGAATCCTCTCTCGTGGGTTTTTCCTGTTTCATTTTATTTTCGGTTTTATTTATTTCTAATTATCAATCCTAGCTTACCAAACAAACACTCAAAAAGCGATTTTTAACTCCCTTGGTCAGAATATCTTAGGTTATCTTATTCTAAAAATCGTCTATAAAAATCTTTTAAAATCAGGATTTAACGACTCCAACACATCTTATTCAATGCGTTTTCAAATTAATATTTTTTTATTTTCTTTCATTTTCTGTTGCCAACTGACCGCAAGCGCCCTTAATATCTTGACCGAAACGGTATCTTTGAGTAACCACCACTCCTCTTTTCTCCAAAATCTCTTTGAACTTTTTAATTCTTAAGGACGAAGAAGACTTAAGTGTACCTGTTGGGTTATAAGAGATTAGATTCACGAAACAAAGAGGCTTTTTTATCAATCTGGCTAATGCCTTAGCATGTTCTATGGAATCGTTTAAATCCTTTATCATCACGTACTCAAACATCACCCGCCGCCGTGTTTTCTTTATATAATCATCAACTGCGTTTAAAACCTTCTGGATAGGATATTCTTTGTTTATTGGCATCAACTCTGAACGAAGCTCATTATCGGGCGCATGAAGAGAAACGGCTAAATTTATTTGTAATTTCTCATTAGCCAATTTTTTGATCCCTTCTACAATCCCAACGGTAGAAATTGAAAAATGTCTTGCTCCAAGATTAAACCCATCTTTATCGTTCAGAATCTTTATTGACTCTATAACATTCTGGTAATTTAAAAATGGCTCCCCCATTCCCATAAAGACAACATTAGTAACCCTCTCTTTATTTTTTTTAAGATAACGAGCGAAAAACAAAACCTGTGCAACTATTTCCCAAGTTTCGAGGCTTCTCTTGAGTCCCATCTTCCCTGTAGCGCAAAAAGAACAATTTAGAGCACAACCGACTTGAGAAGAAACACAAACGGTATTTCTTTTATCTTTGTGACGTATCAAAATTGTCTCAACTTTCAAGCCGTCTTTTAGAAAAAGAAGGGTCTTTAGTGTATTTTTGTCTCTTGAAACAAGAGTTTCCCCAGATATCTCAATCGGACATTCTTTGTTTAATTTTTCTCTTAGAATCAAAGGCAAAACCGCCGCCTCTGACCAATTTTGGATTAAGTCGTGAAAAAGGGCTTTTTTAGCTTGAACCAAACGATATCTTGGTTCTTCCTCAAATAATTTTTGGAATTGTATTAAGTCCATATTAAAATTCTATTAAAATAGAATTAACGCCATTTTACATGAACACCATCTTTACATATTAATAGAATATCTCGTCAAGACTCAAATATCGCCCTCGTTCCCAATACTATCGCCATTTCCCCTTTCTTTGTTCTCGCCTTCTTCAGTATCAATTTCCTTCTTTATTTCCTCAAATTCGTTTTCTATTTCTGTGAGCCTCTTTTTACTACCTTTAATAAGAATGGACGCCTCTTTTACTTTCTCTAGCCCTTTCTCAATATCAATATCTTGCTGTTCCTCAAACCAATCCACTATTTCAGAAAGTCGTTTTAAATCATGGCTAAGGTCTGTTTTTTTTATTTCTTCTTTTGACATATTTTTATTTATTATTTATATCCTTGACCTTTGATTTTATAATTCCATCAAAAACACGAATATCTATATCGCTCTCTATTTTAACATCTTTCACGCTTTTAATAAGCGACCCCTTGTGTCTGGCGATACTATATCCTAGTTTAAGTTGTCTTTCCGGATTATTTGACCGAACAATATTTTCCATGTTTAAAATAGCTTCCTTGATATTTTGAAGATTAGAAACAAAATATCTTGAAATTGATTTTGAATCATCAATAATATTATTTTTTTTCAATATCAATTGATTATTAATCACAGATAAAAATCCTTTTAGCTTATTCTCAAATTCTTTGTATCCCCCTAAAATTAAATCAAACCCCTCTTTCAGCTTATAATAAAATCCGTCTAGCGCCTTACCAAGTTCAGATAAATGATGACCATATAGATCTACAATATCTCTCTCGTATTTTTCTATTTTTGATTGTGCTTGTTCCCACGGTTTATTCAAAAAATTAGCGGCAGCCGTAGGGGTGGAAACCATAGCATCAGCAGCCATAGACATAAGTGGAACATTTTTTTCATGACCTATCGCTGCTATAACGGGAACTGGAAAACCCGAGACCTCTCTAACTATCTTTCCATTATTAAAAGCCAACAGCGATTCCAAAGAGCCACCGCCTCGCATAATTATTAAAACATCAATATTTTGTTTTTTAAACAAATTAATGGAAAAAAGCAAATCCTCTACTGCGTCTTGTCCTTCAACCCTAGAATCAATTAATTTAATTCTAAAACCATGTTTGCCAAGATTAGTAGTGAAATCGTGTATAACAGCTCCTGATTTAGAAGTAATTACACCTATATTTTCAGCATATTCTGGTATTGCTCTCTTCTTCTCTTCAGCAAAAATACCTTCTTGAATTAATTGCTTCTTTAGTTTATCGTACTCCGCTTTTAATATCCCCTCTCCGACATATTCAATTGTATCTGCTATAAAGCTAAATCCATATTTAGGATGCATACTCGGACACCCAAAAGAAATAATTTCAACTCCCTCTTTTAGCTTGACTCCGTAAAGTTCATATTTATTTTTCCAAATGATACATTTTATCGTGCTTTCGTCCTTTTTGTCTTTTAATTTAAAATAAACATGCCCAGTAGGACCAAAACTAATGTCGCTTACCTCTCCGATAATCTTCGCTTTATAATTTTTAAGGCCGACATTTAAAACCTTTAAATAATCAGAAATTGATAATACTTTTTCTGTTTTTGATATGTGTTGTTCAAAGCTGTCTATTTCCATATACTAAAAAAATTATTTACTTTCCTTCGGTCGCCTATGCTCTTTTAACAAAAATCAGAGTTGACACCATTGTTTTTCGTTACAAATGAAACGCTATAAAAGTCAGAAACGTCCTTGTTTTATTCTCTCTATTTATTCTCTTGCGTATAACCAAACTATTGACAAATTAACTTCTTTCACATAATATTAACATATCATTACGAAAAAGACCCTGATACGGTTCCGTCCGTATTGGGGGTTTTTTCATTTAGTTTTTCTAAAATAGACCTTTGATCGTTTATATATGATATCTTGGCGTCGGTTCTCTTGAGTAATATTGAACATTTTTCCTTAGGTGCTGGAGATAATACGCCTAATAATTTATTTTTTTCATATAAAAACCTTACTAAACTAGAATAATCACCATCGCTGCTTACTATTAGTGATTTATCGAAATTATTCTCATAACAATCTTTGGTCACTTGCAAAACTAAATCCGCATCACAATTGCCTTTTGGTTTTCCAACTCCGTCATAAATAACCTCCTTAAATATAAGAGTAAAACCGCACTCTTGAAGATAAGTATAAAGTTTTTTGTTTTTGGGAATCAAACCTATAAAAATATATGCTTTCTTCACACCATATTTTTCAGATAGCCATATCCTAAACCTTTTGTAATCTAGTGCCCACTCTAAATCTTTAAGCGCTTCATACAAATTAGCCCCGTCAATATAGGCAAAATTATTATCTTTTTTTATCATATTATTAATTCATTCTAACAAAAAACCGCTTAAAAAGCGATTTTTGACCCCCTCTCGGTCGCACTAGCGTGTTGCCGGGCTAGGATTCGAACCTAGATTAATGGATCCAGAATCCATTGGCCTACCGTTAGCCGACCCGGCAAAGTGGTGTAATCTACACCTTAAGATATTTTCTTATAGCAATCAAGCTAGAAATAGCTCCTAGAGCAATTCCTGAGAATAATTGAATAATGATGATGACACCGAGATTAGATGTCCACCATTGACCCAAATCAAAACCATTGGTCACGCCCTCTATTTTTGGCCCGAAAATATTAACGAATAACAGGAATAATAAACAAGAAATAATTGCCGCAATAGTACCATTGATAATCCCCTGCACCATAAAAGGCCCTCTGATAAACTTATTGGGCGAACCAACCAACCGCATTATAGAAATCTCTTTGCTGGCATCATAAATTGCCACCCTAATAGTATTAAAAGCAACCAAAATCGCTACAATGGCAAGAACAATCGCTGAAACAAGGCCAATACTGTTGATGTTAGCTATAAAACTGGAAAGCTTATCAATAACAGTTTTCTTTTCCAAATAATCAACTTTATGAACAACATCTTCAAAAGTAGTAGAATTAAGAAGTGTAAGGATTGAGGCATACTCATTGGTATCCTGCGCCCTGATATTCAGAGAAGCGTAAAAAGGATTAGTCCCAACCACTTCCAATGATTCTAAAATCACTGGGTCATTGATGTGCCTATTTCTAAATTCTTCTAATACCTCTTCTTTTGACAAAAAAGTTACGCTTTGAACCGTGGGCAGTTCTTCTAATCGATCTCTTGCATCAATAATGTCTTTTTGACTTGATTCAGGATTAATATATACGCTTATATCAATTTTGTCCTTGATCCCATCAATCAAATACTCAACAATTCCCTGGCTAGCAAAAAGAAAGGTAAATAAGCTGATAGTAACAATAATAACAAAAACTGTTGCCAGATTTAAACTGCCTTCTCTTAAAAAGCTTTGCCAGCCGAAACGAGTTATTCTTCTAATGTAAGTAAACATAATTTTAAAGTATAAATCTTCCTTTTTGCTCATCACGCACCAATGCGCCATCTTCTAGGGTTATAACCCTTTTTTTCAAACTATTAATAACCTCTTTGTCGTGGGTGGAAAGAATTACAGTAGTTCCCATTTCATTAATTTTTTCCAACAAATCTATTATCTCTTTGCTGTGATACGGATCCAGGTTACCAGTTGGCTCATCAGCTATTATGACATCTGGCCTTACTGCCAAAGCTCTAGCAATAGCAGTTCTTTGTTTCTCCCCTCCTGATATTTCTCTTGGAAAATTACAAAATTTATCTTCTAAACCGACAATCTTCAAAAGCTGTGGCACATCTCTCTCAATCTCATAATCACTTCCTCCCATTACTTCCATCGCATAAGCCACATTTTCATAAACCGTCTTATTATTCAAAAGCCGATAATCTTGAAACACTGCTCCAATTTTTTGCCGATAAAGCGGGAGACAAGATGTTTTAATGTCTAATATATTATAGTCATTAAAATAGATTTTCCCTTCGCTCGGTTCCTCTTCTCTCAAAAGAAGCTTCACTAAAGTGGTCTTCCCTGCCCCTGATTTACCTACGATAGATACAAATCCCCCTTTTTCAACTTCAAAACTTACATCTTTTAGCGCCACACTATCAGGTGGGTAAATTTTACTAACATTTTCAAATATTATCATGCTTAATTAAATGTTTTAAGTTCTGCTTTTATAAACTCCTCTAAATTGCCATCTAACACATCATCTACATCGCTGGTTTCTATTTTAGTTCTATGATCTTTCACCATTTTATAAGGATAAAGAACATATGATCTTATCTGGCTCCCCCATTCCACTTTCACTTGATTACCTTTAATTTTTGTTACCTCTTCTTTGGCTTCTTTCTTTTTCAATAACGCCAGTTTTGATTTTAACATTTCTATGGCTTTTTTTCTATTCGTTCCTTGAGTTCTCTCTGCCTGACAGGCAACCATGGTCTTGGTGGGCAAATGAGTAATTCGCACAGCGCTATCCCTCTTATTAACATACTGACCGCCCGGGCCACTAGCCCTATAAGTATCTATTCTCAAATCTTCATCTCTGATCTCTATATCCCCTTCCTTATCAGACAATTGAGGCAAAACATCTACTAAAGCAAAAGATGTGTGTCTCAAACTCTTGGCAGAGAAGGGAGACAAGCGCACCAATCTATGAACACCCGACTCTCCCTTGAGTAGACCATAAGCAAATCTGCCTTTTACCTCCAACACAGCTTCCTTAATCCCAATCCTTGATTCAGGTCCTGATTCTCCAAAGTTCTGTGAAAGAATTTGTGCTTTAAATCCTGCCCTTTCGCAGTATCGCTGATACATTCTTAAAATAATAGCTGCCCAATCCTGGGCATCTTTTCCTCCAGCGCCTGAAACAATTGTTAAAATTGCATTGTTCCTATCATACTGACCAGATAAAAATACTTCTGTTTCTTTTTTCTCTATCTTCTTGACTATTTCATCAAGAGAAACATCTTCTTCTAGGGCAACCAAGTCTTCAAAATCCTTTACTTCTTTTTCTAATTCCTCCCATCCGGCTAATTCTTCTTTCAACCCAGTAAATTTTTGATTCAATTCAATCATCTTCTCTTTATCTTTCCAATCACTCTTAGAAAACTTTACTTCTATTTCCTTTAATTCTTTTTTCTTCTTCTCTAAATCAAAGACAGTCCATCAAATGATGGAGTTTATCTTTTATTTCTTTTAAACTAATTTGTTCTTTCATAAGCCGATGATCGGATTTGAACCGATGGCCTACTCTTTACGAAAGAGTTGCTCTCCCACTGAGCTACATCGGCGATTATTTTTATATTAAATTAAATCAAGCGGGATACCAGGATCGAACTGGCGCCCTAACCTTGGGAAGGTCATGTACTACCACTATACTAATCCCGCCCGAGAATATTTTTGAAAAAATCAGTTATTTTATCTAATAAAGAAGCACTGTATTGTGGAACAATATTAACTTCCTGCTCTCCTTCTTCTCTTTTAATCACCACAACTTCTTCCCCCGGCTTTTTATAAAGCCCTTTTTCTCGTAAAAACTTTTCTACCTCTACCTCATCGTTTGTAATAGCCAAAAGTTCTTCTAGCTCGCCATTCTTCTTTTCAAGTTCCCTTATCTCTTGATTTAAATCCAAATACTTGTCTTTTGATTCACCTGTTTGCGAGAATAATCTGACATTAGCAATCAGAAGAAATCCTAAAATTGTGAGATTAAAGACGAGCAAAAGAGCAATTAACAAATTATCTGATGGAGAGCGCTTTGCTTTAGAAGTTTTTTTTGTTATCATAGATTTAATATGAAATTAAATTCTAAAAAAATCGCAAGGGTCATCTGGATAATGATGATTAGCTTAGTAGCTCTAAGCATGGTTAGCTGGGCTATTGCTCCTTTGTTTAAATGATACCCCATATTCTGATTTTTTCAACTCTATCTATAGAGCTTCCAAAATACTTCTTGAGGTATTTTAATTTTTGCTCTTTGTTTTAATTTTTGCTTACCTTTCTTCTGCTGTTCCAAAAGTTTTTTCTTTCTTGTATAGTCGCCTCCATATAAGGCACCAGTGACATCTTTTCTTCTAGCTCTGACTGTTTTCCTGGAAATAATTGTACCTCCTACTCTTGCCTGCAATGGCACATCGAAAAGCTGGGGCGGAAAAACTGAAAAAAGTTTTTCAAGAATCGCCTTAGCTTTCTCGTAGGCGCAATCTTTAGGCACAATTGAAGAAAAAGATTCTCTTAGCTCGCCTAAAACCAAAATTTCAAGCTTTGCTAAATCAGCGTCCTGCCAGCTGATAATTTTGTATTCCATTGAGCCAAAACCTTTTGTGGCACTTTTTAATTTATCATAAAAATTATCCATTATTTCCCTAAAAGGGATTTCACAAACTAAGAGTTTTTTATCCCTGCTCAAATGTCTTATTTCCGGACTTTTATTCTCCAATAATTCAAGCGCTTGGCCAAGATAATCTTGTGGCACAATGATCTTAAACTCACATATCTGTTCTTGGGTTTTTTTAATTTTAGAACCATCGGGCCAATCAGCTGCAGAGCAAATAACATTTACTTTATCTTTGTGATCAATTATCTTATAGCTAACTGAAGGGGCAGAAGTTATCAATTCAAGGTTGAATTCTCTTTTTAACCTTTCTATCACAATCTCTGCGTGTAAAAGTCCTAAAAATCCGCATTGGAATCCCTGGCCTAAACTCATTTTTGATTCCTGTTTAAAAATCAAAGAAGGATCGTTTAATTTAAATTTTGAAAGTGCTTCTCTCAGCATATTCCAGTTATTGGGATTTTCAGGAAACACGCCCATAAAAACCACCGGACTTGGTACCTCGTATCCAGATAGAGGCTCTGCTCTTTCTTCCATATTCGTAATTGTGTCTCCAATCTTAACCTTTTCCGGCTCCTTAATTCCTAAAACAACATACCCGATTTCTCCACTTTTTAAAATATCCTTTTTATACCTTTGAGGCTTAAAACAGCCAACTTCTTTTGCCTGTGCCTTGCTTTTGGAATTTAATAAATAAAGTTTATCGTCCTTTTTAAGTTCGTTGTCAATCACCCTTATAAAAGCTATCACTCCAAGATAAGAATCATATTCAAAATCAAAAATCAACGCGCTTAACGGCTTATTGCTTTTATCTTCGGGCGATGGAATATCTGAAATTATCCGCTCAAGCACTTTTTCAATATTAAAACCGCTCTTAGCAGAAATTCTTAAAATTTCTTTTGGCTCGACATCTAAAAGCCCTACTATTTCCTGCTCCACTTCATTGGCTCTGTCTTCATCAATAGATAAACCCGCCTGTGTGTTATCCATTAAATCAACCTTGTTTATAATCGGAATAATTTTAAGTCCTTGCTTTTTTGCCATTTCTAAATTAGCCAAGGTTTGTGCCTGAATTCCTTTAGACACATCTACTAAAAGCAAAACGCCTTCAATCGCAGCCAAACTTCTAGAAACTTCGTAAGAGAAATCAACGTGCCCGGGAGTATCAATCATATTGAGAATATAGCCCTTATATTCCATTCTCACTGGCTGGAGTTTTATAGTAATCCCCCTCTCTCTTTCTATATCCATCATATCCAAAAACTGGGGTCTCATCTTTTTTGCCTCAATAGTTGAGGTTAATTCCAAAAGCCTATCAGCTAAAGTTGATTTTCCGTGGTCAATATGACTTATAATTCCAAAATTCCTTATCTTATCTTTCATAATAAATTTATTCTAGCAGAAAATACAATTTTTTGCGATTCCTAAAAGCAAAAGCGGATACAAATGTGTCCGCTATGTGCAAGGTAAAGAGCAATATGCTGCGTATAGTGTGCTGTGTCCAGAGAATCCTGGATCGGTGGAGGAAGGAGGAACCCCCACCGAATTCCAGGAACCCTACATGTAAACCATAATCTTGAAACTTAGAGAAAGGCGAAATCCTCTATTAATCATATAGTATCAAATCATAAATCTTTGTCAATAAAAAATACTCATAACTAATTATGAGTACCAAAACAAGCTAAAGTTAAACTAAGACTAACTCACCTCTTCGTCTATCGTGTCAGCACTTGGAATAATAAGTTCTTTCTTTTTTAGAATGGAACATATCTTTATGTGAAAATATTGAAGTTCTTCTATCTTGAATAAATAGCCGAAAAACCAATATGACAAAACGCCTACTATAGCCGCTATTACAGTTTGAATAAAAATACCTGAAACCGTTAAGACATTTAGATTTGAAGCAACTAAAAACAAAACTAAATAAACAATGACTGACATTAAAACACTAACCAAGAGAATCTTCTTAAAAGACAAGAATATCGTTTTCAAAGGAAAACCGGTTATTCTCTTCTTTAAAAATAGCAAAAGCAATATTGCCTGAAAAATAGCTGCTAAAGAGATAGCTAATGGCAAGCCAACTACAGCAATATTCTCTATATCTTTTAAATTTAAAATATTAGCAAAAAATCTATAAAAAGCATTGTCAAACTTTAAAAGCCAAACAAATAGAAATGAAAACAAAACGGAAATAGGCAAAGTAATCAAGCTTATTAAAAGCGGGGTTTTGGTATTATGCAAAGAATAAAAAACTCTAGCTAAAAACGGAATTAAACAAAAGGCAAAAATACCTATGACAAACAAGCCCAAAGAAGCGGCTGTTAGGCGAGTGTCTGTCCAGCTAAATTTGCCCACTCCCAAAAATATTCTCACAATCTGGCCCCTTAAAAGAAACAAAAGAAAACTTATTGGAATCGCTAAAAACATTGTTTGCCTAAAAGTGACGGAGATACTTGATAAAAACTTTTCCTTCTCTTTGTTAGCCCAGGCTTTTGCTAAGAAAGGATAAGAAGCCACAGCGAAAGAAGCACCAACAATGTGAATAGGCATTGACCTTAAGTGTTCAGAAAAGTTAAAAATAGAAATATTACCTACTCCAATAGTTGAAGCAATGGCTGTCACAACAATCAAATTAAAATGAGTGGCAAATGAATTGATAGTTCGCGGAATCATCAGCCTAATTATTTTTCTTAAACCCTTGGATTTTAAATTAAAGATCGGTCTGTATTTAAATCCGTTTATTACAGCACCCGGTATCTGAATCAACCAATGGAAAAAAGCACCTATAACAACGCCCATTGCCAAGCCGATTACCCCAAAGCGAGGAGCTAGGAATAGAATACCGAAAATAATGCCAAGGTTATAAAAAATCGGTGACAAAGCGAAAATAATAAAATGATTATAATACTGAAGAATACTGGCAAAAATATTAGAAACCCCAAAAAATATGGGACTAAGAAACATTATTCTTGTTAAAAGCACTGTAAGTTCTCTATTCTCTGGACCAAACCCAGGCACAACAAGTTTTACTAAAAATGGAGCAAAGATAAACAATAAACCACAAACAATAATAGAAAAGAGAAGAAAAACATTCAAGCTGTTACTTGTTAATTTCCATGCCTCCTCTTTATCCTTTTGCATATATTGCGAAAAAACAGGTAAAAAAGCGGCGATTACGCCACCAGATACTAAAAGCCCATAGACTAAATTAGGAATTCTAAAGGCTGCATAATAAATATCCAATTCTTCTCCCGCTCCAAATCTACCAGCCAGCATTCGATCTCGTAATAGGCCGAGTAAAGCGCTGACAATGCTGGAAACAGCTAATACATAAGCAGCCGCGGTGATGGTATTAGTTGTTTTCCTAAAAATTCTCTTAATCATTTGATTATTATAAGAACCTGCCTTCAGTAGAACCTTGAAATTAAATTTGTCATATATTTTTCCAAAGTAGTTTAATTAGAAGAACCTGCTTTCAGCAGAACCTTTAAATTATACCTAATTATAAGAACCCTCGTCGCTTTGCTCCTCAGAACCTTGAAATTAAACTGTTATATATTTTTTAAAAGTAGTTTAATTATAACACGAATATCTTTATCTCAAAAAAAAGTGGGGGTAGGCACAGATTGCACCCATCCCCGCTACGTTACTATTGTAGTTCCCCTCCGAGCTGTTGGAACATTTCGATTCTTTGCTTAACGGGCATATGATCATCTCCGATAAAATATGCTCCACCTTTTTCCAATAAGAAACGAACCCCATCCTTATTGATTCCTGGCTTCCCTTTTATCCGAGAAGTGCCGATTACTATCCCATTCGCATCCCGGCGTATAGTTACTACAACGTCGGAAATGTCTCCTGGAATACTCTCAAATACTGCTCCTGTTTCAAAACTAACTCCCGACATATTACCCTCCTTAAACTACAAGTTTCTATAATAAAATTAACACCTGATTATAAGAATGTCAATCTTGACTATTTAAGAGAAAAGAAATAGGATTATTTAAAGTTCTCAAGCTGCACACTAACAGATTACGCAACCCACAAGGAGGCTCTAAATGGAGGAAGAACGCACCATGATACTATTTGAAGGCAACATTACTTCAGGCAAATCGACTGTACTGGAAACTTTAGCCGCTACAGAAGAATGGGGAACGATACAAGAGCCCGTAAAACTCTGGAGGAACTGGCCGATTACGGTAAAGGGTAAAATCAAGTACATCAATCTTCTTGATCTCTTCTATAGAAAACCGAAGCGCTGGGCTTTCACTTTCCAAATGGCTGCTTTTACTACTAGGACAAAGAACTGGACCGACGTGCTGAAGTTGAATGATCACTCAACTATGGCTCTAGAGAGGTCTGTCTTCTGCGACCGAAATATCTTCGCCTGGAACTGCTTGGCCAACAAATCAATGAAGCCTATAGAGTGGGATGTTTACCGACGTATGTGGAATTTTGAGTTTAGAGAAAGTCATATCGCAATTCCTGATCTCATTGTCTACTACCGAGTATCTCCTCAAGTCTGTTTCGACAGACTCCCTCTCCATGAGCGCCAAGAAGAAAATGCTATCGCGCCCCAGTACCTCATGGATCTTCATGAACTCCACGAGCGCTGGTTATACAGTGATGACAGCGGAACCGCTCCCTTAATCCTCCCCGAACAAAACGAAACTGAATTCGAGGAAATTCCAAGGGTTCCTGTCTTGGTTCTCGACGGCGAAAGATCATGGACAGCTCAAGAGTTAACCTCTGCTATCAATGAGAGACTTGCTCTTATTCAGAACTAACAACGAGCAGGCGACGCTTCGGCGACGCCTGCCTTTTTATATAAAATAAAATCAACGAGGACGGGCCTCGTTGATTTTTTACATTAGAAGATATTGCTATCCTCCTAAAAATCTCCAAATGTATGTATATATTAACCACTTTTATTGACAAACTCTATATTCTAGATATAATAAAAATGCCTAAGTAGTCGAAGTGATCGCTCTTTGTTAACGCTTTGCATTAATAAGGAGAGGAAGGTCCGAACACCCTGTCTTTTTGACACAGGCAGCGGGTAACTCCCGTCGTCGGTGACGATAGAGGTGCGAACAGTGACGCCTTGAAGCGAAAGCTAAAAGGCACCCTTAGGGGTGAATCTTTAGGAAAACCTAAAGAGTGAAACGGCTAAATCCTTGCCCGGGTGCAAGAGCAAACATAGTAGCTCGCATGACCCCGAGAGTAATCGAGGGGCTAGATAGATGATCACTTAAAACAGAATTCGGCCTATTGCCTACTTAGGCATCCAAAAAGCCCCATTTTAAGGGGCTTTTTGGATAATATGCCTTATATTCTAGAACAACGCCTAGAGTAATCCTCCTCCAAACGCTTGATTGGCCAAAGCATCTGCTCTCTCATTTTTTTCTCTTGGAATTTGGTTGAATAAAACTTTTTTAAAATCCATTTTCTCATTCCACACATCAATAAAAAGCTCTTTTATCTTTTCATCTTTTAATCTGAATTCTCCATTCAACTGCTTAACTAAAAGTCTTGAATCTGAGTTAATCAAGACCACGCTTTCCTTGGCCTTCTTTTTCCCATACAAGGCCTTTATTTTTTTTAAGGCAAAAATAACTGCCTGATATTCAGCTACATTATTAGTGGCCCTACCTATTGCTTTAAAACAATCCTTCAAAGACACACCTGCACTGTCATATATTGCAACTCCAACTGAAGAAGGACCTGGATTCCCCTTGGACGCCCCGTCTGTATAAATTATATAATCCGCATTATTGCTCATCATTAATTTCAATTTTTAATTGTTTAAAATATTTCTCTAAACATTTCCCAAACTTATCCAAATCTTCCTCTTTAACCCGACAACCACAAGCAGGAGCATGCCCGCCATAGGTTATTAAATGCTTTTTGCAGGCCTCCATTGCTTTAACTCCATCTAAAGGCTTAGGCAAACGAGCAGAACAAACACATTCCTTATTCTCGCCCTGTCTACAAACAAAAACCGGCTTTTTAGAGAAATTTAAAAGCTTAGAGGCAATTATACCGAGATAAACCGCATTCCATGCCTTACTATATTTAAAAATTACAGATTTCTTACTGTCTCTTTTTTCAACCTCTTCTTTCAATTCATTAACAAACATCTTAATTGCCCGCTTTTTTTCTTTGGTCTGACGAATCAATTTTTGAGCCAATTTCTTAGCTTTTGGAAAAGATGATTCCGTAAGTAGAGTATAACTTTCTGCAACATGATCCTTTATTTTAAAAGTATTCAAAGGAGCAATAATCTTTTGAGAAATATCCTGGTCTGAATTAATGTCAATATCATTTAATTGTATCAGAGCCAGAATTCCAGTACGCTGAGTACTGGTAAGCGCTTCTAATCCTTGATTAATAATTTCCTCATTATCCTCCTCTATGGGCACCATATCAGCTATAGTGGCCAAGGCAGCTAACTCTGAAAGTCGATCTTCTAAAAAATCAGGATGTTTTTTCTCTTCTAAAACCCTTTGCGCCAACTTATAAACAAGGCCTGCTGCAGCGAAATATTTAAACGGATAGCTCTCTTCTTTCTGCTTAGGGTCAACAATTAAGTCTGCTTTTGGCAGTTTTTTTAAAATCTGATGATGATCAATCACAATCACCTCAAATCCCATTTTCTTAGCTTTTTTTATTTCCTCAAAATTACTTATTCCCGCATCTAAAATAAATAACAGGGCCGGTGCCCTGTCTTTTATAGACTCAAGAACTGAAAAACTTAAGCCGTATCCTTCTATCTCTCTGTTTGAGAAATAAACTGATAAGTTTTTTCCTCCATATAAAGGATTTAGAAACTCAAAAAGCTCTTGGAGAATAACGACAGAAGAGATTCCGTCTAAATCGGAATCGCCAAAAATAACAACAGGTTCAGAATGTTCAGCCGCCTTTATTACTCTTTGACTCACCTCGTTTATGCCTTTGGGAAATTTTTTCTTATTCATTTTCTGAATCCAATGCCTTTATTCCGGGAAATTCTTCTCCACTTAAAAACTCTAGCATCGCGCCTCCACCAGTGGATACATATCCAAATTTTTCCCTTAAATTATTTTTAGCTAAAAAACTATCTGTGTCAGTTCCGCCCACAACTGAAAAAGCAGAATTCCTTAAAATAGCATTTGCTATAGATAATGTCCCGTTAGCAAATCTTTCATCTTCTATAAAACCAAGAGGACCATTCCAAATGATTGTACCTGCCTCCTTAATAATGTCAGAAAAAATCCTCACACTTTCAGGCCCAATATCAAACATTTGCTCTTCGCTTCTAATATTACCAACAGCTGACTGTCTTAAATAGTCTACCTTGTGATCTCTCAAACCAACTAGCGCGTCAATGGGCATATGAAATTTTGGATTTGTCAGCTCAATGCTTCTAACTTTCTCTTCCAGTTCCTCATTGAAATGTTGACCGCTGATAGCTATCTTTTTAATAGCTAAAATTACGGGTGCTAGCATCCCGCCGATAATCAAATGATCTGATTTTTTTAAAAAATTCAATAAGCAGGGTAATTTTGTTTCAAGTTTTGCGCCTCCAAAAATCGCTATTAATGGTCGCTTTGGATTCTTTATAACTGAAGACAGGGTGGTAATTTCCTCTTTCAATAAAAATCCTGCTGCGCTTGGCAATAACTTTGGAACGCCTACAATTGAGGCATGTTCCCTATGGCTACAGGCAAAAGCGTCGTTGATATAGATTTCAGCCAAGTTGGCTAGTTGTTTTGCAAAGACCTCATCGTTCTGTTCCTCTCCAGCAAAAAACCTCAAGTTTTCAAGTAAAACGATATCTCCGGAAACCATTTTATTTACTGCCTTTTGTGCTCCCCTGCCAACACAATCATTAATGAAATTCACTTTACACTCAAGCAATTCTTCTAATTTTACAGCTATTGGGCTTAAGCTAACTTTTTCACCTTCTTGAGGCCTGCCCAAATGACTTATCAAAATAATTTTAGCTCCTTGTTCTTTTAAATATTTAATTGTGGGCAGAGATTTTATAATTTTAAAATCATCCAAAATTTTGCCATTATGAATGGGTACATTAAAATCAGCTCTAACAAGAACTTTTTTCTCGTAAAATTGGAAATCTTTGATATCTTTCATTATTATTATTATACCTCTTAAAAATTGTTAATCAAAACTAATTTTTTGTCCCGGCTTTAGATACCCTTTTTCTCCTTTCTCTTGCAATGTTTTTTCATTTTTCTGATTCTCTATTTTATGACCCTTATTCTCTCTATTTTCTAAAGCATCTTTGATTGCTTCTTTTAAACCACCAGTATCAATTTTTTCTTTGGGACGATGATGGTTATTTTTATTATTCTTATGATGAGCGCTAAAAAATATTGGTTCTTTTTTCGTGGCATCCTCCAAAGAAATAGTTTTAACAATTTTTTCCTGCGGAGAAGTTATCTTAACTTCATGATTACTTTTACTTCGGTTATCTCCGCTATTCCTATTGCGATCGTCTCTATTATCTTTATTTTGGCTATTCTGACTATTCTGACTATTCTGACTATTCTGATTATTCTGACTATTCTGATTATTTTTCTTTCGACTATCCTGACTATATCTATTATTATCTCTTTTATTATTTTTATTCGGTTTTGTCCCCGCAGTATCCATTGTAGCCCATCTTGAAATTTCCTCTTCTATAAGCTCTCTTTTTACTGCATATTTATCCCGCGAGTTTTGAATAATTTCCTCTCTTAGAGAATGCTCTTGCTTTGGTATCGGTGGCAGGGTTTCAGCAGAAAACGGTCGGCCTGCCACCCCGTCAATCATAAGCTTTATATAAATATTAAACTTTGGAAGATTTACAAAATCCCCCACTGCAAAAACGGGAGCAAATTCTTTCTCTAAATATTCTCCGTCTTCAGCTCCAATTCTAAAATTAATAATAGTGCCTGCATTTCCAAAAACAGCATCCCTAACCATCTCTTCCATTTGAGTAATATATTGATGAGCCATTATTAAACAAAGTCGGTATTTCCTAGCTTCAGACAATATACTGGCGAATGATTCAGTAGCAAAATTCTGAAACTCGTCAACGTAAAGAAAAAAATCTTTTCTTTCTTCTTCTTTAATATCAATTCGGGACATAGCGGCTAAGTAAAGCTTTGTAATGACCAAAGCACCTAAAAGCATAGAATTCGCTTCGCCCATTCTTCCTTTTGACAAGTTGACTATCAAAATCTTTTTCTCGTCCATTATATCCCTCATGCTAATTGAGGAATTGGTTTGGCCAAGAATATTTCTAATCAGGGGATTGGAAATGAATTGACCTATTTTATTCTGAATAGCTGCTGTTGCCTCAACTTCATATCTTTGAGTATAGCGAGCAAATTCTTGGGTCCAGAAGGCCTTAATAACGGGATCCATCACCTTATCAATAACTTTCTTCCTGTAATCCACATCCGCCATCATCCTGTTGATGCCGAGTAAAGTAGAGCCAGGATATTCAAGTAGAGCTAAAATAGAATTGTTTAAAATATATTCCATCCTAGCAGACCAAACATCAGGCCAAATCTTTTTGAACACGCCCATTAATCCAGAGGCAATAAGATGCCGAATGTCCGGATCTTTAACCTCCATAATATTAAATCCAATCGGAAATTTAATATCTGAAGGATTAAAATAAACAACATCTTTTACTCTCTCTTTTGGAACATAGTCTAACAGCGCTTCTGCTTGTTCCCCATGAGGATCAATAAAAGCCACACCAAATCCGTCCTGAATGTCTTGGGCAGCCATATTCGCCAAAAGGGTTGTCTTGCCCATTCCCGTCTTACCGATAATGTATACATGTTTTCTTCTATCATCTAATTTAATGCCAAACTTTTTTTGGACATTTCTAAAATTAGTTCTCCCTAAAAATGTAACATTATCCTCCTTTGTAGACATTATTCTCCTGGTAAATTAACTGGTGGCTCGCTCTTTTTAGCTTCAACTCTCTTAATACTTGGTGCAGGAACAGCGGTTCTGCCCACGAAATGAAACATAGTAGCCAGCTCTTCAATATTTAATATAAATTCCTCCCCCTTTTTTGGGAAATTATAACGTAAGCGTTGAATATATCTTTTTAAAAGTTTTCGCTTTTTATAAAATACTAATGTCTTATGAACAAACATATTCAGAAAAAACCGTTCGTGTTTATGAATCTTAGTCAAACTCTTAGGCCATGGCTTTAATGCATTAAGATCTTGAGTATTAAAATTGGCAAAATATCCTAACACATTTCTCAAATTACCTTTGTTCCATTTATCTCTTTCCCCCAAAATAATGAATCTTATATGTCCCTTAAACATTACTTTTGATACTTTGTGCTCAATAGCAGAAACTACATCTCTTTCCCCTGGAGTTAATTTCATTTCCGGAGGCAAAAAGGATTCTTGTTTTTTGTCATCCCCGCTTCCGGCCGGCAATTGGCCCAATAACACAACATCTGTTGCCTCTTTGAGCATCAGTGGTCTTTTCTTTTCACCTGGCCTATTTGCCAACTTACCGATTTCTGCCTCTGCGCGTTTATTGTAATCATCTTCTCCAACAGTAATCGGTTTGAACTTAAATTGTACCCATATTTGTTCGCCTGGACCTGTCTTATTAAGCCCTTCAAGCAAAGCAGCAAGCGGATCTATTCGTTCTGTTTCTTCTTGAACAGCTCTTTCTTCAAAAAATTTAGGGTAGGTCTTTATTGGATAAATATCCTTTTTAATAAACTCATAATCAGTACCCCATAAATCCCATTTTTTATTAGGAATATCTTTTGGAACATCTTTAGTATAATCTTCCACTTCCGATATTTCTACTTCTGGATATTGAGAATAAATACTTGATTCAATTAAATTTCTTGCTTTTTTGGGAAATCTTAAATAAAAACGGATATTGCCTCCAATGCTCACAATCTCTATTGACATAGAGGCATCATATTTGCCTTCAACCCATTTTTCATAAAAATCAGCTGGGTCATAAAGCATCCAAAGCCCGGCATAAACTTGTTCCATTGCCTTAAAGGGTCTATCGACTTCAGCGGGCATCTTGAGCTCCAAAATCATGGTTTTGCCTTCCCCTTTTGAAAACCTGTCATTGCCCCAAAAGTACCAAAGAAACTTAAGAGGCCTCCATAATAGAATTGGAAGCAAGGCCCACCACCAGACCTCGAGAATCGCCCATATAGGGATAAGAATTGAGGATATGAAAGACATTAAAACTAGTTTCTAATTGAAAATTGAAAATTGAGATTAGAGTTTAGCTAAAGCTCTAGCTTTTAGCTACTGTATATCTCCCCTTCTTGTCTTTGCTGAAATATTCTTTGTTCTGTAAATTTAAAAACACTGTGCTTTCTTTGACATCCCTTTGTTTAAGCACCTTTTTAAGAATTTGATCTTTTGTGAGCGAACTTTTAGATGTTCTTAAAACATCAGCTATCACCTCTCTAACAGTGCCTGGATTATAACCCCATTCTTTCAGAGCATAAATGCCTCTGCCGATTAAAACAAAATTATCATTTCTTATAAGCTCGTTGTGGACACTTTCTGATAAAACCGCGCCTGAGCTATCTGGCAGTTCTCCAATTAATTTAGTAATATCTCTAAAATGCAATGGCTTATCTTCTTTCTTGAGAACCAAATAAGCATTGTCTCTTAAGCCCCTTGGTCTTACTTCGGGCCAATGAGCCAAACCATAATAACCAAAAGGTGATTTGAAAATATTTTTAGAAATATCAATATAGGAAATAAGGACTGACTCTCCAACTTCAGAAGGAGTTTTCTTCTCCAGCTCTTTTGGTTCTATTAAATCATTTCGTTTTTCTAATTCTTTGATTAGATTTTCTATCACTTTCTTAGCTTGATTTAATTTTTCTTCTTGAACCGCCCAAAGGGTGAAAAAATCGTCTGTCTCCTTAAATTTCGTAAAATCATCTCCTAAGCTTAGAAAAAGTAGGACATGATTTTGAAATTTATCTTCGCCCAATTCTTGAAGTAACATAGTTTCTTCTCTTAAACCACCATAACCATCAAGATGATCAGAAATGCTCTTAAGTGGCTTGTCTAGTGTCTGGCTTTTCTTGTTTCTCAACCACAAAAGAGCGTCATTTTCTATCTGACGAACTCTTTCTCTGGTAATTTTCAATTCATCACCAATTGCTTGAAGTGTTAAGGGGTCTTCATTTATCAAACCAAATCTTTTTTCTAAAACCTCTCGCTTTCTTGGTTCAAGGTCTTGTAAGATTTCTTGACAAATTGTTTGATAATTCAACATTTTCCTAAAATTTAATAATTTTCACAAGTTTATCTATTAAAGCACTTAACCATTTCTATGTCAAGTTAAGATCTGTGGGAAAATGCCAACCACTTTGCCAATAAAGTGCTTGCTAAGAATATTGAAGAATAGGTACCGGCAATAGTTCCGATAATTAGAGCAAAAGAAAACCAGTTTAAGCTCTGCCCGCCAAAGAAAAATAGAGCTAAAAGCACGAAAAGAGTTGTTAAAGAGGTATTAATAGAACGAACAACAGTTTGATTTAAGCTTTCGTCAATAACTTGATCAAAAGTTTCTCCTTTCCCTATTATAAGATTCTCCCTGATTCTATCAAAAACAACAACTGTGTCGTTTACTGAATAGCCAAAAATTGTTAAAAGCGCGGTTAAAATAGGAATAGAAAATTCCACACCGGCGAAATGACCAAGTATAGCCAACGCCCCGACTGGAATTAAAACATCATGCATAAGAGCAATTACGGTCGCAATACCATATTGCCAGGATTTTATAGGTTTAGAAACCTTCCTAAAAACAACAGCAACATAAATAACAATGGCAATCACAGCATATAATATAGCGTTTATGGCTTTAGTTTTGGTCTCTCCTCCAATAACCGGACTCACGGACTCAAGCCCGATCTTCTCTTTTTCTACCCCCTCGGCATTATAAAAATAATATAATACCTTGTCTTTCATATCTTGAGACACTTCTGGTATTCTCATCGCTATACCATAATCTCCGCTTAAGCGAACTGAAAAATTGTCTAAACCGATTTTCTCTAATTCAGAAATTATTTCCTGCTGGCTTGGGCGAATCTCTGTTGTACTATATGAAACATCTAAAACACTGCCACCCACAAACTCAATCCCCCAGTTCAAGCCAAAAACCAATACAGCTGCAATACTTAAAACAGCCAAAATCAGGGAAAAAGAAAAATAAACTTTACTGTATTTTAAAAATGGAAATTTCATACTGAATTTAATGCCTGAATTAATTTTTCTGTTTTATCCTTCTTCTCCCAGTTAAAACCATTATCTTCTCTTCCGAAATGCCCAAAGCAAGTCGTTTTTGAATAAATCGGCTCTAAAAGGTTTAATTCTTTAATAATGCCGGCTGGAGTTAAATCAAATACTTGTGGCACTATCTTAATAAATTTCTCGTCTAATTCGGGCTTATTGGTCTGAATATTGATTGAAACAGGCTCCGAGCTTCCAATTGCATAAGATAATTCTACTTTACAATTCTCAACCAAATCAGTGGCTACAATATTTTTAGCAATATATCTTGCCATATAAGCGGCAGACCTGTCTACTTTAGTTGGATCTTTTCCGGAAAAAGCTCCTCCGCCGGTTGGTATCTGTGGACCATAAGCGTCAACCACATTTTTCCTGCCAGTCATACCAGTATCAGACACAGGGCCACCGATTACAAAACGGCCAGTGTTATTGATATAATATTTTGTGTCATTATCCAGTAGGGATGAGCAGATCGGTTTGATAACTTCAGCAATAATATCTTGCTGAATTTTTTCTGCTTCCACATCAGGATCATGCTGGGCTGCGATAATCACGGAATCCAATCTTTTTGGCTTATTATCCTGATACTCAATAATGACTTGGGATTTCCCATCAGGCCTTAAATAAGGAATAACTTTTTCTTCTCTTACTTTCACAAGCTGTTTTACTAATTTATGAGCTAAACTTATAGGAAGAGGCATTAATTCCTTTGTCTCTTTGCTCGCATATCCAATCATAGATCCTTGGTCACCTGCGCCCTGCTCCTGGGCTCCTGTTTCTTTCACTCCTTGAGCAATATCCGGAGACTGTTCATTTATTACATTAAAAACAGCTACAGTCCTGAAATCAAATCCGTATTCTGGTTTTGTGTATCCAATCTTCTTAATCGTTTCCCTTGATATCTCCTGAATATCAACATATCCAGTAGTAGTAATTTCTCCGCTAACCACAACATAGCCCCTGCCAACTAAAACCTCGCAAGCCACTCTGCCGGACTTATCTTGCTCCAAAACTTTATCTAAAACAGCATCTGAAATTGCATCTGCTACTTTGTCAGGATGGCCGGGGGTTACCGATTCAGCTGTGAGATAATAATTTTCCATCATTAAAGCCAAAGTTTATTAATTTTACTTAATCTGGTTTGAGCCAAGACAACAAGAAAGCTCCTGCTGATAAACACTGCAGAAAACATACTTATTAAAATACCTAAACATAAAGTAATAGCAAAGCCCTGGACAAAACTCGTGCCCACACCAAAAAGAATCAAACCCACAATTAGGGTAGTAAGATTACCGTCCCTTATAGAAGGCCAAGCCCTTTTAAAGCCCTCGTCAACTGATGAGGCGAGATCTTTTCCGCTTCTAATCTCTTCTCTCATTCTAGAGAATATCAAAATATTAGCATCTACAGCCATGCCTAAGGATAATATGAAACCACCAATCCCTGATAAGGTGAGAGTGAAAGAGCCGAGCTTAAATAATGCTAAAAGTAAAACTCCGTAAATTAAGAGAGCGATAGAAGCTAATAGCCCAGGCAAACGGTAAATAATTATTAAAAAAATAATGACTGCTAAAAAGCCGAAAAATCCGGCTTTTAAGCTCTTTTGCAGAGAAATCATTCCCAGAGTCGGACCTACTGTGACCATAGATATTGGTTCGCCAATAGGTACTGGCAAAGCGCCAGCGTTAAGGTTGCGGGCTAAAAATTTTGCCTCTTCGGTAGTAAATTCTCCTGTAATTTGAGCAGTGCCACCAGTTATCCTTTGACTAACATTAGGAGCAGACAAAACCTCTCCATCTATAAATATGGCTATGGGCTTCTCAATATTCCTTCCTGTTATTTCTTCAAAAATTATTGCTCCCTGCTCATTAAATTCAAGAGTAATATATGGCTGATTAGTGGTCTGATCAAAGGCAATTCCTGCTCCTTTCAAATAGCGACCAGTAAGTTCTGTCGGTTGAAACAATGCTTCAATCTCACCTTCTCCTGTTACTTCTACTTCTTGATTTCTCTCTTGAATTTCTTCATAATCTTTTTTTAATTCCTGAAACTCTAGATAGGGAGTTCTGCCTATTTCTTTAATCGCTTCCTGGGGGTCGGTAATACCGGGGATTCTTACTTTTAAGCGATAGGTATCGCCAGATATAACTGCTTCCACCTCTGGTTCACGCACCCCTAAAGTATTAATTCTCCTCTCTATTACATCTCTTAAACCATTCATTGCTTGGCTATGCGCTTCTGGATCAAGATCAGATAAGTCTGCCTCGTATAAGAGTTCTACTCCTCCCTGTAAATCTAGACCGAGCATAAATTCCTTTCCCTGAATATGAGGCACTCCCCAACTAAGTTTCTGATTAACAAAATCAATCCCTTTATTAAAAAAACTCGGCTGAACAAAAACAGCCGCTACTATGGCTAAGATTATCACCCCAATACTTATTAATTTATAATATTGCTTTTGCATTTCTTGCTTCTTTATTTATAATATTGCTTTTGTATTTCTAACTTTGATTAAAAAGTAGATTTTTAGATTATATTCACAAAACGCACAAAAGTCAAATTAAAAGGCTCCTGCTAACAGCGGGCAGGAGCCAATCTCGGTTGAGGATTAGGAATGAAGGGGTTTCACTTTCGATTCACGCCGTCCAACGAACATGGGATGATGAGCCCAGTGTCTGTCTGAAATAGGCTTTTCAATACTCATATTGCCACGCCCGCGATGATCACGACTGATAACCACAACGGATCCCTCTATGGGCAATTCGTCAGAAAGCACGATGATGGGCTTAAAATCTGGTAAACGCGGGCACGAAGCCACAAGAGCTGGAATGTCTCGAAGCTTGCATATAGACAAACCCTCATCAACAAGAGCCCTTAAGGCATCGTTGCAGTAGAGTCGTGTCTCTGTGCCAACGAATCCGAACTCCGTGATTTCAAAATGGTCTGGCCCAATAAGTCCTGGGTGAAGCCGACCAAGAGCGCCATCGTAACTGTAGTTCCTCTGATTTGAAGCGATAGAAATCATCACCCCGAACGAACATTCCGCACCAATAGTAGTTATTGTTACTCCCTTCTCTAGGGCAACAAGGGCAACCATTCTTTGAAAAAGATCATTATCGTGAGCAAGAGCAGCATAAAAAGATCTACTCGCCCCCACTCTCCTACCTGTCTTAATCATCTCTTCAACAAGCCCAACTTCTTTCCCAAACCCTTCGGAACCCGCCACTCTGAACATGACATACTCCTTTTTTGTGACAAGCCGCCTTTTGGCGACGCGCCTATTGGTGGATTTGCCTCAACCTAAGGTTGCGACTCTTAAAGTGGCAACAAAACTACTACCCTAAGAGCCACAACCTTACTAATTGTAAGGTGCTATAGATACTTAAATCTAACATAAAAATCCAGGAAGTCAAACAAAAATTAGCCCGTAGAAATCCGTGGAAACCTGGCTTCCATTTCTTTTATTAATCTAACAATAATTTTTCTAATTCCTTTCTTTCGTGAATAGATTTCAATGATTCTTCTGCAAAACTCTTATATTCATCCGAATTTAAAAATTGTTTTAGTATAATATCTTTCTTACAAAAAGCTATCCCCTTATAATTATCTTGACAATATTCTCCCCAACTAGATTTATAAAGTACATTTTCTAATCCATGAACTTTGTTGTTTAAATTTATATAAGCGCTCGCATGAAGCAAATAATCATTTGAATCAATATGAGTTGCCTTATATGGACCCTGAAATAAAGTTCCACTTCTTTTATATTTCAGATTAAAATATTTTGAATACCCAAGTGCTATCCGTTGCATAAATTTTCTTATTCCATTATCTGAAAGTTGCACTAAGATAAAATGATAATGATTCGGATTTATACAATAGCAGATGAAATCTACAATCTTTGAATCATCTCTCGTGGAAACCAGGTTTCCATTTTCGTTATGCTTTTTACGAAGTTGAGATTCGTAAATACTACCAATTGGATCAAGTGTATTAAATTCCTGCAATCCTTGAATAAATCTTCTTAAGTCTTCTTTATCAAGAAAAATATTCCGCTTATCTACTCCGCGATTTAATATATGATAATATTCTCCATTTACGAATTTGATTTTCCTCATGCTTCTATTTTATATCTTAAAATCCAATCTGTAAAAACAAAACTCGTGGAAACCTGGTTTCCATTTTAATTTAATATCTGTGCTGATAAATTGCCGAAAAAAAATTGCCAAAACGATCTCGGCAAATTTTTAAGTTTCACTTCCAGTCGAAGACACCACAATCTTATACTCTCATTGCTTAACTTCTAACAAAATAATTCCACCCAGCGTTCCATTGTTCTTAAAAAATTATCAGGATTATCTTCAAGCTCCCCTAACAGCTCATCTTTAGAAAACCACTTTACTTCATCAACCTCCTTATGATTAATAGCGAATTCACTTAAAGGTTTGTCAATTGTTAATAAATACCACTGAACAAAATAATTATAACGTCCTGAAACCCTTTCTTTCGGTCCTATCCTCGGATCAACATTTTCAAGACCTATTTCTTCTTTGGCTTCTTTCAAAATATTCACTCTATAATTTTCTCCCTCATCGACAGTGCCAGCTACCGCCGGCCCCCATTTCCCCGGACTATGAGATTTACTTAGAGCTCTTTTAGCTAAAAGAATTTCGCCTTTATTATTTTTAATCCATAACGCTGACACCCTATATATACATTCCTCTGGCAGAGTCTTCCGATCCTTGCAATCGATTTCATTATCCCGTTCATCAACGATTATAATTTTATCTTTCATATTATTTTCCACAACATTTTTTATACTTTTTGCCCGAGCCACAAGGACAGGAATCATTCCTGCCTGGCTTTTTCTTGCCTTGTATAGTTTCACCCTGTGCAGAACTCCTGTTTTCAACCTGTTCCAATGTTTTTGAAGTTGATTTTCCAAGCATTGATCCTTGGGGTTTTAACGCTACATTAGTTATTGCTTCTACAATGTTTTTCTCTAATGTGTCGAATAATTGTTTAAACATGTTATAACCTTCAGTTTTGTACTCCACTAATGGGTCCATTTGCCCATAGGCGCGCAAGCGAACCCTGTCCCGCAAATAATCCATTTCTGTTAAATGATTAAGCCAGAGTGAATCATAAATTTTTAGACAAACATATCGCAAAACATTACCAAATTCGTTGCCGAATTCTTTTTCTTTTTTATCGAGATTATTTTTATCAGCTTTTTGATTATTAAAATATTCTAAGACCAATTCTTTTATCTCTCCATCATTTGAATCAACAATCATATTTCTCTTTTTATAAAAAGAAGTTCTGTGAATATTCATTACATCATCATATTCTAGAAGATGTTTTCGTGCATCAAAGTTCATCCCTTCAATTTTCGCCTGAGCTGACTCTACTGCATTAGATATTATCTTTGACTGAATCGGTTGGCCTTCCGGCAATTTGAGCCGTTCCATCATAACTTTTATTCTATCTCCGCCAAAAATCCTCATCAAGTCATCCTCCATGGACAGGAAAAATTGACTCTCGCCCGGGTCTCCTTGTCTGCCAGAACGACCTCTTAACTGATTATCAATTCTTCTTGCCTCATGTCTTTCAGTACACAAAACTAAAAGCCCACCCAATTCTTTTACTTTTTTAGCCTCTTCGGGATTTGGCGGATTACCCCCGAACACGATATCTACTCCCCTGCCAGCCATATTGGTAGCAACTGTAACTGCCTTGAACCGACCTGCTTGGGCAATAATTTCACCTTCACGCTGATGATGTTTAGCATTCAAAATTTCACGAGGAACGCCCTCTATTTTAAGCATTTCCCCCAAAAGCTCATTCTTTTCAATAGACCGAGTACCAATCAAAACCGGCTGACCCTTTTCGTGGGCTTGTTTTACTCTTTCCACTAATGCTTTTAATTTTTCTTTATTGGTTTGATAAACAACATCTGATAAATCTTTTCTTGCAACTGGTTCGTTAGTCGGCATCACAACCACATTAAGTTTATAAACTTTTTCAAACTCTTCCGCAGAACTAACGGCAGTACCAGTCATTCCAGCGAGCTTGTCGTACATTCTAAAATAATTTTGAATAGAAATAGAAGCCAAGGTTAATGATTCTGGTTTAACATCAAGTCCTTCTTTTGCCTCTATTGCCTGATGTAAACCCCCTGACCATCTTCTGCCAGGCATTAACCGACCAGTAAACTCATCAACAATAATAATCTCGCCGTTTTTAGAAACATAATCCCTGTCTTTTTGAAATAAAACATTTGCCCTCAATGCCTGCTCTAAATAATGAAGATATCTAATGCCTTTTTCTTGATAAATATTTTCAAGCCCAAGAATCTTTTCAACTTTTTCAATACCTTCCTCTGTAAGAGTAGCGGCTTTTTCTTTCTCGTGAAGTTCATAATCAGTATCCTTGCTCAATTTTGGTATCAATTGAGAAAACTCTTTATAAAGTCCAGAACTTTCCATGTCAGGAGCGGAGATAATCAGAGGAGTTCGAGCTTCATCTATTAAAACAGAATCAACTTCGTCAATTATGGCAAAATTAAGCCCTCTCTGAACTCTTTGCTCTGGATTATGGACCATATTATCCCGCAAATAATCAAAACCAAATTCATGATTAATGCCATAAGTAATGTCTGCTAAATATGCCTCTTTTCTAGATACAGGCCTTAAGTAGCTTTCTACGACCTTAAATCCTCCAAGCTCATCCCTTTGTTTATCCCGTGCTTCTGAATCCTCCGGTTCTTCCGTCCCTTCGCCCGGTTTATAATCAGGATCATACATTAAAGCTCCTTGATGAACTAAACAGCTAACTGTTAAGCCCAAGGCATGATATATTTGGCCCATCCAAACAGTATCTCTTTTTGCTAGGTATTCATTTACTGTAACAACATGAACTCCTTTTCCTTCTAAAGCATTTAGATAAGTTGGCAGAGTTGAGGCAAGAGTTTTTCCTTCTCCTGTTTTCATTTCATTCACTTTGGCTTGATGCAGGGCAATACCGCCAATCAGTTGAACATCAAAGTGTCTTTGATTTAATGTTTTTTTAGCTGCTTCCCGCACTAAAGCATATGCTCGTGGTAAAAGAGCATCTATACTTGTTCCTGTTTTAATTTGTTCTTTAAACTCTTTTGTTTTACTTTTCAGCTCTTCAACTGAAAACCGCTCAAATTCTGTTTCAAGCTTATTAATCTCATCAGCCAAGGGCTGAATCTTCTTTAGATATTTTTCATTCTCGTCCCCAAAGATTTTTTTGAGTATAGACATATTCTAAATCTAACATACTAAAAACAAAAAAAGAAGCGCCCCGCTGTTCTAGAAACAGAACAGGGGGCGGGGGGGTGACCTAACCAATAGGACTGGTTACGTCGTAGTATATAGTGTTCTTCAATCCTTCGTTGTCGATCAGGGTAAGTCCCAGGTTCCTATAAATATCTCCATCTGCTGGAACCGCGAAATAATCAATTTGACCGATTTCGAAGTCACGACCTGACCAACTCAAGTATCGAGAGACAATCCATCCATCAGGATCAGAAGAAGACGAAGAGTCAATTTTCCAGTATGTGTAACGCACTGCTGAGATAATCCCTAGTGGTCCAGTCTTAGCATTGGGATAAATCACTTGCCCATCTAGAATGCAATAGAATCCCTGTCCACTCGGAAAATCAGTGAGCTCCTCTAGAAATCCTATAAGGACAGGACGATGGTTGACAGTAACCAGAATAGTGGCTGGATTACTGCGTAATCCCAAATCGTCTACTACTACCAATGTGATAGTATAGCTACCACCTCTCTGATAGGAATGGGAAGGGTTAGGGGAAACCATCTCGCCTGTTCCATCGCCGAAGTTCCAAATAAACTTCGTTAATGCATTCCCACTGGGGCTCATTGATCCTTCTGCCGACACTGGGACGGACTTGCCTGGCTGAAGGTGTGTTTCTGTAATGTTGATGACAGCTTCTGGGACAAGCCCGGGCAAAAAGCCCTGAATCAATTCACAACCACAAAGAAAAATCATCAACATAGCCGACACAGCTACCGCTACTACAATTCTCTTAGTCATATCGAAATCCTCTCCTTTCGTTCACTAATATTATATCATTAAAATGACAATCAGTCAAGCATAATAAAAGAAAGCCCCGCTGTTCTAGAAACAGAACAGGGGGCGGGGGGGGCGGGACGATATAGGTCTCATGGTGCATAGATCAATCTGCAGGCATCATCTTGCCGTCCATTATTGTCCGTCACAATCAAGACAATATTGTAAGTGGATCGACACGTTACCCAGATTGATTTTTGTGCGCCGGACCGTGGCAATTCCTCGCCGTTTTGGAACCAACGATAACCCACGATATAACCATCGTCCCATGACGATGACGCATCAAGTTCCAATAACGCATAGGCTCCGGTGCAACGACTAACCGTTCCAGTAAACTGAGCATGCGGACCGCGGTTGACGAAGGCACCCACTTGTTTACTCTTGGAATCTGTAGCGCCCATATTGTCGGTAACAGTCAAAGTCACTGTGTAAACGCCACTTACGGCATAGGTATGACCGATTCTGTCACCCTTGACGCCTCGGGTTCCGTCTCCAAGGCTCCATGTGCTGTCCACAATATAACCGTCCGGGTCATACGAAATTCCAGAGAAACGGACAACACCGTCGTCGGCATTAGTGTCCGAGGAAAAAATGAACTCGGCAACTGGTAGAATGTTGGACTGAACCAGCACCACAGGTAAAACAAATTCTCCTTGAACTACAACTTCGCCTCCCGAAAGTATAACCGCAATAGCCAAAAGTACTGCTCCGACTACTGTTGCCAATATTGCTAAAAGCTCTTGTTCTTTCATCAGCCACCTCCTGGCTAACTTGAGATTATATTTAAAATAACATAAAAATATAAAAAGTCAAGCCACTGCCCCTTTGAGCAATGGCTTAATTAAAATAAATATAATATTTTACGCTATTTTCTTTTGAAAAGACTCATATTCCTGCTAGTCATTTTTACCTTTCTTGCCCATCCTCTGGCCCGACCCAATCTTTTGCCCTTGTATTTCCGAATTTCCCTGTCCAATTCATCTCTGGCTTCAATAATGGCACTTCTTAAATCAATATTCTTTACCACTGCTCTTAAAAGTTGCTTGGGCAGATAAACCTGAATTTCTGCCCTAAAAATATCTCCTTTTTTATGATGATGAGTGGTTCTGCCTATTTCTACTCGAACATCTATCTTCTCTCTTCCTATTTGGGGCACTTCCTCAAACTTAACTAAATTTTTCTTAAGCTCGCTCACCTTTTCTTCAACAAAAATACGGAGTGATTCATTTAATTCAATATTCGTGGCCTTAATTTGAATAATCATAATAGCTATTTAACAATTTTAATTTCATGATCAAGCTCAATGCCAAAAAGAGCTCCTATTTTCTCTTTAACCAAATCTATCAAATTAATCACATCTTCTGCTCTGGCTCTGCCAAGATTGACTATAAAATTACTGTGTTTTTCAGAAATCCTG
Organism: uncultured Candidatus Saccharibacteria bacterium; assembly: GCA_964395215.1. Classification (GTDB taxonomy): domain Bacteria; phylum Patescibacteriota; class Minisyncoccia; order Minisyncoccales; family PEYH01; genus JAHIEL01. The sequence goes on along the minus strand of CAYNAD010000001.1, from coordinate 6,681 downwards.
GCATTACCTATTCTTTGTCCTCCAAGCCCGGCTTTATCGATTAAAAAACCAGCTGGAACAATGCCTTTTGATGAAAACTTTTTTAAATCAGGATAATCTTTTAAAAGTTCCTTGTTTATAATCTTAAATTCAGGATTTTTAAAAATTGAACCAGCAGAAGGTTTATCAAGAGGTTGGTTCTCCTTGCGATATTCAATATTTTTACACATCTGTTCTTCTATCTTTTCTTTATCTCCCTTCACAAAATTCAGCTCTGCTGAAAGAATAATTAAATTTTTATTCTTCTTAAAAATACTTTCTCTATAAACAAATTCACAATCTTGATTATTAAAACTCTTTATATCTTTGTCTTCAATATCAAAGGCCTCTACCTTTCCTATAGCAGAAGACATAGAACCGTCAAAAGCCCCTGCATTACCCCTCACAGCGCCTCCTACAGTACCATAGATGCCTGCTGCCCACTCTAAACCTGATAGCCCTGACTCTGCTGCTAAATCTACGATGTCTGATAATTTAGCGCCTGCTTCGGCATAAATTCCAGAATCAAGACATTTAAAATCTGAAAACTGAATTTTAATCACTAAACCGTCAAAACCATTATCAGGAAACAAAATATTGCTCCCGCCAGCTAAAATAAAAAAATGCAGATTTTCCTGCTCTACTATCTTTAGGGCACTAATTAATTCCTCCTTGGTGTTTGCTTCAAGGAAATATTTTGCCCATCCTCCTATCTTGAAACTGGCATATCCAGCCAAGGGTACATTTTCTTTTATTTTTGGTAATAATACTTTTATATCTACCATTGAAATTAATTATTGATAATTCTTCCCTTACGGGCCTCCGCCGTTAAACTCCGATAAATCTAATTAGCGAGTGCAGCACGGAGACCCACTTATATGATAACAAATGTCAAACATAGCGCAAGGGTATATTTTATTAATTTCTTTTCGTATTTGACTTTATAAAGAATTATAGTATAATGAATTTAAATTCCAATCTGTACCCTATAATAACCAAATATATCAAACCAAAAGGAGGAACCGATGAGCCAGAAGATACTAGCGACGGCGTGCCATCCGGGCGCAGCAAATGCTATTGCCCCTGTTTTGCGGAAAATTCAGCAAGACCCAAAGCTACCCGAAATCACAGTGGTTGCACATAATTCACCGGCGAAAATTATCTTTGCTAAAGCCGGAATTGTGTATAAAGAACTTGCCGACTACGGACTCTCTGACGTTTCTTTGTCTGCGATGAAACAACTTCTACAAAAAGTTGAACCTGACTTAGTGCTCACGGGCACTAGTTCACAGGCAGAAAGCCAAAAGGAAGTAATTGAGCAAACCCTGACGCTTGCTGCTAAGGAATTAAGAATTCAGTCCTTGGCTGTACTGGATTTCTGGGGCAACTACACTGAGAGATTTTCGGACATCTTTTCCAGCGAGCGCTTTCAGTACTTGCCCGACAAGATAGCGGTAATGGATGTTCTGGCTATAAGAGAAATGGTTGAACAGGGTTTTCCTCGAAACAAGTTGGTAATTACAGGAAATCCCTATTTTGATAACCATCTCGAGAAGGCCCGTTCTGCGAGTAGTCATCAAGAAGCAGATATCCGAAGAAAACTAGACTTGGGCAGCGGAGTTATCACACTCTATGCTGGCAACGCCTTCAGAGAGTCAGAACAGAACTTACCATTTTGGGATATGGACATCATCCGGCTAATTTGCCTTGAGCTTCTGGGTTTATTACCCACACAGCAAAAAGAGGTTGCCAGAGTAATAGTAACCTTACATCCCAGAATGCCGAAACAAGAAAAGAAAGAAATAAGGGGATTTCTTCAAGGCTGCCCAGAAATGGTTTTGGCTGAAGAAATAAACACTATTGAATTAATCCCTTTTTGCTCTACGGTGTTCATGACTGGAAGTACTGTTGGCTTAGAAGCGATCTATATGAATCGCCCAAGTCTCAGTCTTCAACCCGGTTTTTCGGCAGAGCAGGACAAATTCATTCTCACTAGAAAGAAATTGATTCCTGTGGGATACACAAAACTTGGCTGCAGAAGTCTGATAAAAAGAGCACTCACAAGCGAAAGTTTTCGTAGACGGACGCTCACCTGCACCCTCAAAAATCCTGACTTCCCCAAGACTGACTACATGGCGGGACAAAGGGTTCTGGATTTGGTACTCTCGATGCTAGAAGCATCACAATGATGCAATAAAAGGGGGTGGCGATTTATCGTCATCCCCTATTTTTTTTACCTAAGCATGTTATGATTATTGAATATGAGCAGTTTACCTATTGCCCCAAAAGAATCCATCATATATGAAGATGAACATTTATATGCTTGTCTTGCGATAGATTCTATTGTAAAGGGACACACTGTTATAGTTTGGAAAAAAGAAGTTAAAGATTTGCACCTTTTGCCTGATAGGGATTATGACTATTTGATGGATACAATTTTTGCTGTCAGAAATGCGCTTCTTGAAACCCTTCGACTTAATAAAGTTTATTTAATATATATGGATGAATCAAACCATGTCCATTGGCATCTTGTCCCAAGACATGAAGAGAAAGGTTTTGATTTATTCAAACATAAACCAAAGAAGTTAAAAGATTTTTCATTAGCAAAAAAAATAAAAGCAAATTTAGTTTTTAAATAAAACTCGCAAAGCCCCCACAACAAGACCCGAATGATCATCTCTGCGACCCGACCGACCCCCTCCCGCGACCCAACCTCTTCAAGAGGTCGGGTCGCGTTGGTCTGGTATGTCAAAAATAGCGCAAGGGCATAATATAAGATAAATAAAAGCAAAAACCCCCGAAGGGGCTTTTGCTGATTTATGGAGTTCCAAGCAAAGCTTAGGAACACTCACTAATTACTTATATCTTATCAAAAAGATCATTGCTTGTCAACCCCTAAGTCTTCAATCCCTAAAATATTTTCTAAATTTTCCTTAAAGCTTGGTTGGATTTTTTTCGCTTGATTTTCTGGCACAATCATCAGAGCTTCTTTGGCTTTTTCTATTGCTAATTCATGTTTATTTTGAATATTCAAAACATTAACATAAAGAAGATGAGAATATGCTAAATTAGGATCAATGGCAATCGCTTGCTCTGCATAGGAAATTGATTCATCGGGCATATTTAGTATAAAATAGGTCTTTGACATTTCCCAATAAGCCCTCTGGTTAGTCGAACTTAATTTAATGGCCTCACTCAAAATCTCTTCGGCTCGTAGAAGTTTCGTTTGGTCATAACGCACACCATATTCGTTATAAAGTTTGGCTAAGGCAAGACGACTATCATAATCTAACTGAGACGATTGTAAACTCTTCTCTAATTCCTGACTTATAAATCTAAATTCTTCCTCAATAGCATCTCCTTTTCCAGCTCTCTTAAGTAAGCTACCAGCTAAATGATTTCTAATCTGATATATTCCCGTTGGTGAAGAATGTAGTGCCTGTTCATATGCCTGCATTCTCTGGTCGTGTGTCTGCGAAATAAGAGTTTGAACCACTCCTTGTCCAGCCAAGGTTGGCTTACGAACAAAATAAGTAAAAGAAAACATAAATAGTACAACACACAAAATTACCACTACAGGAGATATGCGTTTTTTCTGAATCTTATCGTCCTGCTCTTCATCGCTACTTGCAAGAGAACCAGAAAACCCAATTACAAAGAATAGCATCAAGAAACTGGCAGGCATATCAAAAACAGTAAGGTTTTGGGTGAAATGAGCAACCAAGAGAGCAGAGAAAATCGCTGCTGCCCAGAATGCGAGTTTGCTCTTGCGATACCTTTTCCACAAAACCCAGAAAACAGAACCAAAAAGAGATAAGTACCCAATAAATCCCAGGGCGCCCGCGTCAACTAAATTATCCATTACAACATTATGAGCTTGGTCAAAATTAGGCTTCCCATTGGCAACAATCCAGGGGTCAAAATTTTTCTCAAACACAAAACCAAAATTCTGTGGCCCCCAGCCAAGAATTGGTCTTTCTTCAAAGCCCTGCCAAGCATTTTGCCAAACAATCGGACGAGCTTCGGTTCTGAAATTAAGATAATATGTTTGAAGAAAACTACCCGGATAAAGCAAAAGAAAAACTGTTGAGAAATAAACAATAAATCCTAAAGCCACCAATATCTTCCCGATCTTTCTAATCCATAATTTTTTAATTTGAAAAGCAAACCAAAAAAGAAAAATTAATCCAAATCCTCCGATACAGGAAATTATGGCTGCGTCTCCGTTACTTAAACCCAACACAACAAGCATAAAAATAAATGAGGTAACAACAAGCGTTACTTTCAGCACAAGTGACAGGGCTTCTTCCTTTGCTTTAATTTTCCTTATTGCTTCCGGCAAAAAACTGCAAAAAAGATAAATGGCAAAATAAATATTAAAAAGAAGATATGTGGCTAGGAAAGAGCTATTTCCAAGAGTAGAGCCACCTTTGGCAGTAAGCGCGCTGTCTGTGTCTGTAAAAAAGAGAATACAAATAAATACTGCGACCCCAAGAGATGTTAGGAAAATCCTTTCCCAATGCTTCCTCTTAAACACAGAACTGGACACAATAAAAAAACCAAAAAGATGAAGCCACATTAGAAGGCCAGACATTCTTTCAAATTTAGACCAAAAGCTACGTAAAGGATCTGCCCCGAATAAGGTAGCTAAAATCAAAATTGTTATATAGCCAACCAATGCCAACAGTACTGCGTTCTTTTTGGGCCTATATTTCGGGCTTAAGAATGCCAAAACCACCCAAGCAAAAAACGCTATTTCTATCAAACCCATTAAATACAGGCCTTTTGGCCCTACGTAAGGAAAAAAATAGCGGGATCTAACGATAAACGGAGTAAGAGCCATCAGATAAGTCGCCCCATAAACTAAGAAAAGTAATATCGCTTCTCCAATAGTTTTTGGTTGAGAAACTATTGCTTTACAAGAAGGGCTCTTTCCCCCTTTTTCCTGTCTTTCTCTTTTTGCTCTTGATTTTTTACCCATAAACTGATTAGAATAGATTAATGTTTAATAAACTTGTTTTTAGAAAAATGATTCTTCTCTCAGGAGATATAGCTATTCTCTATATTTGTTTGATTATAACCTTAATTTTACGTTATGGTCAAAGCTTTTCCCAAGAAAATCTTCTAAAACACCTACTTCCTTTTTCTCTTCTATACCTGATATGGCTATTTGTATTCTTTGTTTTTGATCTATATGAACTTGACCTGCTCAAGAGAGGCGTGTCCTTTGCAGTAAGAATACTTTTAGCTATGCTTTCGTGCCTTGTTATAGGAATTGTCTTCTTTTATACCATCCCCACGATAGCACCAAAAACAAATCTCCTTATTGTAATTTTATTATCAGGAGTATTTCTATTTCTTTGGCGTAAAATATTTCTACAACTATTCAGCTCATTTTTCAAGAACAGAGTCGCCATTATAGAGCTAACTCAAGAATCAGAAAATCTCGCCCTTGCTCTTAAAGATAATCCTCATCTTGGATATGAGCTAATAGAAATTATTCCCATTCAAGCAATTGCTAATTTATCTGAAAAGATTAAGAGCTCCCGCATAAATACGATTATTGTCGCTACTAAAGAAATGTCTTCCAATAAGGAACTTAAAAAATATCTGTACGATTGTCTTATCCATCAAGTCAATATCCTAGATATCGCGAGAGCTCATGAAATTATTTTTCAAAAAATACCTATCAACAATTTGGACTATATGTGGTTCCTGGAAAACCTAAAAGAAGGGAAAAGAGGGCTTCAAGATAAAATGAAAAGAGTGACAGACATAGTCCTGTCGTGCTTAATTCTGATTATAACATCTCCATTCTGGCTCATTATTGCTCTACTAATAAAAATGGACAGTACGGGACCAATTTTTTACAGACAAACACGAGTAGGCAAAAACAGACAGAACTTTCAACTAATTAAATTCCGCTCTATGCGAGAAAAGGCAGAGAGCAACGGAGCTGTTTGGGCTGAAAAACAAGATCCACGCGCCACGAGAATAGGGAAAATATTAAGAAGAATCCATCTGGACGAATTACCACAGATGCTAAATATTATCAAAGGAGATATTTCTCTTGTCGGCCCAAGACCGGAACGCCCTATCTTTGTCAATCAATTAGAAGAAAAAATCTCCCACTACCAGCTTCGCCATCTCATAAAACCCGGTTTCACGGGCTGGGCGCAAATTAAATTCAGATACGGAAGAACAATAAACGATGGTTTTGAAAAATTTGAATATGACCTTTATTATATAAAAAATAGGTCTTTACTCTTAGACCTAATAATCCTCTTAAAAACTTTCCAATTATTTTTTAGAAACGAATAACTAAATAGTTTGATAAATTTTTTCTATCTCAACAAGCATTGTTTTCAAATCAAATTTCTCTTTTGCTCTATTCCTCCCTGCTTGGCTCATCTTTTGAGCCAATTCTTTATTTTCCATTATCTTCTTAATGGCTATATTTAGGGCCTTGATATCTCTTGGGGGCACCACAAGACCGGTTTGACCATCTTGATTGACCCAGCTTGTTCCAGTCCCTAATTCGGTAGAGATAAGGGGCGTGCCACAAGCCATTGCCTCAATAAGAACAATACCAAAGGCCTCCGAGTGAAAAATTGACGGTAATACAAAAAGTTTTGCTGACTGAAAAAGATTAAATGTTTGTTT